>JBHJOG010000317.1:0-18210 GCA_050329975.1 Alphaproteobacteria bacterium | reverse complement strand
GGCAACTACACCCTCCGCCCCGACCAGTCGCTGAACCTGATGGACTTCGGCTGCGTGCGCATCTTCCATCCGCCCTTCGTCGGCGGCGTGATCGACCTCTATTTCGGCGTGCGCGACGGCGACCGCGACCGCGCCGCCCACGCCTATCAGACCTGGGGCTTCACCAACCTCAACGACGAGATGATCGACACGCTGAACATCTGGGCGCGCTTCGTCTTCGCTCCGATTCTCGAGGACAAGACCCGGCGGATCGAGGAGACCAACGCCACCACTTACGGCGCCGACACCGCCGCCAAGGTGCACGCGGAACTCAGGCGCATCGGCGGCGTGACCCCACCGCGTGAGTTCGTCTTCATGGACCGCGCCGCGATCGGCCTTGGCGCCGTGTTCCTGCGGCTCAACGCCGAGATCAACTGGTACCGCCTGTTCCACGACCTGATCGGCGGCTTCGACGAAGCGGCGCTGGCCAAGCGGCAGGCGGAGACGTTGGCGGCGGTGGGGCTGGAGATGCCGGAGTAGGGGGCGGGGGAAGGGAAGGAAGGGCCTCCGGCGGGTCGGGCATGCCCGACGGCAGAGCGCGGCGCTGGTGTGCCAGGATGAGGTCGTTGAAACCTTCATCTGCAGTCGGACCGGTGAGCTTCCTGCCCATAATGCATCCTCACCTGAACTGCAAACTCGCCCCTTATCGCGAATAGTGCGCCACAAAAGCCTCCACCGAGCCGAAGGTCTCCCTGACGCGCGTTTGGATCCTCCGCATCATGTCACTACCGCGCTCGGGCCACCCCAGCGCTTCGAACATCGCTTGATAGCCGCCGAAATGCTTATTGGCGATGTCGCGGATCGCCCGTGCGTCCCAGCCCGGTGTCCTAACAGGCAATGGCCTCTGGGCGGGCGCCGACGCCCTCCATTCTTCGGCAATCCTTAGAAGATCATCACGTCGGGACGCAGGGATGCGCACGCATACCTTCACAACGCCATCGCTCATGGGCAACCCCTCCGGCCTGTACCACATTCCCCATGTGGGGGCACATTGTTCAAGGGGGGTGTGGTACATCCCGGACCGAGGGCCGGAGGCGCGCTGACCTACACTTTTCTCGCCGGCGTGCAGCCCTACAGCTGCGACGACGCGATGATGACGCTGGGTGTCCCCGGCATGCGGGTGACCGCGTTGATGACGGTGGCGGGGGGCGTCAGCGAGCCGGAGACCATCGGCTGGTAGCCGAAGCCCGGCGGCTGCACCACGGCGATGATCTTGTGATCGAGGTGGGCCCCGTTCCCGGCCGAGGCGGTGGGCTGGCCGGTGAAGTTCTCGATCCGCGCCTGCACCACGCCGCCGGCCAGGGTGCATTCCACATAGGTGGTGCCCCATTGCAGCTGCCCGGTGTCCCACATGGCGCCGTGGATCGGACCGGTGAAGCCGAGCGCCGCCGCGCACACCTGCAGCTCCGCCTTCTGCGCCGCGTTGCCGCCGACATAGCGGTTCTTCGGACAGAATCCGTACAGCCGCTGCCCGACCGCCCCGGCGCCGACCCTGTGCCGCCTGACGAAATCGCCGAAGAACGGCGCCTTGTTCTGGGTGCTGTGGTCGGCCCCGTAGATATGCAGCGCGAACAAGCCGCCATTGGTCTGGTAGACGACCCCGTGGCAGTTGCCCAGGCCCGGGAAGGCGATCGCGTTGGCGTCGAACGCGACCTCGTTCATGTTGACGTATCGCATCGTCGGCCTCCCGCCTGCGCTGTCACCGTCCACGATCGATTGAGTGGAGGACAGCGCAAGCTAGCCTCCTGGCGTGCTAAAGCAATGGAAATGCGTTGGCGGGCCGGTACCGACCGAGCCGCATGCGCGAACGGGCCGCCCCTGGGCAGCCACGGGTTCGTCGCCGCGCTGGAGGAGGCGACCGGCCGACAGCCCACATGCCCGGGAACGACGGCCATCGGAGGCAGCCACGTGAGCCACGTTTGTCTCGTCTGCGGTTACCCTGGTCTGTTCGCTCCGCCACGAGGTGAGCGAACTGGCGGCTCTTACGAGATTTGCCCTTCGTGCGGCTTCCAGTTCGGCGTATCGGACGAGGATCGCAAGATCACCTATCAGCAATGGCGCAAGAAGTGGGTCGAAGCCGGCATGCCCTGGTGCTCGAGTGGGCGACCCCGGCCCCCAGACTGGGATCCGGTCGCGCAAGTCAAAGGCGTTGCGACCTAAGACCAGCATATGCGGCTGGCCGGGAGTCCCGTTTCGGTAAAGAATGTGCTAACATGGCTGTCAGCCAGTAAAGGAGTTGGTGATGGCCAGGACGGCTGTTGCGCTCATGGCCGCGACGCTGACCGTCGCCGGCTGCGGATACAGCGAGGACGTGGTGCCGGCAACGGTGCTGCTGCCCGGCCAGCAGGTCAGCGAGCTGTGGTGCTATCGCACGCTCGGGCCGCCCGAATGCTTCATGGCACCGCAGCCGGGCGAGGAAGGTCGGCTGCTGGTGATCTCCTTCGCCGATGTGGGCGACGTTGCCTTCTGACGCACCGATTGCCCCAGCCCTGACGATCGTCTCCCAACCGCTGCACCAACTGGCGCAACGCCCTCCGTGCGCCTGGCGCGGTTCGTGCAGGCA
Organism: Alphaproteobacteria bacterium; assembly: GCA_050329975.1. Lineage (GTDB taxonomy): Bacteria > Pseudomonadota > Alphaproteobacteria > CALKHQ01 > CALKHQ01 > CALKHQ01. The sequence continues at coordinate 15,608 of JBHJOG010000317.1, read as the reverse complement.
TACCCCGGATCCGCGGGTGCGGTCGCGAAGCCGCAACTTGCCCTTGCCAGAAACTGTAGCCGATCTGTAACGTCCGCGCCGTGATACAGCCATCCGTCCTGACGCCAGCCATTCTCGCCCTTGCGCTGGCACTGCCCTCGACAGCCATCGCCGACGCGCCGCAGGGATACGGCGCGGTGTTCCGGTGGTATGAGCGTGCGGCCGAGGCCGGCGACGCCGAGGCCCAGTTCCTGCTGGCGCTGCAGCTCGAGCAGGGCCTGCGCGGCGCGGAGGCCGATCTGGCCCGCGCCGAGCACTGGTACCGGCAGGCGGCCGAAACCGGGCACGCACTCTCCCAGTTCCGGCTGGCCCTGCTGCTGCAGGCGCGGGGCGGCGACCGGGCGGCGGCGGCCGAGGCGGTCCAGTGGCTCAGCGCGGCGGCCGCGCAGGGCATCGCTGAAGCCCAGTTCAACCTGGCGGTCGCACTGGAGTCCGGCACCGGGACGGCGGCCGACGAGACGGCAGCCATCGCCTGGTACCGCGCGGCCGCGGAGCAGGGGATGACGGCGGCGATGTACAACCTCGGCGGGCTGCTCGCCACCGGCGACAGGGCCCCGCTGGACGACGTCGAGGCCTACAGGTGGCTGGAGCAGGCCGCGCGGACCGGCCTGGCCGAAGCCGCCGATCTGCGCGACCGGCTCGCGACGCGCATGACACCGGAGATGATCGCCGAGGCTCGTGGCCTGGCGGACGGGGCGCCCAAGGAGTAGCGAGGCCTCGCCCGGGGCCTACAGCGGCAGCCGCAGGATCGCGCGAACACCGCCGCCGGGCGCGGTCGCCAGGCTCACCTCGCCGCCGTGACTGCGCGCGATGTCGCGCGCGATGGTCAGGCCCAGCCCGACGCCGCCGGTCCTCGGATTGCGCGACGGGTCGAGGCGGAAGAACGCCCGGAACACATCCTCCCGGCGGTCGTCCGGGATACCAGGCCCGTCGTCGTCCACCGTGACCTCCAGCGTCATGGCGTTGGCCCTGGCCACGACGCGGACGTGATTCGCATAGCGCACCGCGTTGGACACCAGGTTGCCGATGCAGCGCCGCATCGCCTTCGGCCGCAGGATCATCGAGAGGCCGGTGCGGCCGTCGAGCGTCACATCGCCCCCCTGGCGGCGCGCGCTGACGACGATCTCGTCGAGCAGAACGTCGATCTGGGTCGAGACAGCCGTTTCCTCGCCCTCGCCGCGGGCAAAGGCGAGGTAGCCCTCGATCATGTGCTCCATCTCCTCGATGTCGCTCTTCAGGTCGGCGACGTCCGGGCCGTCGCCCAGCATGGCGATCTGGAGCTTCATCCGGGTCAGTGGCGTCTTCAGGTCGTGGCTGACACCGGCCAGCATCTCGGTGCGCTGGACGATCTGGCGCTTGATCCGGGCGCGCATCAGGCCGAAGGCCCGTGCCGCCTGGCGTACCTCCGTGGCGCCCTGGGCCCGGAACTCGCCCACGTCCTGCCCCTTGCCGAACCGGTCGACAGCCTTGGCGAGGCGGCGGATCGGACGGATCTGGTTGCGCATGAAGATGACGGCGATGGTGAACAGGGTGACCGATGCGCCGACCATCCACATGATGAAAATGTAGGTAGTCGAGGTGAACAGCCGCTGGCGCGGCGCGGTGACGTACAGCAGGCCGTCCTCCATCTCGATGATGATGCTGACCCGACGCTCCGAATGATCGACATCGATGAGGAAGGGGCGCCCGATGCGGTCGGCGATCTCGTTGGCGAGCTTGTCCGTCAGCATGTCGGTGGCCGGCGCCGGCAGCGGGCGTGGCAGCACAGCGCCCCGCTCGAACCGCATCAGGAGCTCGAGGCGCTGGAACGCGATCAGCTCGGCCTGGCCCGGCATCCGGTCGCCGATCAGGTCGTGCACCGCTGTCATCGCCGCGATTTCGGCGACGACGGCGCCGGCAAGCCGGCGGGCGATCAGGTCCCAATGGTTCTCGTAGAAGATCACCAGCAGCAGGAGCTGAAGCAGGATCGCCGGGGTGACGATGATCATCAGCGCTCGGCCGAGCAGGGTCTGCGGCAGCACTGCCTTGATGCTCATCCGCAGGCGGTCGATCGCCCGGGCAACCGCCGGCAGCATCACTCCGGGACCAGCATGTAGCCGGTCCCGCGGACCGTCTGGACATAGCGCGGCTCGCGCGGCTCGGTCTCGAGCTTGCGCCGCAGGCGGGTGATCTGGACGTCCACGGCGCGCGCGCTGTTGATCTCGCAGCGGTCCGCAAGCTCCTCGCGCGACACCGGCCGGTTGGGAGTCTTCGCCAGCTCGCGCAGCAGCGCGTGCTCGCCGCTGGTGAGCCGGATCAGCGTCTCGCCCCGATGCAGCTGTCCGCGCCCGGTGTCATAGACGAAAGCGCCGAGGCGGACCATGACCGGCGCAGCCTCGGCGGCCGGCGCCGGCGCAGCGCGGCGCAGGATCGAGTGCATCCGCAGGACCAGCTCGCGCGGCTCGAACGGCTTGGGCATGTAGTCGTCCGCGCCGTGCTCGAAGCCGAGGATGCGGTCCTCCGGCTCTCCCCGGGCGGTCAGCAGCAGGATCGGCACGTTGCTGGTGGCCCGCAGCTCTCCGGTCAGCTCGAGGCCGCTCTGGCCCGGCATCATCACGTCCATGACGATCAGGTCGAAGCTGAAGCGCCCCATCTGCTCCTTGGCCGCCGCTGCATCGGCGGCCGTGGTGACGAAGAAGCCTGCCTCGCTGAGATAGCGCTGGAGCAGGCCGAGCAGGCGCTGGTCGTCGTCGACGACGAGCACATGCGCCGGTTCCTGGTCAGTGGGCTGATTCGCCCCCGACCGCGCGCCGGTGATGGAGCCGCCGCCTGCGGCAGGGCTCAGCTCTCGCGACGCCATGTCTTGGGCTCCGCCGGCCGGGGCCCGCTGCGGCTCAGCTCCCGCGTGGTTCCGTCCATGATGCCGAGCATGACCTTCTTGAAACCCTCCACCGCATCTGCGCCCGCCTCCCGATAGGCCCGGGCGATGCGGGCGCGCTGGTTGGCGGTAAGCTTGCGCTCCAGGTCGGCCCCCTTTTCGGTCAGGTAGAGCAGCCGCTTGCGCCGGTCGTCGCGGCCGGTGCGCTGCTCCACATAGCTGTCGCGCAGCAGGCGGCTGAGGACGCGCGACAGGCTCTGCTTGGTGATGTTGAGGACGGTGAGGAGCTCGCTGACCGTGATGCCGGGATAGCGGCCGACGAAATAGATCACGCGATGATGCGCCCGCCCGAGATCCTGCCTGGCGAGCATCGTGTCGGGCTCGCCCGTGAAGTCGCGATAGGCGTAGAACAGCAGCTCGACGCCAAGCCGCAGCTCCTCGTCGCGGAGGAACAGCGGATTGGATGGAATTTTTATGTCAGCCATGTTGACATATTTGCCGCCACAATGCTATCACGGTGCCTCGAACCCGGAAATTTTCGTTCGTGCCCCGAAGGCAACCGGACATAAGATGTCAGCAGACGGCCCCGAGCACGCGTGGAGAACTCCGTTACCCGAACCCAATAGCCAACAACCGGACTAGACGCAAATGGCCCTTATCCCCTTTCACGACCGCGACGGCGAAATCTGGCAGAACGGGGCGCTTGTCCCTTGGCGCGAGGCCACGATCCACGTCCTGACCCATGGGCTGCACTATGGCAGTTGCGTGTTCGAGGGCGAGCGGGTCTACGGCGGCGAGATCTTCAAGCTGCGCGAGCACACCGAACGTCTGTTCGCGTCGGCGCGGGCGATGGATTTCGAGATCCCGTTCACGGTCGAGGAGGTCGACGAGGCCTGCAATGCAACGTGCAAGGCCAACAGCATCGTCGACGGCTATGTCCGGCCCGTCGCCTGGCGCGGCAGCGAGATGATGGGCGTGTCGGCGCAGCACAACAAGATCAACGTCGCGATCGCGGCCTGGGACTGGCCGGCCTATTTTACGCCCGAGGCGCGTCTCCAGGGCATCCGCATGCAGTTCGCCAAGTGGCGGCGCCCGTCGCCGGAGTGCGCGCCGGTCCACGCCAAGGCCGCCGGCCTCTACATGATCTGCACGCTGTCTAAGCACGCGGCCGAGAAGGCCGGGTATAACGACGCGCTGATGCTCGACTGGCGCGGGCAGGTGGCGGAGGCGACAGGCGCCAACGTGTTCCTGGTCCAGAACGGCGTGATCCATACGCCCAGGCCGGACTGCTTCCTGGACGGCATCACCCGCCGCACCGCGATCGGCCTGGCGCAGGCGCGGGGCTACGAGGTGGTCGAGCGGGCGATCATGCCGGAGGAGTTCGCCAACACCCAGGAGGTGTTCCTCACCGGCACCGCGGTCGAGGTGACGCCGGTGCGCGAGATCGGCGAGTACAGCTTCGAGGTCGGCGAGGTCTGCCGCACGCTGGTCGCCGACTTCGACGCACTTGTCCAGCGCAAGGACAAGCGGGCTGCGTCGGTCCAGGCCAGCGCAGCCTGAGGGACTCCAGGACGAGCGGCGCAGAAAAGGGCCCGGGAAACCGCCCGGGCCAGGAGAGGCGTTTGTGAGAGAAGGGGCTCTCGCCGCCGGCGCGGGCAAGGGGCAGCCCGACCGACGGCGAAAGCGCCGGGTGACGCCGGGAGGAGCCGGGGTCGCCCATGAGCCGATCATGCGCCGAGATGGTTAAGCAATGGTTAGCGGTGGCGCCGGCCGCCAGGATATGACCCACGCCGCTGCGCTTCGGCGGCTGTCGGTCAGGCCGCCCTGGCGTCGGCGACGCCTTGCAGACGCGCGATGTCGATCGCCTGCGGCTGCTCGAACGCGACGTGGATGCCGTCTGGCGAGATGCCGACCACCTTGCCGCTCCATCGGTCCCGGGTCTGGGGAACCTCGATCGTCAGGTCGTCGCCACGCCGGATCGCGTCGCTTGCGGCCAGCCGGGCTCCGCCTTCGGAGACGTCGAGCAGGGTGGTCTTCACCTGCCGCCCGGAGCCGGTGACGGTGACGACGGACGACACGGCAAAACGCTCGTGCTCCCGCCGGTCGGTGTCCTTGGCCGAGGTCCGGACCAGCCGCGTGACGGTCATGCCGAACGCCGACACCTGCTCGGCCAGGCTGCCGGCGCCCGTCTGAAGCGAATCAGCCGCGGCGCGGGTGGCCAGCGCCTCGTCGCTGACATGGGCGATCTGGGTGGCCACGTCGCGGGTCGCTTCCGAGGACTCCTGCACGTTGCGGGCGATCTCGTCGGTCGCCGATCGCTGCTGGCCCACCGACACGGCAACCGAATTGGTCACGCTGTCCATCTCGCGGATTGTCTCGGCAACGTCCTCGATCGCGCCGGCGGCCTGCGCGGAAACCTCGCGGATCTCGGCCACCCGTTGCTCGATCTCGGCAGTCGACCGCGCGGTCTCCTGGGCCAACGCCTTGACTTCGCTGGCGACGACCGCGAACCCCTTGCCTGCATCGCCGGCGCGGGCGGCCTCGATGGTGGCGTTCAGGGCCAGCAGGTTCGTCTGCTCGGCGATCTCCTTGATCAACTGGACGACGTTGCCGATCCGGTCGCCGACGTCACCAAGGCGGGTGACCACCGCTTGAGTGGCATCGGACTTGCCAACGGCAGCCGCGGCGATGGCCTTGGACTGCTCGACCTGGCGGTGGATCTCCCCGATAGAGGCGCTCAGTTCCTCGCTCGCGGCCGATACGGTCTGCGCATTGGCCAGTGCCTCCTGCGCTGCGGCGGCCACGCTCGCGGCCAGATCGGACACCGAGTCCGAGGATGCCCGGACCGCCGTGACGTCGGTGCCGATCGTCGCGACTACCGCTTCGACCGACTTCAGTGCCTCGCGGGTCGAAGAGTCGATGGTGTCCGCCATGTCGCGGAGCGCCTGCGCCTTGGCCAGCTCCTGCTGGCGGTCGGATTCGATCCGTTCGGCCTGCATTCGTTCGCGGTCGATGGCCGCGTCGCGGAAGACCAGGAGCGCGCGGGCCATGAGGCCAATCTCATCCCCGCGCACCTGATAAGGCACATCGATCCTATGGTTGCCGGTGGCGAGATCGCCCATCCGGTCGGAAAGCAGGGTGATCGGCCGGCTTACGCCCCGCCCGATGGCAAGCCCGATGATCAGCAGCAGAACGGCGCCGCCGGCGGCGACTCCGCCGACAATCAGGGCGAGCTCGTCGGCATGCACGCTGATCTCGTCCAGGTGCTGGGTTCCGACGAACGCCCAGCGCGTCCCGAGGAAATCGAAAGGACCGTATGACACCGCAGCCTCGGAGCCCTCAAGAGCGGTGCCGAGCCCCGATCCGGTCTCGCCGGCGAGGGCGGCACGCACCGCCGGGCTGTCGACGCTGCGCTGCAGGATCGTCGAGTCCGAAGCGCCGCGTGCATCGCTCCGCATCAACAGGTCGGCGCCGACGATGAAGGTCTCGCCGGTCTGGTCGAGGCCGCTGGTGTCGCTCATCACCGCCGCGAAGCGGTCGATCGGCATCTGGTAGACCAGCACGCCGACCGTGGTGCCATCCGCACCGGCGATCGGGGTGGAGAGGAATGCGGCGGGGGCGTCGTAGCTGGGCCCGTAGGGCCTGAAGTCGAAGTACTGGATCTCGCCGGGCGCACCGTCGCGGGCGGCGCGGAAGGCGTTGCCGAGATCGGTGTCCTTCCACTCGCCGGTCTGGAGGTTGGTCGCGTAGTCCAGCTCCTTGAACACCGTGTAGAGCAGGTTGCCGTCCAGGTCGAAAATGAAGACGTCGTAGTAGCCATGGACCAGCAACAAATCCCGGAACCAGGGGTGCAGCTCGGCGTGGACAGCGCTGTAGGACGAGCCGTCCGCGGCGGCGTCGAGCAGCAGCTTCTCCCCATTGGGGTGGGGATTCTCCGTGATGTAGGCGCGCTGGAGAGCCTCCATCTGACCGTCGCCGAAGTCGTTCCAGGCACGGCTGAAGGCATCGAACGCCTGGCGCACCGCCGGGCTGCTTGCCTGCACCTGAAGGTCGTCGGCAATCGTGGCCAGATAGCCCTGCAGCTCCCGCTGCCGGTTGGCGACAACGGCGTCGAGCTTGCCGATCGCCTCCGCGATCAAGGCCTCCCGGGCCTGCCAATAGGACACCCCGGCGACTGCGGCCATCACGAACATGCCGATGGCGACGATCGACAAGGGGATCCGCGCGGAAAGGGAGAGCGCTCGCCGGATCCGGGTTCCGTCTGCAGCTGATGCCATTTCATGATCTCCTTGGACAACGGCGGCACGCGGACTCATGGTGGCCACCGGCAGCGTGAAGCGCGACCGGATGCAGATTGTTTCGCGAACCCTTAAAATGCCGCTAATCGAGGCAGCGGCTCGCCCAGTAGAGTGGGGTGGGTCAGGCGGCGGCGCCGTGGCAGTGCTTGTACTTCTTGCCCGAGCCGCAGGGGCAGGGGGCATTGCGCGGGACCTTCGCGCTGGTCGCCGGCGCGGCTGCCGGCCGCGGCCGTGTGGCGACGCCCACGTCGCCCTGCCCGCCGGCGGGCAGGGGCTCTCCCTCCTCGGGCGGCAGCGGGGCGCCGGCCGGATCCTCGCGGGTCTCGATCATGCGCTGTGGCGCTGCCGGCGCCGGCACCAGCGCCTGAGGATCGGCGGCACGCACCTCGACATGTGCCATCACCCGCGTCACCGACTCGCGCAGCCGGGAAAGCATGGACTCGAACATGTCGAAGGCTTCCCGCTTGTACTCGTCGAGCGGATTGCGCTGCGCATGGGCGCGCAGGTTGATGCCTTGCCGCAGCTGGTCCAGGTGCAGGAGGTGTTCCTTCCAGTGGAAGTCCAGCAACTGCAGCAGCAGATTCTTTTCGACCAGGCGCATCGACTCCGGGCCGACATTGGCGACCTTCTCCGCCATTTTGCGGTCGACGGCATCGGTGATCCGCTTGCGGATCTCGCCATCGGCAACACCTTCCTCGGCCGCCCAGTCCTTCACCGGCAGCTCAAGGCCGAAAATGCGGCTCAGATCGGCGTTCAGGCTGTCGATATCCCATTGTTCCGCATAGGCCTTCTCGGGCACATAGCTCGCCATCAGCGCGTCCAGAGTCTCTTCCCGCATGTCGGCGACGGTCTCGTGGACGTCCTGGGCCCGCATGAGGTCCTTGCGCTGCTCGTAGATCACCTTGCGCTGGTCGTTCATCACGTCGTCGAACTTCAGCAGGTGCTTGCGGACCTCGAAGTTGCGCGCCTCGACCCGGCCCTGGGCCTTCTCCAGGGCCTTGTTGACCCATGGGTGGGAGATCGCCTCGTCTTCCTTCACCCCCAGGCGCTTGAGCATGGAGTCGATCTTCTCGGCCGCGAAAATGCGCATCAGATCATCTTCGAGCGACAGGTAGAACAGCGAGCGGCCGGGGTCGCCCTGCCGGCCGGAGCGCCCGCGCAGCTGGTTGTCGATCCGCCGGCTCTCATGGCGCTCGGTGCCGATGACGCACAGCCCGCCAGCGGCCAGCGCTTCCTTGCGCTTCTCCGCGATCTCGCCCTTGATCGCCTCGATCCGGCGACCGCGCTCGTCCTCGTCCTCGACTTCAGCCAGTTCGCGCCGGATTCGCATCTCGAGATTGCCGCCGAGCTGGATGTCGGTGCCGCGGCCGGCCATGTTCGTGGCCAGAGTCACCGCGCCGGGAATGCCGGCGTCGGCGATGATATAGGCTTCCTGCTCATGATAGCGGGCGTTGAGCACGTTGTGCGTGATGCCCTTTTTCTTCAGCTGGGCCGCCAGATCCTCGGACTTCTCGATCGAGGTGGTGCCGACCAGCACCGGCTGGCCGCGAGTCTGGCAGTCGATGATCGTCTCGATCACCGCCTTGTCCTTCTCAGCCCGCGTGCGGTAGACGGCGTCGTCTTCGTCGATGCGGGTGATCCGTACGTTGGTCGGGATCTCGATGACGTCGAGGCGGTAGATTTCGGCGAACTCGCCGGCTTCGGTCATCGCCGTGCCGGTCATGCCGGAGAGCTTGTGGTAGAGCCGGAAATAGTTCTGGAAGGTGATCGAGGCCATGGTCTGGGTCTCGGCCTGGATTTCCACCCCTTCCTTGGCTTCGATCGCCTGGTGCAGCCCTTCCGAATAGCGACGGCCTTCCATCATCCGGCCGGTGAATTCGTCGATGATGACGATCTTGCCGTCCTTGACCACATATTCCGTGTCGCGACGGAACAGCCTGTGCGCGCGCAGCCCCTGCATCACGTGGTGCAACTGGGTCACGTTGTGGCTGTCGTAGAGGCCGCCCTCCATCAAACCGGACTGGCGCAGCCGCTCCTCGATCGCCTCGACGCCGTCGTCGGTTAGCGTCACCGAGCGGGTCTTCTCGTCGATCTCGTAGTGCTCGGGCACCAGGTGGGGGATTTCCTTGTCGATCGCGCGGTAGAGCGCGGAGGAGTCCTCGGCCTGGCCGGAAATGATCAGCGGCGTGCGCGCCTCGTCGATCAGGATCGAGTCGACCTCGTCGACGATGGCGAAGTTCGGCTCGCGCTGGACCATGGTGTCCAGCCGCATCTTCATGTTGTCGCGCAGATAGTCGAAGCCGAGCTCGTTGTTGGTCGAATAGGTGATGTCGCAGGCGTAGGCCGCGCGCCGCTCGTCGTCCTTGAGGCCGGGCACGATGCAGCCGACGCTGAGGCCCAGGAAGCGGTGGATCTGCCCCATCCACTCGGAATCGCGGCGGGCGAGGTAGTCGTTGACCGTGACGATGTGCACGCCCTTGTCGGAAAGGGCGTTGAGATAGGCGGCGAGTGTCGAGACCAGGGTCTTGCCCTCGCCGGTCTTCATCTCGGCGATCATGCCGCGATGGAGAACGATGCCGCCCATGAGCTGGACGTCGAAATGGCGTTGCCCGAGCGCACGCTTGGCGGCCTCGCGGACCGTGGCGAATGCGTCTACCAGAACGTCGTCGAGAGTTTCCCCTGCAGCAACCCGGCCCTTCAGCTTGGCGGTCTGGCCGCGCAGGTCTTCGTCGGAAAGCCCGCCCAGCGCGGTCTCCCTGGCGTTGATCGCCTGCACCAGGGGCATCAGCGACTTGATGTACCGTTCGTTGGCAGTGCCGAACAGCTTACGCGCGACGGCGCCGAACATGGGCATGACTCGCTTGTGTGGTCGTGGGCCGCAAGACGCAATATCACACCCGCCGCCGGAGGGCGGGGATGCAGATGCGGCGGTCGAGCCAAGGACAAATAGGCAGGGCGGCGGATGGAGTCAATGTGCGAGGGCGCCGCCAATCGGGGCAATTCGGAGGCAGTGCCGCGTTCCGCCCGCGTGATCGGCTGACTTCGGGAGTTCTTCCGCCTGCTTGCAGGTCGCCCGGAGTGATCAGATCGTCGGCTGCTCCGGACGAATGATCAACCGATGCGCCGACCGTTTCATCACGCGCGGCCGGGATTCGCCGAAGAATCGTGCAGCGTAGCCAGGCCGGCGCCGGTTTATTCGGCGGACGCCGTGGCCGCCTGCCGAGGGTGAACGGTTGGCAATGCTTTGGCACGCGCCTTGCTGCCGGACGCTGCAGTGCAGCAAACACCAACGGGAGGCAGGCATGGCACGATGGGGACGGCTGGGGAAGGCATTGCTGGTATCGAGCGCGCTGACGATCGCGGCCGGCACGGTTCAGGCGCAGGAAGGTGAGCCGATCAAGGTCGGCATCCTTCATTCGCTCTCGGGGACGATGGCGATCAGCGAGACGACGCTGAAGGACGTGATGCTGATGCTCGTCGAGCAGCAGAATGCGGCGGGCGGTCTGCTGGGCCGGCCGCTGGAGGCGGTCGTCGTCGACCCGGCGTCCGACTGGCCTCTGTTCGCCGAGAAGGCGCGTGAGCTGATCGAGCAGGAGCAGGTCGACGTCGTGTTCGGTTGCTGGACCTCGGTCAGCCGCAAGTCGGTGCTGCCGGTGTTCGAGGAGCTGAACGGGCTGCTGTTCTACCCGGTGCAATACGAGGGCGAGGAGAGCTCGCGCAACGTGTTCTACACCGGCGCTGCGCCGAACCAGCAGGCGATCCCGGCGGTGGAATACCTGATGAGCGAGGATGGCGGCGGCGCCGAGCGTTGGGTGCTGCTCGGCACCGACTACGTCTATCCGCGTACGACCAACAGGATCCTGCGCGCCTTCCTCAATGCCCAGGGAGTCGCTGACGAGGACATCCTGGAGGAATACACGCCGTTCGGGCATTCCGACTGGCAGACTATCGTCTCCCAGGTGAAGGAATTCGCCAGCCAGGGCAAGGCGACCGCGGTGGTGTCCACCATCAACGGCGATGCCAACGTGCCGTTCTACAAGGAGCTGGCCAATCAGGGGATCTCGGCCGAGGACATTCCGGTCGTCGCCTTTTCGGTCGGCGAAGAGGAGCTGGCCGGCCTGGATACGGTGCCGCTGGTCGGACATCTCGCCGCATGGAACTACTTCATGTCGGTCGACACGCCCGAGAATGCCGAGTTCATCGAGGGTTGGCACGCCTATATCGGCGACGAGGCGCGGGTGACCAACGACCCGATGGAGGCTCACTACATCGGCTTCCAGATGTGGGTGCAGGCCGTCGAGCAGGCCGGCACCACCGACGTCGACGCCGTCCGCCAGGCGATGTACGGCCAGGAGGTCACCAACCTCACCGGCGGCACCGCGGTGATGAACGTGAACCACCACCTGTCGAAGCCGGTGCTGATCGGCGAGATTCTCGACGATGGCCAGTTCGACGTCGTGTGGGAGACCGACGACCTGGTCGTGGGTGACGCCTGGTCGGACTTCATCCCGGAAAGCGCCGTGCTGACCGCCGACTGGACCTATCCCTGGGTGTGCGGCGGCTGCGAGACGCCGAACTTCGCCGAGAAGTAGGAAAGCCGCAGGGGAAGGCGCGACCGCGCCTTCCCCTGCCGTCTGCTCCACCGCTCACCTGCCTGGTGCCTGCGTCATGCGCCGACTCACATACAGGACCCGGCCGCCCTCGGCGGTCCGCGCCGTGGCCCGGCTCGTGGTGCTCGCCATGATGGTGGTGGTCGCCCTGGCCGGCACCGCGGAGGCGCAGGGCGAGGACGAGACGCTGCGTGCCCTGCTGCCCGCGCTGGCCGCGGGCAGCTACAGCGACAAGGGCGCCGCTGTCCTGGCCTTGGCGGCAACCGGCGATCCCCGGGTAGTGCCGGTCCTGGAGGCGATGGCCGACCGGCGTCTCTACGCCCGGAACAGCGATGGATCGGTGGTGATCGCCGATGAGACCGCCGACGGCTTCCTGGTCCTGGACCCGCTGACCCTGGAAGAGCTCGGAGTGGTGCCGAAGGCGGATCTCGAGCAGGTGAAAACGAACAACGGCCTGCGCGGCACGATCCGCGATGCGCTCGGCGGGCTTACCCTGCTCGGACCGGACCCGGTGCAGCGGCTGGCCGCGGCGAACCGGGTGTTCGGCTCCCAGGACGCAGGGGCGCTGCCGGCCCTGGAAGCGGCGATCGAGCAGGAGGAGGTGAGTTCGGTCCGCAATGCGATGCTGCGCGCCCGCGCCGCGATCCTGCTGAAATCGGACGATCAGGCGACGCGGCTCGAGGCGATCGCGGCGCTGGAGGATTTCGGCGACCCGTCCGTGCGCTCGATGCTGACTGCGTTGCTGCTGCGCGACGGCGAGACCTGGCGCGAGCCGGACGAAGCGATCCGCGCGGCGGCCCAGGATGCGGTGAATGCGATAGAGGCCCAGCTCGAGCTGTGGCGATTCGCCGGCAGCCTGTTCGAAGGTTTCTCGCTCGGTTCGATCCTGCTGCTGGCGGCTATCGGGCTCGCCATCACCTTCGGGGTGATGGGGGTCATCAACATGGCCCACGGCGAGATGATGATGCTCGGGGCCTACACCACCTATGTGGTGCAGGAGCAGTTCCGCCTTCATCTGCCGGGATATTTCGACTGGTCGCTTGCCGTCGCGCTCCCGGCGGCGTTCGTCGTCGCCGGCGCGGTCGGCGTCGGCCTCGAGCGCAGCGTCATCCGCTGGCTCTACGGACGCCCTCTGGAAACCCTGCTCGCGACCTGGGGCATCAGCTTGATCCTGCAGCAGGCGGTGCGGGTCATTTTCGGGCCCAGCAATCGGGAAGTCGGCAACCCGAGCTTCATGCAGGGCGCGCTGGAGACCGCGTCCGGCCTGACCCTGACCTACAGCCGGATGTACATCCTGGCCTTCTGCCTGATCGTCTTCGTCGGGCTGATCCTGATGATGAAGAAGACGCCGTTCGGCCTGCAGATGCGGGCCGTCACCGCCAATCGGCCAATGGCCCAGGCGATGGGCATCCGCACCAGCTGGGTGGACGCGATGACCTTCGGGCTCGGTTCCGGTATTGCCGGGCTGGCCGGCGTCGCGCTCAGCCAGATCGACAACGTCAGCCCCAATCTGGGCCAGTCCTACATCATCGATTCGTTCCTGGTCGTGGTGTTCGGCGGCGTCGGCAACCTCTGGGGCACCTTCGCCGGGGGCATGAGCCTCGGTGTCGCCAACAAGCTGCTCGAGCCCTATTCCGGCGCCGTGCTGGGCAAGATCATCATCCTGGTCGCCGTCATCCTGTTCATCCAGAAGCGCCCGCGCGGCCTGTTCGCGCTCAAGGGCCGTGCGGTGGAGGCGTAGGTTGGCTTTCTCGTCGATGACATCCAGCCACATCCCGCTGCTGATGCGGATCGGACGCACCGGACAGATCTTCCTGGGGCTGCTGCTGCTGGTGGGGATCCTGGTGCCGGTGCTGAACGTCTCGGTGCCCCCGTCCTCGCCGTTCCACGTTCCGGGCTGGCTGGTCCCGCTGCTCGGCAAATACCTCTGCTTCGCGCTGCTGGCGATGGCGGTCGACCTGATCTGGGGGTACTGCGGCATCCTCAGCCTCGGCCATGGCGCGTTCTTCGCCCTCGGCGGCTATGCCATGGGCATGTACCTGATGCGCCAGATCGGGACCCGCGGCGTCTACGGCAATCCGGATCTGCCGGACTTCATGGTGTTCCTCGACTGGAAGGAGCTGCCCTGGTACTGGCACGGCTTCGACAGCTTCCCGTTCGCGATGCTGATGGTGGTGCTGGTGCCTGGCCTGCTGGCGCTGGTGTTCGGCTGGTTTGCGTTCCGCTCGCGGGTGACCGGGGTCTATCTCTCGATCATCACCCAGGCGATGACCTATGCGTTGCTGCTGCTGTTCTTCCGAAACGACACCGGCTTCGGCGGCAACAACGGGCTGACCGACTTCAAGGACATCCTGGGCTACGACATCCAGGGTGCCGGCACCCGCGCCGGGCTGTTCATCGCCAGCGTCGTGGCGCTGGGGCTCGGCTTCATCATCTGCCGGCTGGTGGTGACCTCCAAATACGGCCGGGTGGTGACGGCCGTGCGCGACGCCGAAAGCCGGACGCGCTTCCTCGGATACCGGGTCGAGCACTATAAGCTGTTCATCTTCACCCTGTCGGCGGTGCTCGCCGGCGTAGCCGGTGCCCTGTACGTCCCGCAGGTCGGCATCATCAACCCGCGCGAGTTCTCGCCGGCCAACTCGATCGAGATCATCGTCTGGGTGGCCGTCGGCGGACGGGGCACGCTGGCCGGCGCTGTCCTCGGCGCGTTGCTGATCAACTACGCCAAGAGCTACTTCACCAGCACCGAGCCCGAATCCTGGCTGTTCATCCTCGGCGGGCTGTTCGTCGCGGTGACCCTGTTCTTTCCCAAGGGCATCCTCGGCAGCCTCACCGGCTGGTGGGAGTCCTGGCGCGCCGGACGTGCCTCCTCCGGCCAGCTCCCGCCCGCCGCAGCCCGGGAGCCGGCGGAATGAGCGCCGCCGAAGCCTTGCCGGTGGGCGATTCCGAGCCGCGGACCGCGCTGCTCTATGTGGACGACGTGACCGTCAGCTTCGACGGGTTCAAGGCGCTGAACGGGCTCGGCTTCTACATGGATCCCGGCGAGATGCGCGCGATCATCGGTCCGAACGGGGCAGGCAAGACCACGATGATGGACGTGATCACCGGCAAGACAAAGCCCGACGCCGGCAAGATCCTGTTCAAGGGACGCTACGACCTGACCCGGATGGACGAGGCGGCGATCGCCAATATCGGCATCGGCCGAAAGTTCCAGAAGCCGACGATATTCCCGCATCACAGCGTGTTCGAGAACCTGGAACTGGCGCTGGCCGACCGGCGCGCCGTGCTGGCGACCCTGTTCGCCCGGCTCGACCAGCGGCAGCGGGCGCGCATCGACGAAATCCTGGAGACGATCGGGCTGACGGCCGTCCAGAGCCGTCCGGCGGGCACGCTTTCCCATGGCCAGAAGCAGTGGCTGGAGATCGGCATGCTGCTGATCCAGGATCCGGAGCTCCTGTTCCTCGACGAGCCGGTTGCCGGCATGACCGATGCCGAGACGGAGCAGACGGCTGACCTGCTGCGCCGGATCGCCGGCCGGCATTCGATCGTGGTCGTCGAGCACGACATGGAGTTCGTTCGCGCGCTCGACGTGCGGGTCACCGTCCTGCACGAGGGCTCGGTCCTGGCGGAAGGCTCGCTCGAGCACGTGCAGCAGGACCACCGCGTGATCGAGGTCTACCTCGGGCGATGAGGGTCCTGATAGCCAGCGACCGCGCCAACGTCACCTCTCATCCGGCGGGAGGTTCAGGCATCGCGTCCCGCCGAATCCCTCCCCCGGCACGGGGGAGGGTTGGGGAGGGGGCC
>JBHJOG010000316.1:0-19452 GCA_050329975.1 Alphaproteobacteria bacterium | reverse complement strand
CCGCAGTCAGCGTCGTCTTCCCATGATCAACATGACCAACCGTACCGATGTTGCAGTGCGGCTTCGTGCGTTGAAACTTCGCTTTCGCCATCGTTCGTGCTTCCCTTTACTTCCGCCTCGGCGATCCGACAGCGGGGGTCTTCATTCAGTGTTTCGGCGCTGCGGCACAGGCTCTCGACCTAGGCCATCTTGGCCCGGACCTCATCGGCGACCGCCTGGGGAACCTGCTCGTAGTGGTGGAACTGCATGCTGTAGGTCGCCCGTCCCTGGCTCATCGAACGCAGAGTGTTGACGTAGCCAAACATGTTGGCCAGCGGCACCATCGCCGAGACGACGTTGGCGTTGCCGCGGGATTCCATCGACTGGATCTGGCCGCGCCGGCTGTTCAGATCGCCGATGGCGTCGCCCATATACTCTTCCGGAGTCACCACCTCGACTTCCATGATCGGCTCCAGCAGCACCGGGCCCGCCTTCAGCATGCCTTCGCGATAGGCCGAGCGGGCCGCGATCTCGAACGCCATGACGCTGGAGTCCACGTCGTGATAGGCGCCGTCGACCAGGGTCGCCGTGAAGTCGATCATCGGGAAGCCGGCCAGAACCCCGGACTCGCACGAGTTGGACAGGCCCTTCTCGACGCCCGGGATGAACTCCTTGGGCACCGATCCGCCGCTGATCTTGTTCTCGAACTTGAAGCCCGACCCGGGCTCGCCCGGCGCGAACTGCAGCTTGATCCGGGCATATTGCCCCGAGCCGCCGGTCTGCTTCTTGTGCGTATAGTCGATCTCGTGGGTCTTGGTGATGGTCTCGCGATAGGCGACCTGCGGCGCGCCGACATTGGCGTCCACCTTGAACTCGCGCCGCATGCGGTCGACCAGGATCTCGAGGTGCAGCTCGCCCATGCCCTTGATGATGGTCTGCCCGCTGTCCACATCGGTGGAAACCCGGAACGACGGATCCTCCTGCGCCAGCCGGGAGAGCGCCACGCCCATCTTTTCCTGGTCGCTCTTGGTCTTCGGCTCGACCGCGACCTCGATCACCGGCTCCGGGAACTCCATCCGCTCCAGGATGATCGGCTTGTTCGGGTCGCACAGCGTATCGCCGGTGGTCGTCGCCTTCAGCCCGCACAGCGCCACAATGTCGCCGGCGCGCGCTTCCTTGATGTCCTCACGGTGATTGGCATGCATCAGCAGCATCCGACCGACGCGCTCGCGTCCGTCCTTCACCGAGTTCAGCACCGACTGCCCGGTCTCCAGAACGCCGGAATAGATGCGCGCGAAGGTCAGCGAGCCGACGAACGGGTCGGTCATGATCTTGAACGCCAGCGCGGAGAATGGCGCGGCATCGTTGGTGGGGCGGCTGTCAGGCGTTTCGCCGTCGAGCTTCAGCCCGTTGATGTCAGGCACGTCGGTCGGCGCCGGCAGGTAGTCCACCACCGCGTCCAGCAGCGGCTGGACGCCCTTGTTCTTGAACGCGCTGCCGCACACCACCGGCACGAACGTGAGGCTGAGCGTACCCTTGCGGATGCAGGCGATCAGGGTTGCCTCGTCCGGCTCGGTGCCGTCCAGATAAGCCTCAAGGGCAGCTTCGTCCTGTTCGACCGCGGTCTCGACCAGCTTCTCGCGATACTCCGCTGCCTGCTCGGCAAGGTTGGCCGGGATGTCCTCGTAGACGAACTCGGCGCCGAGGGTCTCTTCCTTCCAGCGGATGGCGCGCATCCGAATTAGGTCGACAACGCCGACGAAATCGCTCTCGCTGCCGATCGGAAGCTGGGTTACCAGCGGCGTCGCGCCGAGCCGGTCCTCCATCATGTCGACGCAGCGGAAAAAGTTGGCGCCGATGCGGTCCATCTTGTTGACGAAGCACATCCGCGGCACGCGGTACTTGTCGGCCTGCCGCCAGACGGTCTCCGACTGCGGCTCGACTCCCGCCACACTGTCGAACACCGCCACAGCGCCATCGAGCACGCGCAGGGACCTCTCGACCTCGATGGTGAAATCGACGTGGCCCGGCGTATCGATGATGTTGACCCGGCAGTCACGCCAGAAGGCCGTCGTCGCGGCCGACGTGATCGTGATGCCGCGCTCCTGCTCCTGCTCCATCCAGTCCATGGTGGCTGCACCATCATGGACCTCGCCGATCTTATGGGACCGGCCGGTGTAATAGAGGATGCGCTCAGTCGTCGTCGTCTTGCCCGCGTCAATATGGGCCATGATGCCGATATTGCGGTACCGATCGAGGGGAGTTTGCCGCGCCATGGATAGTAATCCGTTCTCTTCGTGCTCAGGCTTTGCAGGGGCCTGGCGTCACCAGCGATAATGCGAGAAGGCCTTGTTGGCCTCCGCCATCCGGTGCGTATCCTCCCGCTTCTTGATTGCTCCGCCGCGGTTGTTTGCGGCGTCCATCAGTTCATTGCATAGCCGCTCGACCATGGTCTTCTCCGACCGGCCACGCGACATCGAGATCAGCCAGCGGATCGCCAGTGTCTGCGCCCGCTCCGGCCGCACCTCGTTGGGGACCTGGTAGGTGGCGCCGCCGACCCGGCGGGAGCGCACCTCGATCTGCGGCCTTACATTCTCCAGCGCCTCGTGGAACAGGCGCAGCGGATCGCCCACCCCACGCTGGCTCATGCGCTCGAAGGCACCGTAGACGATCTTCTCAGCCGCCGACTTCTTGCCCTCTCGCATCAGGCAGTTCATGAACTTGGTGACGGTCTTGTCGCCGTGCAGCGGATCGGGAAGGATCTCGCGACGGACGGCGCTGTGACGACGTGACATACCCGCGCTCCCCTATTTCGGCCGCTTCGCGCCGTACTTCGACCGGCGCTGGCGACGATCCTTGACCCCCTGGGTATCCAGCGTGCCGCGGATGATGTGGTAGCGCACGCCCGGCAGGTCCTTGACGCGGCCGCCGCGCAGCAGCACCACCGAGTGCTCCTGCAGGTTATGGCCGATACCGGGAATGTAGCTGGTCACTTCGAAGCCGTTCGTCAGCCGCACGCGCGCCACCTTGCGCAGCGCCGAGTTCGGCTTCTTCGGCGTGGTCGTGTAGACGCGCGTGCAGACGCCGCGCTTCTGCGGGCAGGCCTCGAGGGCCGGCACCTTGCTGCGCTCGCGCGGAGCCTTGCGCGGCTTGCGGATCAGCTGGTTGATCGTCGGCATACGACCTTGTTCCTCAATCGATCGCCGGTGCCACCCACCGGTCTGACGCAAAGCAGACACCGGGGGCAAAGGCGCACCATGGCTGCCCCAGGCGTCACATACACATGAGCGACAAGCCGCATTCGCCGTGCCTACAGGTGGCGTGGCAATGCGGTCCCGCCGCTGGATCTTCAACGTTGCCTTCGGGTTCGTGTTTGGCGCACCAGATGGTCCGGCCATCGAGAACGGCCGACCTTCGGGCGTCACGACCGCCCCCTGAACGAGGCGCGCACTATATGTACGCACCCTCATGCCGTCAACCGCAAAGCAAATGCGGCCGTCGGCATCCCGCAACGAGGCTGTGATAGGCGAATCCCCACTGCCGGTCAAGCATGGCTCGCCCAATGGCCGCCCAATGGGCGGAAAGTTCCCGCCGGCGTCGTTAACGAACGGAATTGGGGAGAACTACTGGAGCAGGGCGCAGATCGACTGCCCGTTGCCGAGGTCGATCAGGACCTCACCGGAGATGCACGTCGGCACGGCCGCCGCGCCATTGACCTGGCCGCCGCCGGTGACCGCGCCGCCGGCCGCCGGCGCCGACGCCGACAGGAGGCGGCCGGCGGTAAAGCCACGGACGCCGTCGCCCATCTCGAGGTAGACCCAGTTGCCGTCCGGCGCCTCGCCCAGCACCGCAACCTCCGCTCCGTAAGGGATGGTACCCACCGGCTCATGGCCCGTCCCGGGGCCGGAGCGGACACGCGACGACGTGGTGGCGAACATGGTCCGAGGCGATTCGTAGTAGGTGATCGCGGGCACGGCTGCGCCGCCCTGGGCCGATGCCTCCCCGGTCGGAGACTCGATGTGACCCGAGCCGCCCTGGAAATCGTCGGCGGTCGACGGGTTCTGCTGGGCGGAAGCGGCTCCTGCAATCACACCCAGCGCCGCCGCAAGTGCGGCAGCGCCCGGCAGCGCCCACCAGCCTCGACCCGGCTTGGCCACGTCGTCACTCATATCGCCAGCTCCCGGTACCAGTGCCCGGCGCGGACATTGCCGCACGCACCGAATGGTTCAGAACCATACCAGAAAACGGCAATGGGGCACAGTGATGGCAGGCAACGAACAGCCGAGCCCTCAGCGCTTGTTCGTGCCGGTATGCAACCGCGCAAGGAAAAGGGGCCGCCCCTCGCCGGGGCGGCCCCCTGTCCGTAAGCGTCGGGGAAAGTGGCTATTCGGCCGCGTCCACCGCCTGGCCGCCTTCGCCAGGCTCCTCCGCACCGGCCGCCGCGAGCTGCGACTGCTGACTGGCGAGCGCCGCCATGTCGCGGTCGTGGTCGGAGGCGATCCGCCGGAACTTGGTCATTACGTTGCCGGTACCCGCGGGAATCAACCGACCGACGATCACGTTCTCCTTCAGCCCGCTCAACTCGTCGATCTTGCCGTTGACGGCTGCGTCCGTGAGCACGCGCGTCGTCTCCTGGAACGAGGCCGCCGAGATGAAGGAGCGAGTCTGCAGGCTCGCCTTGGTGATGCCCTGCAGCACCGGCAGGGCCACCGCAGTGCGCAGGCCTTCCTCGACCATCGCTTCGTTGACCGCCTGGAACTCCGCCCGGTCCGGCAGTTCGCCGACCAGATAGGTGGTGTCCCCGGGCTCGACGATCTCGACCTTCTGCAGCATCTGGCGGACGATGACCTCGATGTGCTTGTCGTTGATCTTCACGCCCTGCAGCCGGTAGACGTCCTGGATCTCGTTGACCAGATAGCGGGCGAGTTCTTCGATACCCAGCACGCGCAGGATGTCGTGCGGCACCGGGTTGCCGTCGACCAGCAGATCGCCGCGCTGGACGTAGTCGCCTTCGCGCACCAGCACGTTGCGGCCCTTGGGCAGCAGATACTCGAACGGCTCGGCCTCCTCGTCGTCCGGGCGGATAATCACCCGCTGCTTTGCCTTGTAGTCCTTGCCGAACTCGATGCGGCCATCGATCTCGGCTATGACCGCGTGGTCCTTCGGCTTGCGAGCCTCGAACAGCTCGGCCACGCGCGGCAGGCCGCCGGTGATGTCGCGGGTCTTCGACGATTCCTGCGGCACACGTGCGATCACGTCGCCGGGCGACACCTCGGCGCCGTCCTCGACACTGAGAATCGCATTCACCGACAGCTTGTAGGTCGCCTGCTGACCGGCCTCCGAGACCTTGATCTCACCGGCCTCGTCGACCACGCTGATCGCCGGCTGCAGCGAGGAACTGCGCGGCGATTCCATCACCACCTTGTTGGCGATGCCCGTGGCTTCGTCCACCATCTCGCTGAAGGTGGCGTTCTCCACCAGGTCCTTGTAGCGGACGATTCCGCGCTGATCGACGATCACCGGGATGTTGAACGGATCCCATTCGGCCAGCCGCGCACCACGGACCACCGAGGCGCCATCTTCGACCAGCAGCTTCGCACCGTAGGGAATCCGGTGCTTGGCCCGCTCGCGCCCGTTGTCGTCGAGCAGCCGCAGCTCGCAATTGCGGCCCATGACGATCAGCCGGCCCTCGGAATCGGCGACGACGTTGCGGTTCTTGATCTCGACCTTGCCGTCGTAGTTGGCCTCGATGTGGCTCTTGACCGCGCCCTTCTGCGCCGCGCCGCCGATGTGGAACGTCCGCATCGTCAGCTGGGTGCCGGGTTCGCCGATCGACTGCGCCGCTATCACGCCGACCGCCTCGCCGATATTGACCGAGGTGCCACGGGCAAGGTCGCGCCCGTAGCACTGGCCGCACACGCCAAGCTGCGCCTCGCAGACCAGCGGCGAGCGGATCTGGATCGATTCGACGCCGGCCTGCTCGATCCGTTCCACATCCTCCTCCTGGAGGATCTGGCCGGCATCCGCCAGCTTCTCGCCGGTCTCCGGATGTTCGATGTCGTGCATCACGGTCCGGCCGAGGATCCGCTCCGCAAGGGTCTCGACCACGTTGCCGCCCTCGATGATGGCGGTCATGGTGAGGCCCTTCTCGGTGCCGCAGTCATGCTCGGTGATGATGCAATCCTGCGCCACGTCGACCAGCCGTCGGGTCAGGTAGCCGGAGTTCGCGGTCTTCAGGGCGGTATCGGCCAGCCCCTTGCGGGCCCCGTGGGTGGAGTTGAAGTACTCCAGCACGGTGAGGCCTTCCTTGAAGTTCGAGATGATCGGCGTCTCGATGATCTCGCCCGAGGGCTTCGCCATCAGCCCGCGCATGCCGGCCAACTGCTTGATCTGGGCCGCCGAGCCACGCGCGCCGGAGTGCGCCATCATGTAGACCGAGTTGATGCCCCGCTTGTCGGTGGGGCGCTTCATCTCGGCCATCATCTCCTCGGCGATCAGGTCGGTGCAGCGCGACCAGGCGTCGACGACCTTGTTGTATTTTTCGCCCTGGGTGATCAGTCCTTCCTGGTACTGGGTCTCGAACTCCTTGATCAGGGCGCGCGTCTCCTCGACCCGCACGGCCTTGGTCTCCGGAATAATCAGGTCGTCCTTGCCGAAGGAAATCCCGGCCCGGCAGGCGCGGGTGAAGCCGGTGTTCATCATCCGGTCGCAGAAGATCACCGTCTCCTTCTGGCCGCAGTGCCGGTAGACCACGTCGATGACCTGGCTGACCTCCTTCTTGGTCAGCAGCCGGTTGACCAGGCTGAACGGCACGTTGGGGTGCTTCGGCAACACCTGGGCCAGGATCATCCGGCCCGGCGTGCTGTCGACGGTGAGCACCACCGGCTTGCCGGTGGCGTCCACCGTCGCCAACCGGGCGCGAATGGCCGAGTGGAGGCTGAGCGAGCCGGTCTCGATCGCATGCTCGATCTCGCCCATGGACGAGAAGGAGGGCACGCGGTGGGCCGCGATCTTGCCCTTCTGCATCTTGGCGAAGGCGTCGGCCGCATCCTTGTAGTCGACGTCGGCCGCGGCATCGCCGGCCCCGCGCAGCTGCACGTGGCCGCCCTCGAGCGCTGCCGCCAGCGCATCTGCGGAATCCACGCTGACCACCGGACCGGCCGCAAAGGGCGACTCCATGGTCATGTAGTAGAGGCCGAGCACGATATCCTGGCTGGGCACGATGATCGGCTTGCCGTTCGCCGGCGACAGGATGTTGTTCGTCGACATCATCAGCACCCGGGCCTCAAGCTGGGCCTCCAGGGACAGCGGCACGTGCACAGCCATCTGGTCGCCGTCGAAATCGGCGTTGAAGGCCGTGCAGACCAGCGGATGCAGCTGGATCGCCTTGCCCTCGATCAGCACCGGCTCGAACGCCTGGATGCCGAGGCGGTGCAGCGTCGGCGCGCGGTTCAGCAGCACCGGATGCTCGCGGATCACCTCCTCCAGGATGTCCCAGACCTCCGGCCGCTCCTTCTCCACCATCTTCTTGGCGGCCTTGATCGTGGTCGCCATGCCGTAGAGCTCGAGCTTCGAGTAGATGAACGGCTTGAACAGCTCGAGCGCCATCTTCTTCGGCAGGCCGCACTGGTGCAGCTTCAGTTCGGGGCCGACGACGATGACCGAACGACCGGAATAGTCGACGCGCTTGCCGAGCAGGTTCTGCCGGAACCGGCCCTGCTTGCCCTTCAGCATGTCGCTGAGCGACTTCAGCGGGCGCTTGTTGGCGCCGGTGATGACCCGGCCACGCCGTCCGTTGTCGAACAGCGCGTCCACCGATTCCTGCAGCATGCGCTTCTCGTTGCGCACGATGATGTCGGGCGCGCGCAGCTCGATCAGCCGCTTCAGCCGGTTGTTTCGGTTGATGACACGACGATAGAGGTCGTTCAGGTCCGAGGTAGCGAACCGGCCGCCGTCCAGCGGCACCAGCGGGCGCAGCTCGGGCGGGATCACCGGGATCACATCCATGATCATCCATTCCGGACGGGTGCCGGACTCATGGAACGCCTCGATCAGCTTCAGCCGCTTGACCAGCTTCTTGCGTTTGGCCTCTGAATTGGTGTCGCGCAACTCGCTGCGCAGCGTCTCCTGCTCCTGCTCCAGGTTGATTGCCTGCAGGATCTTTTTCAGGGCCTCGGCGCCGATGCCGGCCTCGAACGACTCTTCGCCGAACTCGTCGACCGCCTGCAGGTACTGCTCCTCGCTCAGCAACTGGAACTGCTTCAGCGGCGTCAGCCCCGGCTCGATCACAACGTAGTTCTCGAAATAGAGCACGCGCTCCAGGTCGCGCAGCGTCATGTCGACCAGGAGACCGATCCGGCTCGGCAGCGACTTCAGGAACCAGATGTGCGCCACCGGCGAGGCGAGCTCGATGTGGCCCATGCGCTCGCGCCGGACCTTCGACAGGGTGACTTCGACCCCGCACTTCTCGCAGATGATCCCGCGATACTTCATGCGCTTGTACTTGCCGCACAGGCACTCGTAGTCCTTGATCGGACCGAAGATGCGGGCGCAGAACAGGCCGTCCCGCTCCGGCTTGAACGTCCGGTAGTTGATGGTCTCCGGCTTCTTGATCTCGCCGAACGACCAGGAACGGATGCGGTCCGGGGCAGCGATCGAGATCCGGATTTCGTCGAAGCTCTGCGGACCGGCCACCTGGCCGAAGACGCTCATCAGCTCATTCATAAGACCACTCCCATATGCGGTCGGTCGCGCCGCAGCCAGGGCCCCGGCCGCGGCGACAATCGATCAGCGGACCCATCGGTCCATCGTCTATCGATCGGCGGGCTCGGCGAGCCCGCCAAGCCCGGGCGGCGCTTCAGCAGGCGCCGCCGGACCCCACCAGTCATCAGTCGGCGGATTCCTCTAGCTCTACATTCAGCCCCAGCGACCGCAGCTCCTTCACCAGCACGTTGAACGATTCCGGAATGCCGGCCTCGAAGTTGTCCTCGCCGCGCACGATGGCCTCGTAGACCTTGGTGCGGCCCGAAACGTCGTCGGATTTCACGGTAAGGATCTCCTGCAGCGTGTAGGCAGCGCCATAGGCCTCCAGCGCCCATACCTCCATCTCGCCGAAGCGCTGGCCGCCGAACTGGGCCTTGCCGCCCAGGGGCTGCTGGGTCACCAGGCTGTACGGCCCGATCGAACGGGCGTGGATCTTGTCGTCCACCAGGTGATGCAACTTCAGCATGTAGATATAGCCGACGGTGACCTCGCGGTCGAACCGCTCGCCGGTCCGCCCGTCGTGGAGCACCACCTGGCCGGAGCTGTTGAGGCCTGCCTTCTCCAGCATCCGCACGATGTCGGCTTCGCGTGCGCCGTCGAACACCGGGGTGGCCATCGGCAGCCCACCACGCAGATTGCCGGCAAGCTCGACGATTTCGTCGTCGCTCATCTCGGCCAGCTCGCCCTTGTGGGTGTCGGACTCGTAGGAATCGGCCAGCTTCTCCCGCAGCGCGGCGAAATTCGCCGTTCCGCTCTGATATGCGTCGAGCATATCGCCGATCTGGCGACCGATGCCGGCGGCCGCCCAACCCAGGTGGGTTTCCAGGATCTGCCCGACATTCATCCGCGACGGCACGCCCAATGGATTGAGCACGATGTCGACCTGCGTCCCATCCTCCAGATAGGGCATGTCCTCGATCGGGACAATGCGCGAGATGACGCCCTTGTTCCCATGGCGGCCGGCCATCTTGTCGCCCGGCTGCAGCTTGCGCTTCACCGCGACGAACACCTTGACCATCTTCATCACGCCCGGCGGCAGCTCGTCGCCCCGCTGCAGCTTGTCGACCTTGTCGTCGAATCGCGCCTGCAGCGCGTCGATGCTGTGGTCGAACCGCTTGCGCAGCTTCTCGATCTCGGCCATCACCCCGTCGTCGGAGACGCTTATGTGCCGCCATTGGTTGGGGGCGAACTGCTCCAGCACCTCCTCGGTGATCAGGGTCTTGGCCTTGAGGTCGCGCGGGCCGCTGACAGCCTCCTGGCCGAGCAGCACGCTTTTCAGCTGCTGCGCCAGGCTGCGCTCCAGGATCGCGCGCTCATCGTCGCGGTCCTTGGCCAGCCGCTCGATCTCGGCGCGCTCGATCGCGAGCGCACGCTCGTCCTTGTCGACGCCGCGGCGCGAAAACACACGGACCTCGACCACCGTGCCGCTCTGGCCGGGCGGCACCCGCAGGGACGTGTCGCGGACGTCCGACGCCTTCTCGCCGAAGATGGCGCGCAGCAGTTTCTCCTCCGGAGTCATCGGCGACTCGCCCTTCGGCGTGACCTTGCCGACCAGGATGTCGCCGGCCTTCACCTCCGCCCCAACATAGACGATGCCCGCCTCGTCCAGGTTCTTCAGCGCCTCCTCGCCCACGTTGGGAATGTCGCGGGTGATCTCCTCCTGGCCCAGCTTGGTGTCGCGGGCCATCACCTCGAATTCCTCGATGTGGATCGAGGTGAAGACGTCGTCCTTCACGATCCGCTCGGAGATCAGGATCGAGTCTTCGAAGTTGTAGCCGTTCCAAGGCATGAACGCGCAGAGCACATTGCGGCCGAGCGCGAGCTCGCCCAGCTGGGTCGACGGGCCGTCGGCAATGATGTCACCGGCACTGACCAAGTCGCCGACCTTCACGATCGGACGCTGATTGATGCAGGTGTTCTGGTTGGAGCGCTGGAACTTCAGCATGTTGTAGATGTCGACGCCGGTCGAATCCTCCGATGTCTCGGTCGCCCGCACCACGATCCGCGTGGCGTCGACCTGCTGCACCACGCCCGCACGCCGGGCGATGATCGCAACCCCGCTGTCGCGGGCGACAGTCGCCTCCATCCCGGTGCCGACCAGCGGTGCATCCGCCTGGATCAGCGGCACAGCCTGGCGCTGCATGTTCGAGCCCATCAGCGCCCGGTTGGCGTCGTCGTTCTCCAGGAACGGGATCAGCGCCGCCGCCACGGACACCAGCTGCTTGGGCGACACGTCGATGTAGTCGATCTCCTCCCGCCGCATCAGGGTGACGTCGCCCCGCCAACGGGTATTGACCAGGTCGTCCGACAGCCGCCCGCCATCGTCCAGGTTGGCGTTGGCCTGCGCGATCTTGTAGCGCCCCTCCTCCATCGCCGACAGGTAGACCACCTCGTCGGTGACCTGGCAGTCGTTGACCTTGCGATAGGGCGTCTCGATGAAGCCGTAGGGATTCACCCGGGCATAGGTCGCCAGGCTGTTGATCAGGCCGATGTTGGGGCCCTCCGGCGTTTCGATCGGGCAGATCCGGCCATAATGGGTCGGATGCACGTCGCGCACCTCGAATCCTGCCCGCTCGCGGGTCAAGCCGCCCGGTCCAAGGGCCGACAGGCGCCGCTTGTGGGTGATCTCCGACAGCGGGTTAGTCTGGTCCATGAACTGGCTGAGCTGTGACGAGCCGAAGAACTCGCGCACCGCAGCCGCTGCAGGCTTGGCGTTGATGAGGTCGTGCGGCATCACGGTGTCGATCTCCACCGTGCTCATCCGTTCGCGGATCGCGCGCTCCATGCGGAGCAGGCCGACCCGGTACTGGTTCTCCATCAACTCGCCGACCGAGCGCACGCGCCGGTTGCCGAGGTGATCGATGTCATCGATCTCGCCCTTGCCGTCCTTCAGTTCCAGCAGCGTGCGCACGATCGCGAGAATGTCCTCGCGGCGCAGCACCCGCATGGTATCCGGCGCGTCCAGGCCGAGCCGAGCGTTCATCTTCACCCGCCCGACGGCCGAGAGGTCGTAGCGCTCCGGGTCGAAGAACAGCGACTGGAACAGGGTTTCGGCGGTCTCGAGCGTCGGCGGCTCGCCCGGGCGCATCACCCGGTAGATTTCGATCAGGGCGTCGTCGCGATTGAAGTTTCGGTCGGCTGCCAGTGTATTGCGCAGATACGGGCCGACGTTGAAATAGTCGATCGCCAACGTGCTGATCGTGTCGAAGCCCTTCTCCTCGAGCAAGTCGAGGCTGGCCTCGTCGAGCTCGTCGCCTGCATCCAGATAGACCTCGCCCGTCTCGACGTTGATGACGTCCTCGGCGATGTAGCGGCCGAGCAACTGCTCGCGGGGCACGAACATCGCTTCCAGCCCACCGTCGTGCAGCTTGCGCGCCAGCCGCGGAGTCATCTTCTGGCCGGCGGCGGCGACGACTTCGCCGGAATTGGCGTCGACCAGGTCGGCGGTCAGCTTGACGCCCTTCATCCGCTCGAGGTCGAACGGCGTTGTCCAGCCCTTGCCGGAGCGGTTGTAGGACACCCGGCCGTAGAAGCGGGCCAGGATGTCCTCCTTGGTCAGCCCGCTGACCTCGGCCGCATCCATCGACCGGTTCTCCGCCCGAGCGGCGGCACGCTTCTCGGCGGTCGGATCGTCGTCCAGCGCCATCAGCAGCGTCGACACCAGGATCTTCCGCTTCCGGTCGATGCGGACATAGACCAGGTCCTTGGCGTCGAACTCGAAGTCGAGCCAGGAGCCGCGGTACGGGATGACCCGGGCCGCGAACAGGTATTTGCCGGAGGAATGGGTCTTGCCGCGGTCGTGGTCGAAGAACACGCCCGGCGAGCGATGCATCTGGCTGACGATCACGCGCTCGGTGCCGTTGACGATGAAGGTCCCGTTCTGGGTCATGAGCGGCATGTCGCCCATGTAGACGTCCTGCTCCTTGATGTCGCGGATCGACCGCGC
The DNA here is from genome assembly GCA_050329975.1 of Alphaproteobacteria bacterium. Classification (GTDB taxonomy): domain Bacteria; phylum Pseudomonadota; class Alphaproteobacteria; order CALKHQ01; family CALKHQ01; genus CALKHQ01. The sequence goes on along the minus strand of JBHJOG010000316.1, from coordinate 6,764 downwards.
ACCGGTGTCCTCGTCGACGTCCCAGACCACCAGGCGCAGGGTCACGCGCAGCGGCGCGGCAAAGGTCATGCCGCGCTGCTGGCACTCCTCGACGTCATATTTCGGCGCCTCCAGTTCGTAGCGCACGAACTCGAGCTGTGCGCGGCCGGAGAAGTCGTTGATCGGGAAGACCGACTTGAAGACTTCCTGCAGCCCTTCCGAGCTGCGCGATCCGGCGCCCTCGCCCGACCGCAGGAAGCCGTCATAGGAGGTCCTCTGCACCTCGATCAGGTTCGGCAGTTCGGCCACTTCCGCGATCTGGCCGAACATCCGACGGATCCGCTTGCGTCCCGTGAACGATTTCGCAGCGTTTACGCCCATGCCACCATCACTCCTTTTCGCGTTCCAGCGCCCGCCCAGGCGCTGATCCCGCGTCTCTGCAATCCACCTCGTGCCTGCCGCACGTCATCGGCCAACCCCAGCGCACCGGCCCGCTTGCCGCGGCCGTGCGATGGGGTTGGCCGGTCACATGCGACGGCCCTCGAATGCAGCCGGGCGACGCGGCCGAAAGACCGCGCCGCCCCCGCTGCACCTGCGTGTCTGCGCCAGGCGCAAACTCACTTCACCTCGACGGTCGCGCCTGCAGCCTCGAGCTTCGCCTTGATCTGCGCAGCCTCGTCCTTGCTGGCGCCTTCCTTGACCGGCTTGGGTGCGCCCTCGACCAGGTCCTTGGCCTCCTTCAGGCCGAGGCTGGTGATCTGGCGGACCTCCTTGATCACGTCGATCTTCTTCTCGCCGAAGCTGACGAGGATCACGTCGAACTCGGTCTTCTCCTCGGCCGGCGCAGCGGCCTCGGCGGCGGCCGCGACCGGCATGGCCATCGCCATCGGAGCGGCGGCGCTGACGCCCCACTTCTCCTCGAGCATCTTCGCCAGCTCGGATGCTTCCAGCACGGTGAGCGCCGAGAGGTCGGTCGCCAGTTGTTCCAGATTAGCCATGGTATCGTTCTCCAGTTTGGGTCCGGCGGTCTTCATCGCGCCGGCAGGGTTTCATCGAGCCCAGCGGCTCTTCTCCAGGGTTGTCCAATCGCCTCACGCCTGCGCCGCATAAGCGTGCAGGACGCGGACCAGCTTGGCAGCACCCGCATTCAGGACGCCGACGACGCTTGTCGCCGGAGCCGGCAGAATGCGGACCAGTTGCGTAGCCGGCGCCACGATGACCCCGAGCAGTCTTCCACGCAGTTCCTCGATGGGCGGCATCTTCGCCAACGCCCTGACGCCATCCACATCCATCGCCATCGCGCCGAGGCCGCCGCCGACAATCTTGAACTTGTCGTTCCGATTGGCGTAAGCGACCACGGCCTTTGCCGCCGCCACCGGGTCTGCGGCGAAGGCAATGCCCGTCGGCCCGGTGAACAGGTTGTGGAGGGTGGCGTAGGGCGTTCCGTCCAGGGCGATGCGTGCGAGACTGTTCTTCGTCACCTTGAAGCTGGCCCCGACGCCACGCATCTCCTTGCGCAGCGCGCCCATATCCGCGACCGAAAGGCCGGAATAATGGGCGACGATCACTGCGCCGGAGTTGGCGAACGTGCCGCGAAGCTCGTCCACCTGCGCTTGTTTACGTCCACGGTCCAAGGTCCGTCTCCGCGTTCGACCGGCCCACCGTTCGTCTGGCGGTCCGATCCGTTGCACTTGGGCACGAGCGCAAGCCCGGCCCGGTTCGCCCTGTCCCAGAACAACGATCCCGGCTCTGTCCGGCGCCACGCGCCGTGCAAGTTCGGGTCGGGCTCTGTCTCATGCAGGTCTGATTAAGCCCCGATCCGAAGACCGTGATGGGCACCCGCACTCTCGGACAGGTCGGGACGGACCAACCGGTCCGACCCTGCCCCGGCCGGCGGACCGGCCGGGGTTCGGAAGGCGGGGCGCCCGCAGCGCCCGGCCAATGTTCATTCGGCCGCTTCGCCGGCCAGGGTCGACAGGTCGAGCCGGACGCTCGGTCCCATCGTCGAGCTGAGCGAGACACCCTTGATGTAGGTGCCCTTCGCGCCCGACGGCTTCGCCCGGTTGATCGCGGAGACGAAGGCCCGCGTGTTCTCGACCAGTTGTGCCGACGAGAAGCTGGCCTTGCCGATGCCGGCATGGACGATCCCCGCCTTTTCGGCTCGGAACTGCACCTGGCCACCCTTCGCCGCCTTGACCGCCTCGGTCACATCCGCAGTGACGGTGCCGAGCTTCGGGTTGGGCATCAGTCCGCGCGGGCCCAGGATCTTGCCCAGGCGGCCGACCACCGGCATCATGTCGGGCGTCGCGATCACCCGCTCGAAATCCATCTCGCCCGCCTGGACCTTCTCGGCCAGATCCTCGGCACCGACCACATCGGCGCCGGCGGCCAGCGCCTCTTCGGCCTTGGCCCCGCGCGCGAAGACCGCCACCTTCAGCGACTTGCCGGTGCCGTTCGGCAGCAGCACGGCGCCGCGCACAGTCTGGTCGGCGTGCCGGGTGTCGACGCCCAGGTTCATCGAGATCTCGACGGTCTCGTCGAATTTGGCCTTCGCCCGCGCCTTGATCTCTTCGATCCCCTCGCCGAGGGGATAGAGCTTCATCCGGTCGAGACCATCACGGGCCTGCACCAGCCGCTTGCCACGCTTTGCCATGCCCTCAGCCCTCCACAACCGCGAGGCCCATGGAACGGGCCGAGCCGAGAATGATCTGCGTCGCCGCATCGATGTCGTTGGCGTTCAGGTCGACCATCTTGGTCTCCGCGATCTCGCGCACCTGCGCCATCGTCACCTGGCCGGCGGCGCCGCCACGGCCGGGCGTCTGGCCGCCCTTGGCGATACCCGCCGCCTTCTTGAGGAAGTGGCTCGCCGGAGGCGTCTTGGTGATGAACGAGAAGCTGCGGTCGCCGAAGGCGGTGATCACCACCGGAATCGGCATGCCCGGTTCAAGCTTCTGCGTCTGAGCGTTGAACGCCTTGCAGAACTCCATGATGTTGAGCCCGCGCTGACCCAGCGCAGGACCGACCGGCGGCGAGGGATTGGCCTGCCCCGCCGGGATCGTCAGCTTGACGTATCCGACAATTTTCTTCGCCATGCCCATTGTCCTCCAATGTGCGGCCGGACCCATTCCGGACCGCTTGAGGGCGGCGGTGCGGCAACGCCGGGCCTTCGGCGCCACCTCCCGCCTCGTGGTGCGACCCGAACGGATGGCGATCCGCTCGCTCAGTCACCTCACAACCAGTTCCGCCGGCCGAGCGTCAGAGCTTCTCGACCTGCGAAAATTCCAGTTCGACCGGCGTCGACCGGCCGAAAATCGATACCGCGACCTTCACCCGGGTGCGTTCCTCGTCCACTTCCTCGACCATGCCGTTGAACGAGGTGAACGGACCGTCGCTGACTCGCACCTGCTCGCCGACCTCGAACGTGATCGACGGCTTGGGCCGCTCGACGCCTTCCTGCACCTGGCGCAGGATCCGCGCGGCCTCTCCCTCGGAAATCGGCACCGGCCGATTGCCCGCGCCCAGAAAGCCGGTCACCTTCGGCGTATTCTTGACCAGATGCCAGGCTTCGTCGGAGAGCTGCATCTTTATCAGCACATAGCCGGGAAAGAACTTGCGTTCGGCGTTGATCTTGCGCCCGCGGCGCATCTCCACCACTTCCTCGGTCGGCACCGAAATCTCGACGATGTCCTCCTCCAGACCCTTCTGCTGGGCTTGCTCGCGAATCGACTGGGCTACCTTCTGCTCAAAGCCGGAGTAGACGTGAAGCACGTACCAGTTCAGGGCCATGCCTCAGCTCCCCAGCGACAGGATCCGGCTGACGCCGAAACCGAGCAGCTGGTCGACCAGGAAGAAGAAGATCGCCGCAAGGATGACCATGATGATGACCATGATCGTCGACACGGTCGTCTCCTTCCGCGTCGGCCAGGTCACCTTGGAGGCCTCCTGGCGCACCTCGCGCATGAACTTCGCAGGATTGGTCTTCGCCATGATCTCTATACGTCCTCCGGCCGTTGCCGGCCTGGCCCCATTCCACGGCACGTCCAAGCGTTCGACGGGCCGTCAGGTGCAGATGTGGCAGGAGTGGAGGGGCTCGAACCCCCAGCCCCCGGTTTTGGAGACCGGTGCTCTACCAATTGAGCTACACTCCTTCACGACCCATCGGCTCCCCGGTCTCGCCGCTACTTGCTGATGCTGGCGACGACGCCGGCGCCGACGGTTCGTCCGCCCTCGCGGATGGCGAAGCGCAGGCCTTCGTCCATCGCGATCGGCGCGATCAGCTCGACCTGCATCGTGATGTTGTCGCCGGGCATCACCATCTCGGTGCCTTCCGGCAGCTGGATCGACCCGGTCACGTCCGTCGTCCGGAAGTAGAACTGCGGCCGGTAGTTCGAGAAGAACGGCGTGTGACGGCCGCCCTCCTCCTTGGTCAGGATGTAGCACTCGCAGGTGAAGTTGGTGTGCGGCGTGATCGACCCGGGCTTGGCCAGAACCTGGCCGCGCTCGACCTCCTCGCGCTTGGTCCCGCGCAACAGCACGCCGATATTGTCCCCGGCCTCGCCCTGGTCAAGCAGCTTGCGGAACATCTCGACACCGGTGCAGATCGTCTTCGCCGTCGTCTTGATCCCCACGATCTCGAGCTCGTCGCCAACCTTCACGATCCCGGTCTCGACACGCCCCGTCACAACCGTGCCACGCCCCGAGATCGTGAACACGTCCTCGATCGGCATCAGGAACGGACGGTCCTTCGGACGCTCCGGCTGCGGGATGTAGTCGTCAACCGCCTTCATCAGCTCGAGGATCTTCTCCCGCCCGATCCCATCCTCCCGACCCTCAAGCGCCGCAAGCGCTGAGCCCGAGATCACCGGAATGTCGTCCCCAGGGAAGTTGTACGACGACAGCAACTCCCGAACCTCAAGCTCAACAAGCTCCAGAAGCTCAGGGTCGTCAACCTGGTCAACCTTGTTCAGGAACACCACCAGCGACGGAACACCAACCTGGCGCGCCAGAAGTATGTGCTCGCGCGTCTGCGGCATCGGACCGTCCGCCGCGCTCACAACCAGGATCGCCCCGTCCATCTGCGCAGCACCCGTGATCATGTTCTTCACGTAGTCCGCGTGACCAGGGCAATCCACATGCGCATAGTGACGGTTCGCCGTCTCGTACTCAACATGCGCCGTGTTGATCGTGATCCCTCGCGCCTTCTCCTCAGGCGCCTTGTCGATCATGTCGTACGCCGTGAACGTCGCGCCACCCGTCTCTGCCAAAACCTTCGTGATCGCCGCAGTCAGCGTCGTCTTCCCATGATCAACATGACCAACCGTACCGATGTTGCAGTGCGGCTTCGTGCGTTGAAACTTCGCTTTCGCCATCGTTCGTGTTCGTCCCCGATATCCGGCTCAGGCTTCCCTGGAGCCGACCTGTTCTGGAGCGGGTGATGGGGATCGAACCCACACCGCCAGCTTGGAAGGCTGGAGCTCTACCATTGAGCTACACCCGCAATTCCCACCACCCCCGGCGTTGCACCGTGTGGCGAAACAACTCGTCAATCCCGCGCCCACGATCGGCTCAGCAAAACCGCCGCGACACCACCCGGGCGCGTGGCCTCGAGAGCGCAACCGCGGCCACGATGGTGGAGGGAGTTGGATTCGAACCAACGTAGGCATAGCCAACGGGTTTACAGCCCGTCCCCTTTAGCCACTCGGGCATCCCTCCGGCATCCATCGCTGCTGACCGCGCCCGCAAACACGCGACATCCGGCGCCCGAGTGCCCTCGCCGCCGAACCCGCGATTTATTTGCAAATGACCCGGCAAGTCAACCACAAACATCCGATCTCCGCCAGCGGAATGCGCGGCGACGATCAGCGATTGTTTGCCCGCTCCGTCCTGATATATGCATCCCCCATGGCGCGACGCAAGGATCCATCTGCACCCAGGTCCGGCAAAGGGCGCACCACCGGGACGATCAAGATCCGGCGGGAGCGCGCGGTGCCGAAGCAGACGATCGCGCCGCTGCCGATCCGCGGCGAGCCGTTCACCAGCGACGATGCGATCTGGCTGTACGGCCTGCATCCGGTACGCGCAGCCCTGGCCAACGAAGTGCGGCGCATCCGCCGCCTGATCGTCCGCCCGCCGCTGGACGACGGCGTCGCCGCGCTGGCCAAGCGCCGCCAGGTGGTGCCGGAGACGGTCGACCGCCTGACGCTGGAATCCATGCTGCCCCCGGCAGCCGTCCACCAGGGCATCGCGCTGCTGGTCGACCCGCTCCCGCCGGCCGACATCGAGCCGCTGTGCGAGTCGCCGGCCGCGGATTCGGTCGTCGTTGTCCTCGACCAGGTCACCGACCCGCACAATGTCGGCGCCATCTTGCGGTCGGCCGCCGCCTTCGGCGCCGCCGCGATCATCGTTCAGTCGCGTCATGCCCCGCCTGCCCATGGCGCCCTCGCCAAATCGGCGAGCGGGGCGCTGGAGTTGCTTCCGCTCGTCGCGGTCACCAATCTCGCGCGCGCCCTCGCACAGCTCGCGGACGCAGGGTACCGCGTCTTCGGACTGGACAGCACCGCAGAGACCCGGCTTGACCAGGCAGATCTCTCCGGCCCTGTCGCGCTGGTGCTCGGCTCCGAGGGCAAAGGCATGCGCAGGCTGACCCAGGAACGCTGCGACCTGCTGGTCCGGCTGCCGACCGGCAAACGGCTGGCCGACCTCAACGTATCCAACGCCGCTGCGATCTGCCTCTACGAGTTGGCCAGGCGCCGCGAATGACCAGGGCTCGTGCAGGGGAGGATCAG
>JBHJOG010000315.1:0-11272 GCA_050329975.1 Alphaproteobacteria bacterium | reverse complement strand
CCGCGAGATCGTGGCGAGGATCGAGGACGCGGCGCTGTTCCTGTACCCTGGCGACCAGCACAACTTCGCCGACAACTCGCTCCCGTCCTACGACGCGGATGCGACCGCGCTCCTCACCGAAGGCGTGCTTGCGTTCCTGGATCGCGTGTGACCCATGCTGGAACAGCCCATGGACGGTTCCTTCAGATGAAGTCTCCAACGACCTCATCCTGCCACAGCGATGCCGTACCGGGGCCGTCCGCACCATCGCCGTCATTTTTTCCTCCAGGTCCTTCCCAAGCCCCTCCCACCGTCAGCGGGAGGCGCCCACCGAGAAACCTGCCAAAGTCGCCTGAACTCCTACCGAAGCGGCAACCTCAGGTGATGATTACACTCCCTGTACCATCAGATTACCTAGTTTACGCCATTTCTGTCCAAATGCCTGCCCCCGCGTTGACCGACCAGCCACAAGGTCTCCAACCTCTACATTTAGCAAAGCTAGAAAATATGATACATTCATGAACATTTTTATGGTGTCCCTTGTCTTAGAGTGATCTAACCGAACTAGGCTGGATTCCGTTGGAGGAGACCGGTCCAGCGCTGAAATAGCCGCGGACCCCTTTCTCAGTGGAAACCACGTTTCATGCATATGCTGGTAGTTTATCTCATTCCTTATCGAAGAGAGCCAAGCGCCACTGCCGTGCCCCCCGGCGCGAATAGCTTGCGTGATTTCAGCAGCACCTACTACAAACTCCGCCGAGTCGGCCATCCCATTCTTGACTGATAGCGCCGCTTCTGCATTGAGGAACTCACAAAACATCGTCCAAAAACTTTCATGGACGCCGGCCCCAGTGGGCGCTGGTTCTATCGTGACCTCAATTTCTCCCAAGACCCTGGATCGCAGCACAGCATACTTGAACATTCCCGGTAGCATCGGATCGTGATTCTTGAGAAACGTGCTACCGACTGCATTCAGGTGCCCGGTATGCTGTCGTGCTAGTTTGACCACTCCCATACCTCTCCCACGCATTAGGGCATGAGCAGCGAAAAACGCCGAATAGTATAGTTTAAGTAAAGGCCAGCTAGATATCCTCTTGGACAGATATTCATCTCGAAATACGGCAAACGTTTCCCTGCTTGAAAGCGAAAACCTCTCAAAATCATAGCACGCGTAGGGAACAAACTCCGATAGCTTTGCCCTGCTAAGCAAGACTGCATGGCGATCCTGACATTCCATGGGCTGATAGCTTCCACGGAGTAGCCATCTCTGAAAGCCTCCTTCCTTCGCTGGTTCCTGGCCCAGGCGAGAAAGAAACCCAGCATACAACGCGACCGAAAGGGTGGCCAACGCGGTACGACTCTCACTCAAATTGTTAGCTTGCTCATCAATCGACTATCGAGATAATCTCTTAAGGACGTCCAACTAGTCCCTGTATTCTCAAGCTTCTTCATAGGCATGTTCGCGAACATCGGAGAGACAATCTCTTGAAAGTTATGCACAGAATACTCTGTTCCATGTTTATCAATAACGCGTTGCGCGACAGACTTGAAAATTGCCATAAACGCCCGGAATACAACTGGTTTAGCCAAGAGAGGAGAACTTGTACGTTTGGCAATCTCGCTTGAGACGGCAGAAATGTAGGCATTCAGAATCCTATAAATCTCTTCGGAATGTCGCCCCGCAAATGCGCCTAGGAGCGGCCTGGTTGCTTGGTTAAATGTAACTCTAGTGATTTTCAGTCGTGCCGCCTCGGCTGGAGACATTAGACCGGACAGGGCGCTGTCTGCGTCTTGATCAAAGTAATCAAATACATCCCTAAGCAACTCCTCTGATTCAGTTTCTATTTCAGCTAGCTGCTTAATATCTAGAAGTAGTTGAGGCGGCACAGGTCTTTGCTTCGTATTTATATCAATAAACAATCGAGTTTCCTCTTTTCGACTCAATCCATTGTATATGACAACTGGAACTCGGAGCGAGGTTTGCGCCTTCGAGAACCCGTAGACACGGTGTTGTCCATCCAGAATCAAGAAAGCCCCAGGAACATTAGAAAACTCTAGCGTCTTTCCCCGACCGACAATTTTAAGTTCCGCTTTCTCTTGTGCAGACAGAACTATTGAGTTCGGAATTGTGCCTACGTCCTCATCGATGTATTTTGCAATCTCAATTGCTCTTTTTTCATCGAGTTCTCTCTGAAATCCAAGTTTTGGATCTTCTTTTCGTGTGGTAACCACACAGGTGGCGGCCAAAATGTCACTTGGCATAGTTAGTGTGTAAAATTGGTGCTTACCTTGCTTCACGAGGCTAACACTAAATCGCAACCGGTTCTCGTCGCGGAGATCGGCAATGCCCTTAGTCAACTCTTCGGTCAACGAACTGTCTCCGAGTGTTTGTGGTGCGAGCCAGGAGAGTGATCAGTGGGCTTTCTACGCGGATTCAGGGGGGTCTGCAACGGAACCGGTACTCGCGCGCAGGCTGGTCTCGTCAGGATGAGCAGAGGAGTTCGCCAATTGTACTCAGGCACCATGCCTCGTTCTACCCGAACTACGGCACAAAATCGACGGGCGCGGCCCCACGTGTCAGAGACCGCCATAGCCCGCCTCGCCTGCGTCGTTCTCCCCGGCTTTCCGCTCAGCGTGGCCACGGCCGGCAGCAAAGTTCTTCGGTATCGGTGAATTAAGTGCACCGCCACCGAGCCAAGCTTGAGCCGGGTCGGTTGCACCAGCGTAATTCTGTCGTCGACGGCGTGCCCCGGCGAGTTCGTGGGGGGCGGCGCGGGCGGCATGAGATGTCCGGCACGGTGGCCGGGCAGGACGCAAAGGCGCGGTGACCGCGCCCGTGTCGACGCCGCGCGCCCGGGTTCCGGTCAGTCGGCGTAGTGGCATTCGTACATCAGGCTGCCGTCGCTGAACGTCTGGACCTCGACGATGCCTTCGTAGAAGGTGCAGACATCCTCGAAATGGCCGGGGTGGCAGCCGTTGCCGCCGACCCATGCGGTGTTGCAGCAGGTGATCATGCCGTAGCAGGCGCCGTGACCGTTGGTCAGGTGGGTGGCGCCGAGCAGGATGCCGACCAGCTGGTCGACCTCTGCGTCGTCGGACGCCCACAGGTCGGTCGTGTCGGACGCCCCGAGTTCGGTCGGCAGTTGCGGCGGGAGGTGGCGGTCGATGCCGAGCCCGGTCGGGCCGGAATTGCTCGGCATCGGCGGGGTGGCGATGGCGCCGACGGCGGGGCGCGGGGCCGACGCCGACGAGCCGGTGCGATCCGCGGCCAGGGACGGACCGGTGGCGAGGGCGGCGGCAAGGGTGATCGCAGTCAACCGCAGGGTGGCGTTCATGATCGGGTCCCTCCACTCGCGACGACACAATGTCGCCACAATTGGAGGTCGCGAAAGCGGGCAAAACGGTTCAATCGCCGCGGCGTGGCTGTGTGGCGCACGCCGGCGGGCGCCGGGGCGCCCGCCGGGGCGGCGGTGTCAGAAGACGCTGTCGGGGTTGTAGAAGCGCACGGCGTTGTCGAGCGTGATGATCGGCGACGGCAGCACGGTTTCCTTCGGGGCCTCGGCGCCGGCGAGGATCGCCATCATGCGGTGGAAGGCGGCCCGGCCGATCTGGTCGGAGTTGTTCTGGCCGGTGGCGCCGTAGTTGGTGCCCTCGCGCATGATCTCGAGCAGGGTGCCCTTCTCGCCGTCGACCGAGGCGAGGAACATCTCGCCGGCGCGGCCGGAATCGGCGATGGCGTTCTGCGCACCCAGGCACATGGAGTCGTTCTCGCAGAACACGGCGTCGATCTGCCCGTGCTGGGCCAGCATGTCCTCCATCAGGGTGAAGCCGCCGTCGACGCTCCAGCCGCCGAAATCGGGCGCCATCTCGATCTGGATGCCGGCCGCCTCGACCTGGGACATCATGCCTTCGGTGCGGGCCAGCCCGATCGAGTTGTCGGCCGGGCCGCCGCGCAGCACGACGACGAGGCCCTCGCCGCCGAGCCGCTCGACGATGTACTCGCCGATGCCGACGCCGATCGCATAGTTGTCGGGGCCGATCCAGCTGGTGAACTCGCCGCCCTTCAGCATGCGGTCGACCAGCACCGAGGGGATGCCGGCCGCGGCGATGGCGTCGAGCGCTTCCGGCGCCGCCTCGATCCAGGCACCGCTGATGATGATGCCGTCGACCTGCTGGGCCAGCAGGTCCTCGACGTTGGAGGTCAGCCGGGCGATGTCGCCCTCGGCATCGGTCGAGAGCACGGTGACGTTGGGATAGACCGACGCCTCGTCCTCGATCGCCTGGTCCATGCCGATGAAATAGGCGCAGCACAGCGACAGGTTGACCACCCCGATCCGGATGTCCTCCTGGGCCGCCGCCGGCGCGGCGAGGGCCAGCGCGGCGGCGCCGGCGGCGATGACGGTCCTGCAGAACGGCTTCATTTCGTTTCCTCCCTTCCCGTTGTGCGGCCCTGCCCGACTTGCCGGACGGGGCCGATCCCTCGTTCAGGCCCGCTTCCGCCTGGCCAGCACGGCGACCAGGATGATCAGGCCCTTCAGGAACTGCTGATAATAGGACTGGACATTGAACAGGTTGAGCACGTTGTCGACCACCGCCAGCGCCAGCACGCCGCCGGCGACCCCCAGCACCGTGCCGCCGCCGCCGCCCAGGATGCCGCCGCCGATCACGACCGCGGCGATGGCGTCGAGCTCGTAGCCGATGCCGACGCTGGGCTGGGCGACCCCCAGCCGGGAGGCGAGCAGCACCCCGGCGAAGGCGGCGAGGAAGCTGCAGGCCATGTAGGCGGCGATGATGTGCCGGCGCACGTCGATGCCGGCGAGACGCACCGCCTCCTGGTTGACGCCGATCGCATAGACCGCGCGTCCCGACGTGGTCTTGTTCAGGTAGAACCAGACGATCGGCAGGGCGGCGACGAACAGCAGCGCGGTGACTGGAAACGGCCCGACGAAACCGGCGCCGAGATAGTCGCGGAACGCCGGAGCCTCGTTGTAGGTCGGCGTCTCGGAGTACATGTAGATCAGCCCGCGCAGGCTGCCCATCGTCGCCAGGGTGACGATGAAGGGCTGCAGGTTGAAGCGGGCGATCATGTAGCCATTGAACGCGCCGACGGCGAGCCCCATCAGCAGGGCGACGCCGACCGCGGCCGGCCACGCCATCTCGCTCTGCAGCCCGGTGGCGAGCAGACCGGCGAAAGCGACAACCGGTCCCACCGACAGGTCGATCCCCCCGGTGAGAATGACGATCAGCATGCCCAGGCTGAGGAAGCCGTTGGTGACGATCTGGCGGGCGATGTTGGTGAGGTTGCGCTCGGTGAGGAACACGTCGTTGGCGACGCTGGCGACCAGGATCAGCACCATGATCGCCAGCGCGAAGCCGAGATTGGCCGGATCGATGCGCGGCAGCGCGCGCGCCTGGACCGGCGGGGGGGTGCGGTTGGCGACTGTCACTGCGCTGCCGTCACTGCTACCATTGCGCTCAGGCCGGGACCCGGCCGGCTTCGATGCCGGCAGCATAGGCGAAGAGCTCTTCCATGCCGAGGCCCGCACGGTCGAGTGCGGCGACGATCCGCCCGCCGCGCATGGCGAGCACCCGGTCGCTCATGCCCAGCACTTCGGGCATGTCCGAGGAGATCAGCAGCACCGCCATCCCCGCCGCCGCCAACCCGGCGATCATGCGGTAGATCTCGACCTTGGTGGCGATGTCGACGCCGCGGGTCGGCTCGTCGAGGATGAACAGCCGGATCTCCTGGCGCAGCATCCATTTGGCGAGCACCACCTTCTGCTGGTTGCCGCCGGACAGGGTGCGCACCGGGCGGCGGACCCCGCTGGGTCGGACCGCCAGCTCCTCCAGCTTGGCCCCGACCAGCGCCGCCTGACCGGTACGGTCGAGCACGCCGTGCCGGGAGACGCGGTCCATCGTCGCCAGCCCGCCATTGTCGAGGACGCTGAGGTCGAGGGCGAGACCGTCGCGCTTGCGGTCCTCGGTGACCAGCACGATCCCGCGGGCGATGGCGTCGGCCGGCGTGGCGATGGCGGCCGGTCTGCCGTCGACCAGGATCTGGCCGCTACGCGCCGGCGCCGCCCCGAACAGGGCGCGTGCGACCTCGGTGCGCCCGCTGCCGACCAGGCCGAACATACCGACCACCTCGCCGGCCCGGACCGAGAACGACACGTCGTCGAAACGGCCGGGCGCGGTGAGGCCGCGGCATTCGACGACCGGTGCGCCGATCGCGGGCTGCTGCCGCTGTGGGTAGATCGCTGCGAGCGAGCGGCCGACCATGGCGGTGATCAGGCGGTCGCGGTCGAGGTCGCGGGTCGGCGCCTGCAGCACCCGCTCCCCGTCCTTCAGCACCAGCACGTCGTCGGCGATCTCGAAGATCTCCTCAAGGCGGTGCGAGATGTAGATCACGGTTGCGCCGGCCGCGGTCAGCGCGCGCACCTTGCGGAACAGCACCTCGGTCTCGCGCGCCGACAGCACCGCCGTCGGCTCGTCGAGGATCAGGACCTTGGGCGGCGTCACCAGCGCCTTGGCGATCTCGACCACCTGCTGCACCGAGACGCTGAGGTCGGACACGCGGGTGCGGACGTCGATCCCCTCCAGTTCCAGGTCGGCCAGCGCCGCGGCGGCGACGGCGTTGGCGCGGCGCCAGTCGATCAGCCAGGCCGCGTGCCGGCTGTGCGGCATCCGGCCGAGCAGCACGTTCTCGGCGACGCTGAGATGCGGCAGCAGGCTCAGTTCCTGGTGCACCGTATGGATGCCGAGCCGGATGGCGTAGTGCGGGTCGGCGATGTGGACCGGCCGACCCTCGAGCCGGATCTCGCCGGCGTCGGGGCGGACGGCCCCCGACAGCACCTTCATCAGGGTCGATTTGCCGGCGCCGTTCTCGCCGCAGAGCGCCAGCACGCGCCCCGCGGAGGCGTCGAACGAGACATCCAGCAGCGCGGGATTGCCGTCGTAGCGCTTGGTGATGCCGCGTGCTTCCAGCATGACCGGCTCAGGCATCGGCAGGCCCCCTCGCGATCTCCCCCGGCGTTGCCCGTGGGCGCCGCTTCGAAACGATAGCACGGCCAATCGGGCGGCCAACACCTCCGCCGGAGCGCTGTCGGGAGCAACTCACCGCATGTGGCCGCTCCGGAACGACAGCAGGTCGCGCAGGCGGCTGCCGGCCGAGGGCGGGCGTTCGGGGTCGAGCAGATCGTTCTCGGCGAGCAGCTCCTCGTAGGCAGGCGGTTCGTCCGGCTGGTACGGAACCAGCGACCGCCCGCTGCCCAGCAAGCCATCGATCGCAGCAACCAAGGATCCATCGGCCGCTGCGATTGCCGCCTCCACCGCCGGCACCGACACCGCCAGGTGTTCGGCGAGAAGGTCGTTGCGGACATGAAGGATGCGCTCGCGTAGCCGCGGCGCACCTGCCCTGCCCGCCACCGCCTCGACAATCAGATCGCACTCGGTGTCGAACCCCATTGAGCGGTTGTTGAGGTTCGATGAGCCGACACGCAGCAGCCGATCGTCGACGACCAGTATCTTCGCGTGGACGTAGATCGGTGCCCGCTCCGCCGTCACCGGGGTGTAGATGCGGAACCGGCCGTGACGGTCCGCCTTGCGCACGAGTTCGAGCAGACGCGCCCGCGCCGTATCCATCGCGGCCGATTCCAGGAACCCCTGCGCCGACTCCGGGTTGACGATGACGATCTCCGGCCCGTCGGGTTCGTCCAGACGGCGAGCCATCGCCTCGGCGAGCCGGCGGTTGGCGAAATACTGGCTCTCGCAGTAGATGGCCCGACGGGCGCCGGCGATGGCATCGAGATACAGCGCCTCGATCTCGTGGACCGCGTCCCGCCCGTCATGCTCCGGCGCAGTGCGGGCGATCGCGACATCGACGTCGTGCAACGCGGGCTCGATGCTTGCGGGCCAGAACGGTGGGCGCGGCCGAGGCGGGTCGATCGCTGTGCCGGTGGCAAGGCGCCAGCGCTCGCGCGCCAACTCGCCGAGCGCCCCGGCCACCCGTCCATCGACGATTGTGGCGGCGTCGTGCCAAGGTCCGTAGGGCTTGCCGCTCGGACGCCTGCGCCGGGGATCGCCATCCCGATGCTCGCGTGTATCCCACCGGTCGGCCGTCATGTCGATGCCGCCGCAGAACGCGAGCCGGTCGTCGATCACCACGACTTTCTGGTGGTGCGCCGCGCCGATGGGATGCGCACCGTCGAGCTTGAAGTGGATGCGACGGCTGGTCAGCCAGTCCAGGATCGCCAGTGGAGTCGTGCCGCGGCCGAGGGCCTGAAGGATGCTGAGGTCCCACTTCAGGACGAACACCTGGACCTCCGGCCGCTCCCTGTCGATCCAGCGCAAGAAGCGGCCGAGCCGGTTCGGGCCGTCCAGGGTCTTCGCTTCCGGCTCGAAGCCGATGCGGGTGTCGAAGTCCCAGCCGATCAGGTAGACGGCATGCCGAGCCTCGAGGATCGCCGCCTTCACCGCGGCGAAATACGGCGCTGCATCGACGATGATCGCAAATCTGTCGGCTCGCTCGATCCGCCAGCAGTTGCGGCCGGGTTTCAGGATCGAGTTCTCCCGGGAGCTCGATGTCATGCCCCGATGCCCTCCGGGCCGTGCAGGCTCCAGCCGCGCGCTCGATAGCCGCGGCTAGAAGATAAGCATCAGGATGCCGATGATAACAAGCAGCCCGACCAGGAAGATGAATCCGACGACTCCGCCCACGAGCTTCAGCATGAAAATCTCCTTCGAAGCAGCGAACGCCTGGGCGGGCAGAATGTTCCGTAGCGCCGTGCGCCGGAAGGCTCATGGCGGCGCTACAGCACCTCCGCCGCCGTCCGGTCCAGCGCCGCTTCGAACAGCGCCGCCATCTCGTCCACCTCCTGCTGCGAGATGGTGAACGGCGGAGCGAACAGCATCGAGTCGCGGGTCGCGCGCACGATCAGGCCGGACTGGACGCAATGGTCCCGGCAGATGGTCCCCGCCCGCCCTCGCGTCTCGAAGAACCGGCGAGCCGCCTTGTCGGCGACGAGTTCGACAGCACCGATCAGGCCGACGGTCCTGACCTCGCCGACCAGCGGGTGGGCGGCGAACCCGGCCAACCGGGCCTGGAGATATGGGCCGATATCGTCGCGGACGCGCTCGACCAGGCGCTCCTCGCGGAGAATCGCCAGGTTGGCGCTGGCCACCGCACAGGCGACCGGGTGGCCGGAATAGGTGAAGCCATGGGTGAACTCGTCGGGGTCGGCGAACAGCGCCTCGTAGACCCGCGGGCCCACCGCCACCGCCGAGATCGGCAGGTAGCCCGAGGACATGCCCTTGGCGAGCGTCATCAGATCCGGCTCGATGCCGAAGGTGTCGCAGCCGAACCAGTTGCCGGTACGCCCGAAGCCGCAGATCACCTCGTCGGCGATCAGCAGGATATCGTGCTGACGGCAGATGCGCTGGATCTCCGGCCAGTAGGTGGCGGGCGGAATCAGAACGCCGCCCGCTCCCTGCAGCGGCTCGGCGATGAAGGCGGCGACGTTCTCCGGCCCGATTTCCTCGATCTTCCGCTCGAGCCAGCCGGCAGCGACCAGGCCGAATTCGTCGGGCGACAGCGCGCCGCCGTGCTCGTACCAGAACGGCGGGTCGATATGGACGAAGCCGGGCAGTGGCAGGTCGGCGACCGCGTGCATCGCCTCCATGCCACCGAGGCTGGCGCTGGCCATGGTCGAGCCGTGATAGCCCCAGCGGCGGCCGATGAAAGCCTTGCGGTTGTGCTCCCCCTTCAGGTTCCAGTAGTGGCGGACCATGCGGACGATGGTGTCGTTGGCCTCGGAACCGGAGTTGGCGAAGAAGAAATGGTCGAGGCCGGGCGGGGTGAGTGCGGCCAGCTCGTGCGCCAGGGTCAGCGCCGCGGGGGTCGTGGTCTTGAAGAAGGTGTTGTAGTAGCTGAGCTCCAGCATCTGGCGGTGGGCGGCATCGGCGAGCTCGCGGCGGCCGTAGCCGATGTTGACGCACCACAGGCCGGACATCGCGTCGAGATAGCGCTTGCCGTCGGCGTCCCACAGCCAGACGCCCTCGCCGCGGACGACGACGCGGCTGCCTTCGGCGGCCAGGCCGGCGAAATGGGTGAAGGGGTGGAGGTGGTGGGCGGCGTCGAGCGCGCGCCATGCGGCATGGTCTGGGCTGTCGGTCGGCACTCTTCCCTCGGGATACGTTGAGATGCACCGGCAGCATAGGCGGCGGCCCGAGGCCTGGGAAGGGCCGCCAGGGCCCGGACCGGCGCCCGAGAGCGCCGGTCCGGCAGGCGGCTAGAAGATGATGGCCAGCAGGATGATCACCGACAGCGGGACTCCCAGGAGCCACATGATGAGGTAAGGCATCTGATCCTCCAGATTGCGGGCTTAGCGCACGCGATGGGTGTAAAGCATGCGGCTGAGGTCGGTGCCTTCGTCGCGATGACGTCCGCCGACACCGGCCGCCCACCAGGCGCCGGCCGCGCCGACCACCAGGGCGACGGTGAACAGGAAGGCGGTGATGATCCCCACCCGGCGCGCCAGGTCGGCGGCCTCCTCGGCCGCCTGAGCGGCCGCGGCAAGCTCGTCGTTGAGGGCGGTGATCCGGGCGGTGGCCTCCTCCTCCGGCAGCCCTGTCCGCTCGGCGATCAGACCGGCGAGATAGGACTGGTCGTCCTCAACGATCCCTTCGCCGGAGCCGTCGAGGATGCGGCCGACCTCGTCGCGAATCCCGCCCGGAACCGTGGTCCGGCCTTCGCCGCCGCGGAACAGCCGGTCGACCAGCGCCTCGTTGCCGGCGGCACCCTCGGCCACGCTCTCGACGGCGGAGCCGGCGGCCGAGACCGCCGCTGTACCGGCGCCGACGAGGCCGGTCAGGGAGAGCACGGTCAACACGGCGCTGATCAGCGTGCCGGCTGCCCACATCACCAGGCCATGCAGGCCGTCACGCACATCAGCCTCGTGCGGCGTGCCTTCGAACAGCCGGCGGCGGAGCCGTCCGGTTACGTAGCCACCCGCCATGAAACTGGAGACCGCAATCCACAGCACCCACAGCCCGACCAGGATGACGGCGACGACGGCCGAGCGCTCGCCGTCGATCAGAGGGGTCAGCGACAGGCCGATGGCCGAGCCGAAGGTCATCAGCAGCAGGGCGATGGCGGTTGCGATCACCGCGCCGGCAATGATTGCCGGCCAGTCCACATAGGAGCGGTCGGCGGGAGCGGCGACGGCCGGAACGGCGGTCGCAGCCGGTGTCGAGGATGTTTGAGCCATTGTGATTCGATCCCCTGGAGTCTTGGCCA
>JBHJOG010000314.1:0-25415 GCA_050329975.1 Alphaproteobacteria bacterium | reverse complement strand
GGTGCTGAAGGCGATCGACGTGCTGGTGGTCAACGAGATCGAGGCGGCGATGGTGGCGAAGGAGGTCGGGCTCGCCGCCGGCTCGCCGCAGGAGAGCGCCCGCGCGCTCGCCGACCGCTTCGCGCTCACCGTCATCGTCACCCTCGGCGGGGCCGGCGCCGCAGCCTTCACGGCCGACGGCGCCTGGGCGGTGGACGCACTGAAGATCACCCCGGTCGATACCACCGGCGCCGGCGACGCCTTCGTCGGCGTGCTGGCGCAAGGGCTCGACGCCGGCCTCGACCTGCCCGAAGCGGTGCGCCGGGCGAGCGTCGGCGCCGCACTCGCCTGCCTGACGCTGGGGTGCCAGTCCAGCTACGTCACCGGCGCCCAGATCCGCGCCCGGCTCGACGAGCTGCCGGCGCCACGGCAGCTGTCCTGACCGGCGCAAAGCGGGGAGCAGTTGGCGACATATCTCATTTGCCACGGCGCCTGGTCGGGTGGCTGGTCGTGGAAGACGGTCCGCGCGCTGCTCGCCGCTGCCGGCCATGAAATCTACGCGCCGTCCTACACCGGGCTGGGGGAGCGCGCCCACCTGGCCAGCCCGATGGTCGGGCTGGAAACGCACATCCAGGACATCGTCAGCCTGATCGCGTTCGAGGATCTGACCGACCTCATCCTTGTCGCCCATAGCTATGGCGGCATGGTGGCCACCGGCGTCGGCGACCGCCTGCCGGAGCGGATTCGCCACCTGGTCTATCTGGATGCCTTGGTCCCGGCCGATGGCCAGTCGGTGTGCGACCTGGTCGGCCCCCGGGCGGCTACGGTCGACGGCTGGCTCATCCCCCATCCGGACTCGGGGCCCAATCCTGAATCTGGCGCCGGCGCGCTGCAGCAGGGTGAGCAATGGGCCGCATCGCGGCATCGCCACCACCCGGCGGCCTGCTTCACCGACAGGATCCGCCTTTCGCCCGCTGCTGCCACGCCGCCGTTCCGCCGCAGCTACATACACTGCACGGTCAAGACAGGTACGGACCTGTTCCGCCCTTTCGCCGATCGTCTCTGCACCGATCCCGACTGGACCTTCCACGAGATGGCGACCGGTCACAGCCCGAACATGACCGACCCGGAAACGCTGGCGGCGCTGCTGTTGGCGCTCGCCTGATCCTCGGGCTCCGATGTCGACTCATGCGGACGGGGCCCGGGCTTCGATCATCCAGCAGGCGGCGGTGAAGCGGACGTTCGTCCCCTCGACATAAGGGTCGAAGGCCGTGCGCACCGTCTCGATGATGCGGGCGCGTGCCCCGTCGTCCGCCTCACGCAGGACCAGGCCGAGCGGACCGAGTCGGGAGAAGTAGCCGACCAGCGCCGACTCGGGCAGGGTGCAGGCCACGTCCAGCGGCCGGATGTCGGCCCCGACCCAGCCGCTCTCGTGCAGGATGCGGCCGATCCGCTGCGGATCGGCGAAGGCGAACTGCCCGGGCGCGTCCGGCTGCCGCGCCGGCAGGGTCGGCAGCAGCGGCGCCGCGGCGCGCTCGGCGGTCGTCATGAACGGGTTCTCGGCCGGGCTGCGCCACGCGACGAATTGCAGCGCGGCGTTCGGGCCTGCGGCCCGCCGCAGATTGGCGAACGCCCGCACAGGGTCGTCGAAGAACATCACGCCGAAGCGTGAGATGAGCCTGTCGAAGCCCGTGGCCTCGAAGGGGTGTGTCTGGGCGTCGGCCAGGATGAAGCGCGCGGGAGAGCCCTCCCGGTCGCCGCGCGCACGGGCGGCTGCGATCATCGGCTCCGAAAGGTCTATGCCGACGCAACAGCCGGCGGTGCCGAGGCGCCGTGCTGCGGCGAGCGTTGTGCTGCCCGTCCCACAGCCGATGTCCAGCTCCCGCTCGCCGGACCTGGCGCCGAGCGGTTCGACCAGCAGGTCCTCGAACGGCTGGAGTGTCCGGTCGAGCACGGCTTGCGCCTCGACCCAGGCTTGCCCGGCAGGGCCGTTCCACAGCGCCGACTGCTCGTCGTTGATCCCGCGTGCGATGTCCATGACTGTCTCCCTGGGCTTGATTTCGGGAAGCGCAAGTCGCACCCTGCCAGTTCAAGTCGACTTGAGGTCAAGGGGGTTGGAAGCCTGGAGATTCTGGACATAGCGGAGGTGGCGCGGCGGTCGGGTGTTCCGGCTTCCACCCTACGGTTCTACGAGGAGAAGGGGCTGATCGCCTCGATCGGCCGGCGGGGCCTGCGCCGCCTGTTCGACGCGCAGGTGCTGGAGCGTCTAGCTCTGATCGCCGTCGGCCGCTCCGCCGGCTTCTCGCTCGACGAGATCGCTCTGATGTTCGCGCCGGACGGGCGGCCTCGGATCGACCGCGGGATGCTGGCGGCCAAGGCCGAGGAACTGGACGGCATGATCCGCGAGCTCACCGCGATGCGGGACGGACTTCGCCACGCCGCCGCCTGCAAGGCGCCGAGCCACATGGAATGCCCGACCTTCCGCGGCATCCTGCGGAGGGCCCTGTCAGGCGCCGCCGCTGGGCGAGGGAAACGGCCGACGCAGGCGCTCCGGGCCGCCAGCCGCTGAGATCGTCCCGGAGTCGGTTCAGCTCATCCAGTTGCCGCCGTCGACGTTCAGCGTCTGGGCGACGACGTAGTCGCTGTCCGAGCAGGCCAGGAACACCGCCGCGCCGATATGGTCCTCGGACTTGCCCATGCGGCCGAACGGCACCCGCAGGCCCACCTCCCGCTTCTTGTCGCCGATCGGGCGGCCCTCGTATCTGGCGAACAGGCTGTCGACCACGTCCCACATCGGGGTGTCGACCACGCCTGGCGCGATGCCGTTGACGTTGATCTGCTGCTTGATCAGTTCCTGGCCCAGCGACTGGGTGATGCTGATCACCGCCGCCTTGGTCGCACAGTAGACGGTGACCAGGGCTTCGCCGCGGCGCCCGGCCTGGGACGCGATGTTGATGATCCGGTAGCGGTCGGTGTCGCCGGCCTTGCGCTGCGCCTGCATTTGCCGGACGACGGCCTGGGTGCTGAACAGCAGGCCCTTGACGTTGATCGCGAACTGACTGTCGAAGCTCTTGTCGGTGATCTCGGTGAGCGGCGACATGTCGAAGATGGCGGCGCCGTTGACCAGGATGTCGATGCGCCCGGCCTTGTCGACCACCGCCTGCACCATGGCCTCGATCGAGGGCTGGCTGGTGACGTCCACCCCGACCGCGAAGGCCTTGCCGCCGATGGCCTGCGCGGTCGCCTCCGCCTGTTCCTTCAGAACGTCGCAGACCGCGACGACCGCGCCCTCCGCTGCGTAGCCCTCAGCGATCGCGCGCCCGATGCCGCGAGCGCCGCCGGTGATGATCGCAACCTTGTCCTGCAGTTTCATGGTGTCCTCGTTGGTCAGGGGGCGGCTACTTCACCGCGCCGAAGGTCAGTCCGCGCACCAGCTGCTTCTGGGCGAGCCAGCCGATGACGATGATCGGGCCGATGGCCAGGATGCTCGCTGCCGACATCTTGGCCCAGAACATGCCTTCGGCCGCCTTGAACGAAGAGATGAAGGTGGCGAGCGTCGCCCCTTGCACATTCATCAACTGCAGGCTCCAGAAGCTCTCGTTCCAGGCCAGGATGGTGCACAGCAGCGCGGTGGAGGCCACACCTGGCATGGCGGTCGGGATCAGGATGTGGCGCAGCTCGGAACCGACGCCGGCGCCGTCGACCCGGGCCGCCTCCAGCATCTCGTACGGGATCTCCCGGAAGTAAGTGTAGAGCATCCACACCGCGAGCGGCAGGTTCATCATCGTATAGATCACCAGCAGGCCGACGATCTGGTCGATCAGCCCGAGCCACTGGAAGAACAGGTACATCGGCAGCAGGACGCCCACCGCCGGCATCATCTTGGTGGAGATCATCCACAGCAGGGTGAACTGGGTCCTGGCGGTCGGGAAGAAGGCGAGCCGGTAGGCGGCGGGAATTGCGATCAGCAGCGCCAGCGCGGTCGAGCCGAGGGCGGCGATCAGCGAGTTCTGCGCGAACACGGCATAGTCGCCGCGGGCGAACACGTCGCCGAACGAGCGCAGCGTCGGCTCGAAGAACAGCTGCGGCGGGATGGTAAAGGCGTCGATCTCCGCCTTGAACGCGGTCAGGAACATCCACAGGATCGGGAAGAACATCAGCAGCGCGACCAGATGGCCGGCGATGGTGACGATCCACTTGCGCGACCGGCGGTGATAGGGCGCGGTCATTTCCAGGTCTCCTGGTTCTTCATGTTCCGGGCGATCAGCCTGATCAGGAAGAAGGCGACGAAGTTGGCCAGGATGACCGCGTAGATGCCGCCCGCCGAGGCCGAGCCGAAGTTCCACTCGTTGAAGCCGCGCTTGTAGATGACGTAGACGAGGTTGGTCGTCGCCGTGCCGGGGCCGCCCGAGGTGGTGGTGAAGATCTCGGCATAGATCGACAGGAAGAAGATGCACTCGATCATCAGCACCGCCGCGATCGCCTGGCTGAGGTGCGGCAGCACGATGCGGAAGAACATCTGCAGCGGCCCGGCGCCGTCCAGCCTGGCCGCCTCGCGCTGTTCCTCGGGCATCGACTGCAGACTGGTCAGGAACACCAGCATCGCGAACGGGATCCACTCCCAGCTGATGATGATGATGATCGCGGTCATCGGGAAGTCCTGGAACCAGTCGGTGACCGGCAGGCCCAGGCTTCGCTGCACCCAGGACATGATCCCGTAGACCGGGTGCATCAGCATGTTCTTCCACACCAGCGCCGCGACCACCGGCATGACGAAGAACGGCGAGATCAGCAACAGGCGCGCAAGGGTGCGTCCGGGAAAGTCCTCGCTCATCAGCAAGGCGAGCAGGATGCCGACGACGACCGTGATCACCAGCACCGAGCCGACCAGGACCAGGGTATTGACGATCGAGATCCAGAAGACCGGGTCGTGCAGCAGGTTGATGTAGTTCTGGAACCAGACGAATCCGGTCAGGTTCGGGTTCATCAGGTTCTTGCGAACGAAGGAGAAGTAGAGCGCCCCGGCGAGCGGGCCGATCATCCAAATCAGCAGCAGGACCACCGATGGCCCGGTCAGGAGCCACCAACTGGGCCGGGTCGCTCCGACTGGGTTCATCGTGGGTCGGTTCCGGGGGTTGCGGTGTGTGACTGCCGGTCCGGACGGATGCGCCGGACCGGACAGGTCACCAAGACTTACGGCCGCCTGCCCTTAGGGAGAGGGTGGCAGAACAGGCGGCCGCGCCGAGACAGGCCTAGTAGTAGCCGGCTTCCCGCATGATGCGGTCGGCTGCTGCCTGGGCCTCGGCAAGCGCCTGGTCGACGGTCATGTCGCCCGACAGCGCCGCGGCGACATACTGGCCGACCTCGGTCCCTATGGCCTGGAACTCGGGGATCGGCACGAACTGGATGCCGACATAGGGCAGCTGCTCACGGTGGGCATCGGTCGGGTCGGCGGTCTCGATCGCCTCCAGCGTCATCAGCGCGAAGGGAGCCGCGTCCAGGTAGTTCTGGTTCTCGTAGGTCGACCGGCGGGTGCCCGGCGGCACCGAGACCCAGCCGTTCTCCTCCGCCACCCGCTCGATGTACCCCTTCGAGGTCGCCCAGTAGATGAAGTCCTGGGCGGCTGCGACGTCCGGCGAGCTCGACGGCACGGCAAGGGCCCAGGACCACATCCAGTGGGTGCCCTTGTCGTAGGGGCCGACGGGCGCCTTGGCGAAGCCGACGGTGTCGACCACCCGGGATTCGTCGGGGTTGAACATGTAGCCGGCGGCCGAGGTGGCATCTACCCAGGTCGCGCAGTTGCCGGCGGCGAACAGGGTCCGATTCTCCAGGTGGCCGTTGCTGGCCGCGCCCGGAGGCCCGTAGTTGTTCATCAGCTCGACGTAGTAGCTGAGGGCGTCGTGCCAGTAGCTGGAGTCGATCTCGGGCTTCCACTCGGCACTGATGTAGTGGCCGCCGAACGTGTTCACCAGCAGGCCGACGAAGGCCATGTTCTCGCCCCAGCCCGGCTTGCCTCGCTGGCAGGTGCCGTAGACGTTGTTATCGGGGTCGTGCAGGACGGCGGCCCATTCCATCAGCTGGTCGTAGGTCGGCTGTTCCGGCATCTCGATCCCGGCTTCCTCGAACAGGTCGGTGCGGTAGAAGAGGAACGAGCTTTCGGCGTAGAAAGGCAGGGCATAGAGCGTGCCGTCGTAGGACAGCCCGGAGCGGACGGATTCGTAGACGTCTTCCAGGTCGTAGTCCGCGGGCACGTTGTCGAACGGCGCCAGCCAGCCCAGCTCGCCCCAGATCGGCACTTCATAGGTGCCGATGGTCAGGATGTCGTAGGTCCCGGCACCGGTCGCGATATCGGTGGTGACCTTCTGGCGCAGCTCGTTCTCGGGAAGGACGACCCATTCGAGGGTCACGCCCGGGTTGGCGGCCGTGTACTCCGCCGACAGCTGCTGCATCACGATCATGTCGGGGTTGTTCACCGTCGCGATCGTGATGGTCTGGGCCTGCGCATAAGCTGCGAAGCCGACCAGCGCGGTCGTCGCGCAGGCGGCGAGTCTGAAACTCCGCATCGTCCTGTTCCTCCCAAAGCCTTGTTGTGGCCAAAGCCCTTGTTGTGGCCATAGATCATTTGCTCGGCCACTGAGCAAAATGCTCACCAATCGGGGGGCGGGAGTCAAGAACCGATTTTCTTATCGGATCAGATCGCGGCGACCACCGCGGCCGCCGTCGCCTCGTCGGTGATCAGCCCGTTGATCAGCCGTCCGCGCAGGGCAGCCGTAATCGGCGCCACCTTGCGCGGGCCGCCGCCCACGGCGACCAGCGCGCGCTCGGGCGCATGGCGCAGCGGCGCGCTCAGCACGCGCTCGTTGAACGAGCCGGCGATCAGCACGCCATCTCTGTCGAACACCCAGCCGGCGACCTCGCCGACCGCACCGTGCTCGCTGAGCTCCTCCAGCTCCTCGTCCGTGAGGAACCCGTCGACGTGCAGCGGTCCGTCCCAGCTGACGTCGCCGATGCCGACCAGGGACAGCTTCGCCTTCAGCGCCAGGTCGTTCAGCGTCAGGTAGCTGCGCTGGGTAGCCAGCACATCGCGTTCGGCCTTGCTTTCGGCGACCAGCGGCAGCGGCCGCGGGAAACAGCGGCAACCGAGCCGGTCGGCGAGCCGCATCACCGCCTCGTACCGGTTCGCCGAGGCGTCGCGGCCGATCGAGCCTGCCAGCGACAGCACCCGGTGCTGAGGCCGGTTCGCCGGCGACACCAGGTCGACCATCGCGCGCAGGGTGCGGCCGGTGGTCAGTGCGATGACCACCGGCGCCATGGTGGCGATGACGGTCTCCAGCCGCAGTGCCGCCGCCAGCGCCACCCCCTGCTGGGTCGCCATCGGCTCGTTGGGCACCGTCGGCTGCACGTCGCAGATCTGCAGTCCGAAGGAGGCGCTGATCCGCTCGGCCAGCACGGCGCAGCTCGCGATCGGCCGCGTCAGCTCGACCCTGACCAGCTTCTCCGACACCGCCAGCGCGACCAGGCGCTGGGCCGCGGGGCGCGATACGCCCAGCTTTTCGGCAATCGCTTCCTGGGTGTCGCCGGCGACATAGTAGAGCCAGGCCGCGCGCGCCGCCTGGTCGAGTTTCATCTCCTGCCGGTCCCTGGTCGCCATGATTCGGCCCTTGCCTTCGTACAAGCTCCTGATGAATATGAGCATCAATACAGAGTTCGAGCAAATGATCAGTTTGACCGATCCTGATCGCGATCGGCGACTGGGAACCAACGGTGCCGAAGCGCCGTCTGCAGCCGGGAGGAGCATCGCCGTGTATCGTGAGAAACTGGACCTGAGCGGGCAGGTCGCCGTCGTCACCGGCGGCGGACGTGGCATCGGGCTCGCCTCGGCGGAGGCGATGGCCGAGGCCGGCGCCCGCATCGTGATCGCCGAGATCGATCCGCAGACCGGGGCGTCGGCCGTCGAGACCCTGCGCGGCAAGGGCTATGACGCCGAAGGCGTCGTCCTCGACGTCACCAAGCCCGACATGGTCAACGCGGTCGCCGACGGGATCAAGGCCAGCCACGGCCGGATCGACGTCCTGCTCGCCAATGCCGGCATTGCGCTGGATTCACCAGGCGAGGAGATGACCGACGCCGACTGGCTGAAGGTGATCGATATCAACTTGAACGGCGTCTTCTGGTGCAACCGCGCCTTCGGTCGCCACATGCTGGCCGCCGGCAAGGGCAGCATCATCAACATCGGCTCGATGTCGGGCATCATCAGCAACAAGCCGCAGCCACAGTCCCACTACAACGCCTCGAAGGCGGCCGTGCACATGCTGACCAAGTCGCTGGCCGGCGAGTGGGCGCCGCGCGGCGTCCGGGTGAACGCGATCGCGCCGACCTACATCGAGACCAGCATGACCAGGACCGGCATGGACAGGGACGACTGGTACAAGGTCTGGCTCGAGATGACGCCGATGGCGCGCGTCGGCCAGCCGGAGGAGATCGCGTCGGTGGTGCTGTTCCTGGCGTCGGACGCCTCGTCGCTGCTGACCGGCAGCGTCATCGTCGCCGACGCTGGCTACACGATCTGGTAGCCAGCCGGCGGCCGCTCAGTCACTTGCGGAGCGAGCACCCGTTGCAGTTCGGCGACGGCGGTCGCCTGCAGGTCGCGGACGTCGGGAGAGTCGCCGCCGACTCCGATCCCCCACTGCTCGTGCGCGGCGCGCACGGCGTTCAGGATCACGTGGCCGAGATGCTCGGGCCTGGTCGGGCGCGCGATCAGAAAGCCCTGGCCGTAGTCGCAGCCCAGGGCAACCAGCCGCTGCAGGATGTCGAGCCGGTCGATGCCCTCGGCCACGACCTCCATGCCCAGGTTGTGGGCGAGCTCGATTGTCGAGCGCACGATCGTCAGGTCGGTCGGCGAGGACAGCATCCGGGAGACGAAGGAGCGGTCGACCTTCAACTCGTGCATCGGCAATCGGCTGAGATAGGCCAGCGACGAATAGCCGGTGCCGAAATCGTCGATCGACAGGCGAACGCCGATCTCGGTGATCTGGTGGGCGACCGCCAGGGCCGCTTCCGGATCGTGCATGATCGCGCTCTCGGTCAACTCGAGGGTCAGCCGGCCGGGCGCGACCCCATGCCGGCGCAGCACGTCATCAACCCGCTTCGGCAGTCTGGAATCGTGGATCACCTGCGCCGACAGGTTGACCGCCACCGACAGCGCCAACCCCTCCCGATCCCAGGAGGCGATCTGCTCGACGGCCTTGACCAGCGTGTGGGTGGTCAGGGCCGAGATCAGACCGGTCTGCTCCGCCTGGGGAATGAACTCGCAAGGGGACACCTGGCCAAGTGTCGGATGGCTCCACCGCAGCAGGGCCTCTGCCGAGAACAGCCGGCGTGCCGCCAGGCTAAGCTTGGGCTGGTATTCCAGCACCATGACATTGTCCTCGACTGCACGCTTGAGCTCGCCGCTCAGCGTCAGGTGCCGGATCGAATGGCGATCGGCGGCGGCATCATAGGTCGAGACCCGGCTCCGTCGCTGCTTGGCGGCGTACATCGCCACGTCGGCGCAGCGCAGCAGATCCTTCATGGTCGTCGCGTGGTCGGGATAGAGCGCAATGCCGACACTTGCCGCGACGGAGAGGGACAGGTCGCGCAAGGTGATCGGTACTTCGACCTGGGCGGCGATCGCCGCCGCGGCCGTTTCGGCGGCGGCCAGATCGCGCACCGGGTGGATCAGCATCGCGAACTCGTCGCCACCGAGCCGCGACACGAAGCCGTCGGTCCCGACATGGGCGCGCAGCCGCCGCGCCAACCGGGTCAGCAGCTCGTCGCCGATGTCGTGGCCCAGCGTGTCGTTGATTTCCTTGAAGCGATCGAGATCCAGCAGCAGCAGGGCGAAAGGCTCCGGGTCGGGCATCTCCAGCCAACGATCCACGCTTGTCGCCAGCAGGGTTCGGTTCGGCAGCCCGGTCAACGGATCGTGGGTTGCCTGGTGCTGCAGCGAACCCTCGTAGCTCTTGCGCTCCGAGATATCGCGCAGCACGACCACCCGGATGCTGCCCTGCTGGGTGCCGACCGTGGTCACCGCGAACTCGATCGGGAACGTCCGGCCGCCGGGGTCGCGCGCCAGCCCTTCGCGGTAGCCCTCGGCCGCCACATCCCAATGACCGGCCGGCAGCAGCTGCGCCATGGCGATTCCGGTCATGCGCTCCTGCGAGCGCCCGAACAGCAGGGCCGCCGCCGGGTTGCACATGACGACGAGGTCGTCCTCGCTGACGATCAGGATGCCGTCCTGGCTGGTCGCGAACACGCTGGCCATCAGCGCCTCGATCTCGCGCAGGCGAGCCGCGCTGGCGATCGCCATGTCGGCGTCGCGCTGGGCGCCGATCTGGTGCCGCTGGCGCAGGAACCGCGACATTGCCGCCCCGTTGCGCAGCTCCATCGTGTGCCAAGGCATCAGGTGCTCGTCATCTGGCGTCGCGCCACCGGTTGACGACGCTGGCGATGAAGTCGGGGGTGACGTCGTCGTTCTGCCAGCGCTCGCTGAACTTGGCGGTGGCGCCGTGAGGCCTGCGGTCCGGCGGGAGCGTGTCGAACACCAGGCGCATCGGCACCGAGACGCCTTCGCCGACGGCAACCGCCTCGCCGTTGCGCAAGGAGGGCAGCAGGTCCATCAGTCCGGCGCTCCAGTCGGGCAGGGCGCCGCGGACGAAGTCCTGGTCGGCCTGGCTGGTCAGCCGCATCGCGAAAACCGTGCTGCACTGGGAGAGCGCACCGGCGGCCAGATCGGCCGGGCGCTGGCTGACCAGGCAGAGCGAGACGCCGTATTTGCGGCCTTCCTTGGCGATCTGCGCCAGGTTGCGTTTCGCCGGCTCGAAGCCCGCCCCTGCCTGCTCGGGCAGGTAGCGGTGGGCTTCCTCGCAGACCAGCAGGATCGGGATCGACTGCGCGCTGAACAGGGCGAACTCGAAGGTGATCCGGCCGAGCACCGACACGATGACGCTGAGCACGTCCGACGGCATCCCGGAGAGGTCGACGATGGTGATCGGCTTACCGTCGACGGGGACGCGGAACAGGCGCGACAGCACCGCGCCGAGGTTGTCGCGCAGCGCGATGCCGGTGAACATGAAACTGTAGCGGCCGTCCTCGCGCACCGCCTGCAGCCGCGACTTCAGCCGCAGGAAGGGGGTCAGCGATTCCGGCTTGTCGAGGCGCCCCATCTCTTCTTCCAACATCTTCTGGACATCGGTGAGGCGGTACGGCACCGGCGTGTCGACCGTGATCGGACGGCGCTTCTCCTGCCCGGCCGCCTGGGCCTGGTAGGAACGCTTGGCGCTGACGATCAGCGTGGAGAGGATGTTGACCTCGGCCGGGGTGTCGCGCAGCGGCTTGTCGGTGCGCAGAATCACCGCCGCCAGTTCTTCCAGGCTGAACAGCCAGTAGGGCAGTTCCAGCGTGGTGCTGTCGACGATTTCGGCCATGCCGGCGAAGGCCGGCGCATATTCGCAGTGCGGGTCGAGCAGGACGATGTGCGCGTTCGGGTTCTGGGCGAGGATGCGCTGCAGGATCAAAGCGGTGGCGCAGGACTTGCCGGTGCCGGTGCCGCCGACGATGGCGAAGTGCTTGCCGAGCAGGTCGTCGGGAGCGACGGTGGCGGCGATGGCATCGTCGTGGTGGACCGAGCCGATCCGCACGGTCGCCCGGCCGGCATTGGCGTAGACGGTGGCGATGTCGTCGGTGCCGGCGATGCTGACCGGCGCGCCGACGGCGGGAACCAGCGACACGCCGCGGGCGAATCCCTCCCGCTCGCCGTCGCCGCGGGGCGCCTCGCCGAGCAGGTCGAGTTCGGCGAAAACCTGGCCCTCGCCGCCGCTCGAGGACGCGGTCGGTTCGGTCAGCGCGGTCACCAGACCGAACACCCATTGCTTGGCCACCGGGATGCGTACGATCTGTCCCGCGTGCAGGCCCGAAGCGGGATCGCTGCTGTCGAAGCGGCCGCGGTCGGAGACCAGGACAACCATCTGGGAACCAGACACGCTTGCCACGCGGCCGACAACATCGGTCGCCAAATGCTGGGCGAGTCCACCGTCCATGCCGCTACCTGCTTTGCAATCAAGATCTGATTTGCAACCTAGCAGCGGCGCGTGAAGGCTCAGTTAATAGTGTGCTACGCGGGGTTCCCGCTGCCGCCTCAGCGGCGGACCCGGCGGGGGTTGAGGGCGTCCTGCAAGCCGTCGCCGAGGAAGTTGAAGGCGAGCACCGCCAGGAAGATCGTGACACCGGGATAGACCGCAAGCCAGGGCGCGCGGCTCACCGTCTCCTGGGCGTTGGTGAGCATGCCGCCCCAGCTCGGCGTCGGCGGATTGATGCCGAGCCCGAGATAGCTCAGCACCGATTCGACCAGGATCACCTGCCCGACCGCCAGAGTGGTCGCCACCACCAGCGGCGAGAGGATGTTGGGCAGAATGTGGGTGGCGATGATCCGCAGGTCGCTGGCTCCGAGCGCGCGTGCCGCGCGCACGAACTCCCGCTCGCGCACCGCCAGCGCCGAGGCGCGCACCAGGCGCGCGGCCGTCGTCCAGCCGAACAGGGAGACGATGACGATGATGCGCCAGACGCTCGCGTGCTCGGACCGGGCGAAGCTGTCGGAGATGCCGAGCTTGCCCAGGTCGAGCGCGGCCAGGATGATCAGCAGCGGCAGCACCGGCAGCGCGATGATGCCGTCGGTGATGCGCATCAGGAAGCCGTCGATCCGCCCGCCGTAGTAGCCGGCGGCGAGCCCGATCGCGGTCCCGATCAGGCTGGCGATCAGTGCGCCGGAGAAGCCGACCGTTAGCGAGACCCGGCCGGCGTAGAGCAGGCGCACCAGCACGTCGCGGCCGATGGCGTCGGTGCCGAGCCAGTGTGAATCCGACGGCGGCCGATACTGGTTGAACAGGTCCTCCTCGAACGGGTCGATCCCGAGCAGGCGTGCGATCAGCGGGGCCAGCGCGGCACCGGCGACCAGCGCCAGGATCACGACGACGCTGATCAAGGCGGGCAGGTGGCGGACGAAGCGCCGCAATGCGCCGCCGCGGCGACTGCGGACCGGCGGTCGGGCGATGACTGCGATGCTCATCGGGCGCTAGTGCAGCTTGACCCGCGGATCCAGCCAGGCATAGGCCAGATCGGCGAGCAGGTTGGCGAGCAGGATGGCGACCGTCGCCAGCAGCAGGGCGGCCAGCGCCAGGTTGTAGTCGTTGCTCATGATCGCGTCGTAGATCGTCCGCCCCATGCCGGGGTAGCTGAACACCTGTTCGGTCACCAGCGCGCCGGAGAACAGGGTGCCGAAATCGAGCGCGATGATGGTGACCACGGGCATCATCGCGTTGCGGAGCGCATGGCGGTAGACGACCCGGGTGGTCGAGGCGCCCTTGGCCCGGGCGGTCCGCACGTAGTCCTGCGCCAGCGATTCTCCCATCGCGGCGCGGACGTGGCGGATGTACACGGCGAGGCTCGCCACCGTCAGCGCGCAGACCGGCAGCACCTGGTAGGACATCCACCCGAGCATCCCGTCGCGCGCCACCGATCCGCCTCCGCCCGGCGGCAGCCACTGCAGGTGGACGGAAAAGCCGTACATCAGCAGCAGCGCCAGCCAGAAGGATGGGATCGAGACGCCGGCGAAGCACAGCAGGTTGACGCCGTAGTCGACCGCGCCGCCCGGCCGCAGCGAGACCAGCACGCCGGCCGGGATCGCGATCGCCAGGGACAGCACGAAGCTGGCGCCCAGCAGGATCATCGTGTTGCCGAGCCGGGGCAGGATGATGTCCCAGACCGGCACGCGGAAGGTGCGCGAATAGCCGAAATCGCCGCCGAGGATGTCGCCGGCCCAGTGCAGGTAGCGGGCGACCAGGGGCTGGTCGAGGCCGTAGCGCTGCTTCAGCCGCTCGGCGTCGGCCGGGGTCAGGTCGGGGTTCGAGCTGATCATGACGTCGATCGGATCGCCGGGCATCAGCCCGATCAGGCTGTAGCTGGCGAAGGACACGGCGATCATCACCACGGCCAGGCCCAGCAGCCGACGGACCAGAAAGGCGCCCACCGCAGCGGCCGGTCAGTCGGCCACGTCCTCCCGCGGTCGCCAGTATTCGACCGCCAGGGTGGTGGGATCGAGATGGCCGGTCGGCGTCACGCCGTCCAGCCATTGGGGAAGGACGTAGGGCATCGAGCGGTAGTAGAGGGGGAGCGCCGGCAGGTCCTCCGCATAGAGTTCCTGCAGCCGGTTCCACAAGTCCTGCCTCTCCGGATCGTCGCAGGTGACCTCCAGATCGTCGATGATCGCGTCGGCCTCGGCGCTGGTGTAACCCGTATAGTTCTGGCCGCCCCAGTTGTTCTCGGGGGTTGGAATCATGCTTGAATGCAGCGTGGTCCGCGGCACGTTCTCCGGCGGCGACAGCCAGGCGAACATGACCATCGAGTCGAAGGCGCGCCGGGCCAGCGTCTCGCCGAACAGGACCCGCGCCGGTTCGTTCTTGATCGCCACGTCGACGCCGATCCGGCGCCACTGGCTCTGCAGCACCTGCTCGACCAGCTCGCGAGTGGCGTTGCCCGCCGTCGTCATCAGCGTCAGAGCCAGCTGTTCCCCGTCCGGGTTGGTGCGGGTGGCGGCACCCGGCGCGAGTGTCCATCCGGCTTCGTCGAGCAAGGCCGCCGCACGCTCAGGATCGAACTCATAGGTCGGAATGCCGCCGAAATACACCCGGTCCTGCGGGTTGATGTTCACATGGGCCACCGGCTGGTGGCCGGCGAACAGGCGCTCGGATATCACCTCCCGGTCGATGGCGTGCAGCAGCGCCCGCCGGACCCTGACGTCGGCCAGGATCGGATTGTCCAGGTTGAGGTCGATGTGCTCGTAGAACAGCGCCGGCTTGAAGATCACGTCGTAATCCTCGCCATAGCTCTCGGCGAAGGCGATGGCCTGGTCGATCGAGATGCCGTCCTCGCCCGCGATCATGTCGATCTCGCCGGCCAGCAGATTGGCTTCCAGTGCGGGCGTGCTCTCGATCGGGCGCACGCGGATCACGTCGAAATAGGGCTCGTCGCCCCACCACAGCGGGTTGCGGGTCATCGTGATCTCGCCGCCGAACTCCAGCTCCGAGAGCACATAGGGACCGAACCAGAGACCGGGATTGGTCGGGTCGGTCTCGTAGAGCGAGCGTTCCGGGTAGGCCGAGGGCGCAGCCTCGAACAGCGCCCGCTCCAGATGGGCAGGCACGAGCTCGAAGTTGTTGATCATCTCGTAGCCGCAGGAAACCTTGTCCCACTGGATGGTGAAGGTGTGCTCATCGGCGACGTCGATGGCGACGATGTCGTTGAACAGCTCGAAGTTGATGACGCCGGACTGGGGGTTGCGGCCCAGCTCCCAGGTGAACATCACGTCCTCGGTGGTGATCGGCTCGCCGTCGCCCCACTGCGCCTCCGGATCGATGGTGTAGGTCACCGCCCAGCCGCGGCCGCCGCCCAGCTCCTCCGGAATGTCCCGGACCTCCGCCGTGCCGTCTTCCTCGCTGGGCAGGGCGGTGCACAGGTAGCAGCGGCCCTCCCAGTCCGCGTCGTAGGCGGTGAACGGACGCCGGGCCATCCCGTGGATGTAGGACTGCGCGACATGGGTCTCGGTCAGGGGGTTCAGATTGCTGGGATACTGGCTGAGCCCGATCACCAGCTCGCGGTCCTGCGCAAGCCCTGGAGCCGCGGCGACCGAGACCAGTCCGACCACGCCCACAGCCAATCCGATGCGGACCGAGTTCATGCCTTTCCCCTCCAGCCGCTGATGACGAGGCTGCAATCCAGCATGAGCCGCAATGGTTCCGCCGACAAGCCGGTTGCCGCGCACAGTTCCGTCAGTGCGGGGCGGGCTGACCCAGGCGCGACTGCAGGTCCGCCGCCGAACCGGCGGCTACGACCCGCCCCAGGTCCAGGATCAGACCCCGGTCGGCTACGGCCAGCGCAGCCGATGCATTCTGCTCGACCAGCAGAACGGCGGCGCCCGCGCGTGCAATCGCGGCGACGTGGGCCATGATCTCGGCCGCCAGCCCCGGCGCCAGGCCAAGGCTCGGTTCGTCGAGCAGCAGCACCTTCGGGCCGGTCATCAAGGCCCGTCCGATGGCCAGCATCTGCTGCTGGCCGCCGGAGAGCGTCCAGGCTCGCGCCGTTGCCTTCTCGGCCAGCGCCGGCAGCAGTGCCAGCACGCGCTCGAGTCGGTCACGGCCGGCGGCCGCCGGGCCCCGTGCGCCGGCCAGCAGGTTGTCGCGCACCGACATGGCGGGAAAAACCCGTCGGCCCTCCGGCACGTAGCCCAGCCCGGCATGCGCGCGGCGCTCCACCGACAGCCGGCCGATGTCGCGGCCCGACAGCGCGATCCGGCCGGCACTGGCCGGGACCAGGCCGATCACCGCCTTCAGCAGCGTCGACTTGCCGGCGCCGTTGCGGCCGAGCACCGCCACGACCTCGCCGGGATCGACGGCAAGGCTGACTCCGGCGAGCGCCGGCGCCTCGCCGAAGCGGACGGTCAGTCCGTCGATCGCCAGCGCCGGCCCGCTCATGGCCCCGGCTCCGCCGCGATGCCGAAATAGGCGTCGACCACCGCCGGGTCGCGCAGCACCGCCGCAGGCGCGCCGTCGGCGATCACCGCGCCGCGATCCAGGCAGACCAACCGATCGGCGACCGCGGCAAGGAACGTGGTATTGTGGTCCACGATCAGCCAGGTGACGTCGCGGCTGGCGGCCATGACTGCCCCAAGCCGGGCCAGGTCGTCGTCGGCGAGGCCGGCGGCGGGCTCGTCGAGCAGGACCAGCCGTGGCCGTCCCGCCAGCGCCCGCGCCAGTTCGACCAGACGACGCTGGCCGAACGACAGGCTGCGGCAGGGCTGCTCCGCGAGAGCCGCCAGGCCGCAGCGCTCGAGCAGCGGCAGCGCTGCGGCGCGGCCTGCGCGCAGGTCGGATCCGCGCACCGCCACCGCCACGTTTTCGAGCACCGGCCGGTCGTCGAGCAGCATCGCCTGCTGGAAGCAGCGCGCGATCCCGGTTTCGGCGCGACGGAACGCGGGCAGGCGGCCCAGCTCCCGGCCGAAGGCGACGATCGTTCCCCGGTCCGCGCGCTCGAACCCGCTGACCAGGTTGAGCAAGGTCGTCTTGCCCGACCCGTTGGGCCCGAAGATCCCGCAGACCTGCCCTGGCGGCACCTCCAGCCGCGCCACATCCACTGCGACTACGCCGCCGAACGCCTTGCACAGGTACGCAATGGCCAGCGGCAGGGGCTCTCCGTCCCGAGGCGCGGGGAAGGGTCGGGGCGGGGATGCCGGGGCGGGCGGGGAGCGATCCTCACCGCGACCGCTGGCGCGCTTCGGAACTGCGCGATCCACCAGCGCAGCCAGGCCGTTCGGCGCGAACACCACCATGGCCAGCATCGCCGCGCCGTAGGCGAGCAGGTAGTAGCGGTCGAGGAAGCGGAACCATTCGGGGATCTGGGTCAGCAACAGCGCGCCGAGGATGGCGCCGGCGAGGCTCAGCCGGCCGCCGATCACGGTCATCGCCAGGGTCAGCACCAGGATCGAGAAGGCGAGTGCGTCGGGCGAGATCACCCGGGTGGTGTGGACGTAGAGTGCGCCGGCCGCCCCGCCATAGCCGGCGCTCATCAGCAGGGCCACCAGCCGCAGCCGGTCGCGGTCTATACCAACGGCGGCGGCCGCCAGCGGACGCTCCCGCTGCAGCTCGAACCGCAGCCGCCGCTGCGGCGACAGCATGCGCGCGGCGACCATCAGACCGATCCCGAGGCAGGCCCAGACGGCGAGGAAGGTCGGCAGCCCCCGGCCGAGCGCCAGCCCGAAGGCCGCGATGCCGGGCACGTCGGGCAGGCCGTTGGCGCCGCCGGTCACCGTCTGCCAGTTGATGGCGACCAGCAGCGCCACCTGGCTCACCCCCAGCGTCGCCAGTGCCAAGTAGTGGGTCTCCAGCCGCAGTACCGGAATCGCGATCGCCAGCGCCACCACGCCGGCGACCAGGATCGCCGCCGGGAAGGTGAGCAGGAAATCCAGCCCGAGGCTGCGCGACAGCAGCGCGGTCGCATAGGCGCCGAGCCCGAAGAAGGTTGCCTGCGCCAGCGACAGCGCGCCGGCATGGCCGAAGATCAGCTGGTAGCCGATGACGTTGAGCCCATAGACCCCGGCCAACGTCAGCACCCTGAGCTGGTATGGCCCGGCGCCGGTCAGCGCATAGGCGACGACGCCGGCGGCGCAGAGCGCGGCGAGGATCGTGCTCGGCCGGAGCGGGAGAGCCTGGCCGCCCATCAGGCGCGCACCCGCGCCGGCTCGCCGAGCAGCCCCTGCGGCCGCAGCGCCAGCACCAGCAGCAGGGTCAGGTAGAGCGCGGCCTCGGCCCAGACATAGGAGACCAGGCCGGCGAACAGCACCTCGAACAGCGCGATGACGAAGGCGCCGGCCACCGCGCCGCTCAGCCGGCCCCAGCCGCCGATGGTGACGGCGATATAGGCCTTGAGCATGAACTGGCCGCCGTCGCTCGGAGTCATGAACAGCGCGTGCCCCGTCATCAGCCCGGCCGCCCCCGCCAGCCCGGCGGCGGCGGCGAAGCTGACCAGCGTCATCGCCATGACCGGGATGCCGAGGCTGCGCGCGATCTCCGGGTCCTGGGCGCTCGCCCGCATCCAGCGCCCGAGCCGGGTCCGCTCCAGCGTCCAGCCCAGCCCGGCGATGATCGCCACCGCCGCGACCAGCGTCGCCGCCTGCTGGTCGGACAGCCCGAGCACGCCGAGCCCGGAGCCGGGCAGCAACGCCGGCGTTGCCCGCGGCGCCGCGCCGAAGGCGGCCAGCAGCCCGTTCTGGATCACGATGCCGACCGCGATCGTGCTGACGAAGACGCTGGTCGGCGGCCGCTGCCGCAGCGGCAGGTAGGCGATCGCCCCGACCAGCAGCCCGAGCACCATCATGATCGCGATCACCAGGGGCAGCAGCGCCAAGCCCGGCAGCGGCAGCTGCCCAGCCAGCAGCACGGTCACGAACCCGCCGGCGACCACCCAGTCGCCATGGGCGAAGTTGACCGCATTGACCGCGTTCAGCACCAGCACGAACCCGATCGCCATCAGCGCATAGGCCGCCCCGAGCGCCAGGCTGTTGGCAAGGAGGTGTCCGATCATCGCGCCAGCGCTGGTGCCGCTCTGCTCGATCCGAAACCCACTCGGCTCACTCCCCCGTCAGCACCCCGTCGATGTCGCGGTAGCGCCGGGCCACGACCGGCGTGCGGCTGGTCCCGTCGTAGCAGATGATGACCGCGTCATGGGCCATGCTGCCGCTGCCGTCGGAGCGGTAGGTCATCGCCAGGCCGGGGAACTCGTTGATTGCCAGCCAGTCGCGCGCTGCCTCCGCCGTCTGTGCGCCGTCCGCCGCGGCCGCCAGCAGCATCCGCACCGCGTCGTACTGGCCGAGTGCGAAGGCGTCCGGTTCGATGCCGTAGCGGTCGCGATAGGCCTGCGCCCAGGCCTGCACCTCGGGCCGGTGGTCGGCATTCGGTGCGGAGCCGCTTTCGGCGCAGACGCCCTCGAGCTCGGCCGGCTCGAGCAGGTCGGCGGTCGCCGGCTGGTGCATCGCCGAGCCGGCGGCGATCGGCAGTTCCAGGCCCATCGCCTGGGCCTGGCGGATCACCAGCGCGGTCGGGCCGGCGTGCAGGTGCAGGATCAGCCCGTCGGCCCCCGCCTGCACCGCCTTCGCCAGCACCGGCAGCATCTCGCGGGCTTCGACCGGGAGCCCTTCCTCCAGCACCGGCACGACATCGAGCGCGGCCAGACTTTCCTTCAGGTGGGCATGGCCGCTCTGTCCGTAGGCGGTGGTCTGGTAGATCAGCGCCGGGCGCTGCATGCCCATGACGTTCACGGCGTAGTCGGCATGGGCGACCTTGACCACTGCGTCGCCAGGGAAGAAGCGGAATACCCAGGGGTTGCCCTGCTCGGTGATGGTCGCCGTGCCCGACACGGTGAGCAGCGGCACCGCGTAGTCCTCCGCCAGCGGCATCAGGGCCAGCATCTGGGTGCCCAGCATCGGCGCGACCACCGCCAGCGGGTCGCCCTCGCCCAGCGCCCGCTCCATCGCGGTCACGGCGGCTTCCGGCGAGACGTTGGTGTCGGTGACGGCGTGGCGGATCTCCAGTTCCTGGGCGCCCTCGTCCAGCGCCATCTCGGCGCCGTTGCGCTGGCTGGTGCCCTCAAGTGCCAGGAAGCCGGTGACCGGCACCAGCACGGGCACGTAGATCTCCTGCGCCGCGGCCGCGACGGACAGCAGCACCGCCGGCAAGGCGGCGGACATCGGTATCAGGCGCATTGCGTCCAGCTCCCGGGTTGTGTTCGGGATGCGGCGGAACGGACTGAGGGCAATTTGTCGCGACAGGGAGGGACGGGCTCGCGACGATCAGCTCCCTGCGCCGGCATTACCCGGATCAGGTTCGATGGGTATGCTCTCAGCCCGGCACCGCCGGACACCCCAGCTCATGCCAATAATGTGGGCGGCGGACCGACGCTGTCAAACTGCAGGTGCCGCGTGGTGTGCTTCTTGCGGTGATCCCTGCAGTGCATCTATCGTTGGTCGATGTCGGGGAGGCCATGGGGGTGGCAATGGGCAGGCGGTATATCTGGGCCCTGGTCGGGCTGGTCGGACTGTGGGGGGCGGCGACGGCCGAGGCGGGCTGCGGCCCGGGCGCGACGACCAACCCGGCGACTGCAGTGCAGGCCGAAGCGATCGCGGCGGCACTTCCGCTCGCCTATGTCGGCAACTTCCAGTGGGATGGATCGGCGACCGTGCAGCCGGTCGCCTTCGCCTTCTCCGGCTGCGTCGTCGGTGGCAAGGTCCACCTGATCGGCCGCGGCGTCTATCTCGACAGCGGCACCCACATCGATGTCGTCGCCGAAGTGGCGGGCTCCCGGATCACGCTCATCGAGCGCAACCCGGAGGGCGGCAACGGGCTGTTCGTCATCGACGGCCGGCACGAAGGCGACCTGGCGATCGACCTGAGCCGAATCTGCGCCATCTGGCAGATGGACGACGGTTCGGGAACCGGCCGGCTTCGGCTGGGGCGCACCGCCGAAGACGCGGAGCAATGTTTCGAGCCCCACCACATCTCCTGATCCGAGAGCGCTCGACTCGCCATCGTCATCGCGCTAGCACTCCGCGGCCAGTCAAGGAGCGGCCATGAGCCAGCGGACGATCAGCCTTCACGACTATGCCCGGATGGACACGGCGGCGCGCGCGCGCCTGCTGGTGCGCTCCGAAGCCGACCTCGCCGACTTCATCGCCAGGGTGCAGCCGATCATCGACCAGGTGCGGACGGAAGGCGACGCCGCCCTCGTCCATTTTGCCCGGGCGTTCGACAAGGCCGAGCTCAGCCCGGACCGGATCAAGGCGACGGAAGAGGACTTCGAGCACGCCTTCGCAAGCCTCGAGCCAGAGGTGATCGAATCCATCGACTATGCCGCCCACGGCATCCGCGTCTTCCACGAGCGCCAGAAGCCTGAGGCGATGTGGATGCACGAGGTCCGACCGGGCGTCTTCGCCGGCGAGAAGACCGAGCCGATCCCGTCGATGGCGCTCTACGTCCCGCGCGGCAAGGGTGCGTTCCCGTCGGTCGCGCTGATGACCGCGATTCCGGCCGTGGTCGCCGGCGTGCCGGAGATCGCGCTGATCACCCCGCCCCGCCTGGACGGTGGGGTCGATGCCGCCACCCTGGTCGCCGCCCGCATCGCCGGCGTCGAGCACGTCTACAAATGCGGCGGCGCGCAGGGTGTCGCCGCGGTCGCCTACGGCACCGAGTCGGTGCCGAAGTGCGCCAAGATCGTCGGTCCGGGCAGCCCCTGGGTGGTGGCGGCGAAGCGGGTGCTGGCGGGAGTCATCGACCCGGGCCTCCCCGCCGGCCCGTCCGAGGCGATCATCCTTGCCGATTCGACCGCCAACGGCGCGATTGCCGCCCTCGACCTGATCGTGGAATCCGAGCACGGGCCGGATAGCTCCGCCTTTCTGGTCACCGACAGTCGCAGCGTCGCCGAAGCGGCGCGAGCGGCGATCCCCGGCTACTGGGCGCAGATGGGCGAGCAGCGGGTCGGCTTCTCCTCCGCCGTGCTCTGCGGGCCGCGCGGGGGCATCGTGCTCACGTCCGACATCGACGAGGCGATCGCCTTCGTCAACGCCTATGCACCCGAGCACCTGGAAATCGTCGCCGACGAGCCGTGGACCTATCTCGGCCGGATCAGGAACGCCGGCGAGGTGCTGCTCGGCGCCAGCACGCCGGTGCCGCTCGGCAACTTCGTGCTCGGCCCGAACGCGGTGCTGCCGACGTCCGGCGCCGCGCGCACCCACTCGCCGCTGTCGGTCTACGACTACATGAAACGGATCTCGATCGGCCACGTCACAACCGCCGCCTATCCGGAGCTGGCGCTGCACGCGGAGCGGCTGGCCCGCTACGAAGGTTTCGACGGCCATGCCAACGCCGTGTCGGAGACCCGCACCCGGGTGATGGCCGACAAGGCGTGAGTTCCCCGCTCGCAGAAGCCCGCGCGGCGCTCGCCGCAGGCGACCAGCCGGCGGCGGAGGGGATCCTGGCAGGTTTCGTCGCCGAGGAATTCGACCTGCCGGTCGCCCGCCTGGAGATTCGCCGCGACGGCTATTCCCTCAATTCCGTCAACGGCTTCATCGATGCCAGCGACGGCCGCCGCTTCTTCTTCAAGTTCCACCAGGAGGAGGGCGAGGAAGCGACGGTCGAGGAATATTACCGGGCCGAGCTGCTGGCCGAGGCGGGCTATCGGGTCGACAAGCCGGCCTATGTCTGCCGCCAGGTCGGCCGCCAGATCCTGCTCTATCCCGCCCGCGACACGCCCCGCTTCGCCGATGTCTGCAAGCAGCACGAGTTCGACCGCGATCCGGCGGTGCTGCAGCCTCTGGTCGAGGCCCAGCGCGACCTCGACCGGCTGGTTGCCGAGCGCACCATCGCCAGCCTGCACTGGGCCGAGCGGGCCGATTACGCCGCCGAGCCGGTGCTGCAGCTGTTCGTCTGGCGGCTGGTCGACGCAAAGTCGGACCGGCAGCTCGGCGGCCGTGTCGGACGCTTCTACGCCGACCGCACGCTGGAGTTTCCCGGCGTTTCGGGCAGCGCGCGCGAGCTTCGCCGGCTGCACTGGCGGATCAACGGCCGCCATTACCCGGCCAGCCTCGACGACCTGTTCGCCCGTGCGCTGCAGGTTCTGCGCCCCGAGTCCGTCGACCGCTACCCGGCGGTGATCGCCCATGGCGACGCCCACAACGCCAACGTCTGGTACGGTTCGGACGGGCTCTCCTGGTTCGACCCTGCCTTCGCCGGCCGCCATGTGCCCGCGCTGCTCGCCGAGATCAAGGCGACCTTCCACAACATCCTCGCGCACCCGCTATGGCTCTACCACCCGCAGGAGGCCGACGGCAGGCTGGACGCCACCGCGCGCCGGGACGGTGACGTGCTGGTGGTCGATCACGACTGGTCGCCGACCCCGCTCCGCCGCGCTTTCCTCGACAGCAAGGTGGAGCACTACTGGCGCCCGGTCCTGGCTGAGCTGCGCGACCGCGGCATGCTGCCGGACAACTGGCAGCAGGTGATGCGCCTCGCGCTGTTCTGCTGCCCGACCCTGGTGATGAACCTGAGCGCCGGCTGCGGGATGGGCGCGGCGGTCCACACGCCCAGGACGTCGCTGGTCGGACTGGCGATCGCAATCATGTGCGGTACGGCGCCCACCGGCGGCGAGGACGAGCTCAGCGCGTTCTTTCGGGCGATTGCCCCGGCGTAGCCGGTCTCGGAAGCCCTACCGCAACCCGGCGCGGCCGCTCCCCGGAGCGTGGCCGAAGTCCAGCGCATAGAAGGAAACCTGCCCGATGCCGCTGCCGGTCTCGTCGTTCACGCCGAGATAGAGGCCGGCCTTGAAGTAGAACACGTCGGACTGCCAGATGGCATTGATCGGAGTCACCGAGCGGTACAGGTCGCCGGCGGCGCGGACTTCGACGGTCAGTGTGTCGCCGCGGGCGTCGATCAGGTAGGAGAATCGCTCGCCGAGCGCCACGGCCGGTTCGTCGCCCTGGGCGTTCTCCAGTGTGAACTCCATCTCGTCGTCGTCGGGCCCGGCGCGGTCGTTGACGAAGTAGACCCTGCCGTCCTGCCAGTAGAGCCGGATCAGTTCGTCGTCCTCACCGTGGATCTGGCCGACGATGATGCGGCCGGGCTTGCCGTCGTCCCGCTCGGGCACCTGATCGACCCTCAGGGTCGCCGTCATCGTGCCGCCTTCACGCAGCGTCCAGGCCGCCTCGTCGCCGTTGCGCATCTCGCGCAGCTCGGAACGCGGATAGCGCGAGCCGCCGGTGGTCACGCCGTCCACCGGGGCCACGAACACCATCGTTCCGTCGGGGCCGTCATAGAACCAGTCGGGATGCTCGTAACCGACCAGCCGGTAGATCTCCGCGGCGTCGTCGTCCTCCTCGTCCTGGATCGGCAGCGTCAGCTTCCAGTCGCTGAGGTCGAAGAGGTCGGAGTTGTAGGGCGGGGCGGGCGTCTCGGCGCGGATGCGCTGGATGTCGAGTCCGGCGGCGCCGGCGATGACCGCGGCCGCCAGCACTGTGCGTGCAATCGTGCTCATCACATCTCTCCTGCTGCGGGCGGCGGCGCAGCCCAGTGCAGCTTCATGCAAGGTAGTGCAACTTTCGCGCCTGCGAAGCGATCGCTCGACGATCGCCAGCGCGCTCTGAAGGCCGATAGTGGCGAAAGAGTGTCGGCGTCCCAAGTGTCAACGGCGACAGCGGAAACCACTGCTGAAAATGATAGCCGGCGGGTTGCGGAACTGTCACCTCGCCCTAGCTCGGTCTTCGGCAGGGGGATGTGCCGGGGGAAACACATGAGCGAGTATCCGGTTGTGCGGTCCGAGTCCAGGGCCGAGACGGAAGGTGTGCGGGTGCGCCATGGCGGGTGCAGCTGCGGCAGGGTGCGGTTCACGGTGCGGGG
This sequence comes from Alphaproteobacteria bacterium, assembly GCA_050329975.1. Classification (GTDB taxonomy): domain Bacteria; phylum Pseudomonadota; class Alphaproteobacteria; order CALKHQ01; family CALKHQ01; genus CALKHQ01. The sequence goes on along the minus strand of JBHJOG010000314.1, from coordinate 411 downwards.
CGAGCCGCTGACGGTGGGCTTATGTCACTGCCTCGAGTGCCGGAAGGCGACCGGAGCACCCTATGTCGCCTATGCGGATTGGCCGCGTGGCGCGTTCACCGTGGCGGGTCATGCCCGCGAGTACCAGGGACGCAGCTTCTGCACCCTCTGCGGCTCACGCTTGTTCCACCTGACGGGCGACCAGGCGGAGGTCATGCTCGGCGCGCTGGACGAAGCCCCTGGCGACCTGTGGCCGCTTCGCGAGGGCTGGACGGGGCGACGCGAGCATTGGCTGGCACCGGTCGAGGGGGCGGGGCAGTTCGATGAAGACCCTCCCGCTGACCATCGCTGACGTCGGCTAGTTCCGGCCGAGGAAATTGAGCAGCCTGCCAGCCAGCTCCTCGGGGGCTTCCTCCGCCATGTGATGGCCGC
>JBHJOG010000313.1:0-16717 GCA_050329975.1 Alphaproteobacteria bacterium | reverse complement strand
GTGTAGCCGAGATTCTCGCGGGCACCCCGATTCGCGTTCAGGAATCGCAGCGAATGCGCGTCACAGGTATAGATTTCCTGGGACGCCCGCTCGACGATTCCGCGGAGGCGGGCGGCCTCTCGGTCCGCGTCGGCGAGCGCCTTGGCCGCGACCGCCCGCTCGGCGGCATATCCTTGGCCGAGACCGAGTTCCAGCTCGTCGACGACCAGCGCGGCCAGGTCCTCCAGGACGTGGACTTGGCCGGGCGTCGGCGTGCGGGGGGCGCTGTCGGCCACGAACAGGCAGCCGATACGCTGGCCGCCTACCGCCAGCGGCGCCGCGGCGTAGAACCGGACGCCGGGCGTGCCGGTCACCGCCGGGAAGTGGCGGAACCGCCGGTCCCTGGAGGCGTCGGCAACCAGCGTCGGCGCGTCGGTAAGGATGACGTGCGCGCCGAGGGCGAGGTCGCGTATCCGCTCTCCCGCAGCGGTGCCGAGGGCCGATTTCAGCCAGAGGCGGTCGGCATCCACGAATGCGATCCCGGCGATCGGCGCCGCGAACGTCGCGGCGGCGATGCGGGAAATGCGATCGAAGCGCGGGTCCGGGGCGGTATCCAGGATCGCGCAGCCCTGCAAGGCGGCAAGCCGCTCGGCCTCACCCTGCGGAAGCGGTGCGCGCCTGTTCTTCGCCGGTCGTGCCATGCCGTGGCCATCCCATGTCCGCCGGGCCGGGGACCACCGGGCCGGGCTGTGCGCCGCCGGCACGGTCCGCGCTTCATTCGCGGACGTTCGGTGGCTGGCCCGCACCTTCGGCGATCATGGCAAAGATTGTGTTAAGGTTCCGGCTTCAGCGCGGTGACCTCGATCTCGACCTTCATCTCGGGCAGGACCAGCGCGGCGCACACGGTGGTGTTGGTCGGCCGCACCTCGTGGAAATGCTCGGCCAGCACCGCGGCGACCGCCATCAGGTCGGCGCGATCGGCCAGGTAGACCCGAACCCGCACCACGTCCTGCAACACGGCGCCGGCCTCGTCGAGGGCACGGGCGATGATGCCGAGCGCATTGCGCGCCTGGGTGGCCACGTCGTCGGGATAGCTGCCGTCGGGATCCGGACCGACCGTGCCGCTCACGAATACCCAGCGACCGTCGACGACCGCCCGGCAGTAGCCGACAAGATCCTCGAACTCGGACCCCGAAAAAATTCGCTGGCGCATGGGAGCCTCCGCTTGGCGCGACGGCGACACGCGCCGCTTGCACGGGTTTGAGTTTGGACCCTTAACTGTTCGATCATCGGCGGCTGCGCGGTGGGGTCCGCCCCGCCCGCCGACTCCGGCACGTGTTGCATGCTAGGCAAAGGGGAGGCGACATGCAGATGAAAATGACCGGCCTCGGCAGCGCGCTGGTGCTGTCGGCGACAGTGGCGGCGGCCGCGGGAGCGTCCGCCCAGGACTGCTCGGTGACCATCGGCTCGGTGGTGTCGCTTACCGGCCCGGCCGGTCCCTACGGACAGGCCGCGGCGCATTCGATCGAGCTGGCATTCCAGGACATCAACCAGGCCGGCGGCGTCGCTGTCGACGGTTCCGTCGGCTGTATGCTGGAGGTCAGCGTGCGCGATGCCCAGTCCCAGGGGACGGTCGCTGCCGACGCGGCCCGCCAGCTGGTCGACCTGGACGGCGTCCCGGTGATCATCGGCGGAATCATCTCCTCGGTGTCGATGCCGATCCTGACCTCGGTGACGGCGCCGTCCGGCATCGTCCAGGTCTCACCGGCATCCTCCTCGCCCAGCTTCACAGCGCTGGCACGCGAGGGCAAGACCGGCGGCTACTGGTTCCGCACCATCACCTCCGATGCTCTGCAAGGCACCGCTGCGGCACGCTATGCGCTGGACAGCGGGCTCGACTCGCTGGCGGTGATCCACGTCAACAACGACTTCGGCGTCAACATGGTCGCCGAGTTCCGCCGCGCCTTCGAGGCGCTGGGCGGCACCATCACCTCGGTCACGCCGTACAACGAGAGCCAGTCCTCCTACAACCCGGAGGTGGCCGCCGCCATGGCCGGCGACCCGAAAGCGCTGTACCTGATCGCCTATCCGAGCGACGGCGCCACAGTGGCGCGGACCTGGATCAGCCAGGGCGGCCCTCAGGTCTTCCTGCTCAACGACGGCATGAACAGCGCCGAGTTCGTGACGGCAGTCGGGGCCGAGTATCTCAACGGCGCCTACGGCACTTCCTCGGGGACCACGGCGACGCCATCGACCGAATATTTCGCCTCGGTCTACAGCGACTACACCGGCGGTGAGTTCGACCACCAGGCGCCGGCTGCCGACCGTGCCTATGACGCGGCGGCGATCGTCGGTCTGGCAGTCGCGCATGCCGGCTCCACCGATCCGGACACGATCCGGGACGCGATCCGGGCGGTGCTCGACCCGGAGGGCGAGGTGGTCCACGCCGGGATGGAAGAGTTCGGCCGTGCGCTGGAGCTGATCGCCGCCGGACAGCCGATCCGCTATGTCGGCGTCATCGGGGCCGTGCAGTTCGACGACTATGGCGACATCACCGGCCCGTTCCGGCTGTGGCGCATCCAGGACGGCGAGGTCGTCACCACCGGCGAGATGTCCACCGAGGACGTCGCCGCGATCATGGCCGAGATCGACGGCTGATCCTTCGGCGGCCGAAGTACACGCCCGCCCGGTGAGCGCGGGCAGTTCGGCATTGTGGCGCGCCGACGCGCCGCCACCGCCTGACACCACGGTCCTGCGCGGCAGCCACCGCGCCGATCTCGCCATTGTCGGTGCCGGGATAACTGGCCTGTCCGCTGCCCGCATCGCGGCAGAGGCGGGGCTTCGCTGCACCGTCCTCGAGGCGGGTGCGATCGGTGCCGGCGCCACCGGGGTCAGCGGCGGCTTCGTCGTGCCGTCGTTCGCGCTGCTCGGCCCGGCGGAGATGAGCCGGCGGCTGGGCGCGCCGGGCGAGCATTATGTCACCGCAGTCGGCGCCGGCGCCGGGCACCTGTTCGCGCTCGCCCGCCGCAGCGGCGTCGATTGCGCTGCCCGCCAGGATGGCTGGATGTCGCCGGCGCACCGGCCCGACCGCCTCGCCGGCCTTGAGCGGCGAGCGCAGGAATGGACGCCATTCGGCCGCAGCCTCGCGCTCTGGGACGCAGTCGCCGTCGAGCGTGCCACCGGTTCGCCCGCCTTCCATGGCGCACTGGTCGATCCGACCGGCGGCTGGATCAATCCGCTGGCCCTGGCGCGCGCCCTCGCCCGTCTCGCCCAGGCGGCAGGCGCCGCGATCCATACCAGCTCCCGGGTGCGCGCCATGGCGCGCCAGGGCGGCGGCTGGACGTTGAGCACATCGGAGGGTGAGTTGCGCGCGCCGTTGGTGCTGCTCTGTGTCAACGGGGCGAGCGGCGGCCTGGCCCCGCGGCTCGACCGTTCGCTGATCCCGCTGCATATCCGCCAGTCGGCGACGCAGCCGGTTGGGGCGGGCCGCGATGGCGGGCCGCTGCCCTCGGGCCTGTCACTCTCGGACACCCGGACCGACCTGTTCTCCGCGCGGCCGGACCCCGCCGGACGGCTGGTCACCGGCGGCATCCCGCTGCTGCCGATCGGGCTCAACCCGGCGCTGCAGGCCAGGATGCTTCGGCGGCTGCACGCGCATTTCCCGCGACTTCAGGCTGCCGGCTTCGCCTATCGCTGGCGGGGGCAGGCAAGCCTGACCGGCGACTTCCTGCCTCGGCTGTTCCGCCTTGGGCCGGGTGCGCTCGCCCCTGTCGCCTGCAACGGGCGCGGGCTCGTCGCCGGCCTGGTCGTTGGGGAAGCCCTTGGCGCGGCCGCCGCCCGCGACCGGTTGGAGCAGGAGGCGCCCCTTCCGCTGAGCGACCTCGCACCGTTCCACCTGCCCGGCCCGGCTGGCTGGCTCCCGGGCCTGATGCTGCCCTGGTACCGGATGCGGGATCGGTCGTGACGGTCCGTGCCGCTACCCGGTCAGACCGACCAGCACTCGTGCAGGTGGCGCCAGAGGATGGAGCCGTCCGGGCCGCGCGAGAACAGCGCGGTCGACCAGCGGACCGACGGCGGCCGCCTCCCGCCCTCCTGCACCTCGCGATAGACTACCGCTGCCATGGCCTCGCCATAGGCATGAGCACCGGCGGCCTCGATGCGGATCGCGAACCCCTCGCCGGCGCTGGCCCCCATCGCGGCTACCATCTGGATCACGTCCCCCCGCTCGCAACGCAGCCCTTCAGGCGTGACCATCGTGAAATCGTCGGCCAGCACAGCCTCGAACCGCCGCCTGGCATCCTGGTCGCCGCCGGCGATCCAGGCCTCCAGGTCGGCGTGGGTATCCAGTACGGCCCTGATGGCGTCCGTTTCAAGTGTCACTTATGAGGCCCTCCTGGTTCAGATTATACTTCATGATTCGGCTGTGAGGCCCTGTTTTGTCGCGCTCCAGCCGGTAGCAGTCGCCGGCGGGGCCGGTGCTGCGGCTGCGCACCGCGTCGATCCGCGCGCGGTCCTCGGCATCGAGGGCGATGTCGAAGGCGGCCAGCGTGGGCGCCAACCGCTCGGCGTAGCGGGCGCCGACGATGGCGGCGGCGACCCGGGGCTGGTCCAGCGTATGGCGGATGGCGACGGTGGAGATGTCCGCCGACGGGTGACGAGAGACGTGCCTGTTGGCGACGGCACGGCAAGCGGCAAGCAGGTCCTGGAACAGGGCCCAGCCGCCGAACTCCTCGATGATCAGCCGGTACTTCACCAGCGACCGGTTCGCGAAGGCAAAGCCCGGATCGGGCCGTCCGAGCCAGGCGTCGGTGAGGAACCCGCCGGCGAGCACGCCATAGCAGATGAAGTGGAAACCGTGGCGCTGGGCCAGGTCGGCCATGGCGCCAGCCGGCCGATGGTCGAGCAGCGAATATTGTGTCTGCAGGGCGACCGTCTCGACCCCGGCCGCGATGATCTCGGCCAGGTGCGGCGCGTCGAAATTGGTCGCCGCCAGGTGCCGGATCCTGCCGGCGTCGCGCAACGCCTGCAGCCAGCCGGCGGTCTCGACATAGCCCGGCACCGCGTAGTCCCACCAGTGGAACTGCACCAGGTCCAGGCAGGGAACGCCGAGCCGGCCAAGCGAGCGATCGATCACGCCCTCCACATAGTCCCTGTCGATCGTGCCGAGGCGCGCGAGGTCCGGGACGAACTTGGTGTGGACGCGGACCCCGCCGTGCTGCGATTCGGCCAGGAAGGCACCGATCATCTCCTCGGCGCCCGGGTAGATGTCGGCGCAGTCGAAGGTGGTGATGCCGGCTTCGACGAACGCGCCCATCGCCTGGATCGCGGCGGCACGGTCGACCGGGCCGTGGTCGCCGGTCAGCTGCCAGCCGCCCTTGACGATCCGCGAGATCTCGTATCCGTCCGCGAGGGCGAACCGCTCGACGTCCACCGGCCTGGCTAACGGTTCAGCGGCACGGCGGAGGTGTCGCCGTGCCGGAAGCGGCGCTTGCCGATCCGGGTGATGCGATAGCGTGCGCCGCAATGCGGGTCCGGTCCGGCGATGTCGACGTCGGTCGTCATCCAGTCATTGGGATGGGTTTCGCGCTGCTTTGCCGGCAGCAGGGGGAGCAGCGCGGCCAGGGCATAGATCGAAAAACCCTGGCCCCTCGGCAGCGTCATCATCTCGCCGGACAGAATGAAATGGTCGCCGGGCTTGTAGTCTCCCATCGTCGGCCTGTCGCCGGCGACGATCTCGACCTTCAGGTCGTAGAGCTCGAAGGAGTCGTCGGGCGGGTTCGTGCTCATCGCGGTCTATCCCCCGGTCACGGCCTTTGCCGCTTTGCTTGGCTTTCCTGTATCCTACCGATTCAGGCGGGCAAGAACGAAACGATTCATGCAGGCGAATCATGTGTCCGCGCAATCGACGCCGCCACCATTTCTCCCCGGCACGGATCGACCGATGCTCGCAGCCCAGGGACTGACAAAGCTCTTCGGCGGCGTCCGTGGCGTCGACGACGCGTCCTTCACCGTGGAGCGGGGCAGGATCGTCGGCCTGATCGGCCCGAACGGAGCCGGCAAGACCACGCTGTTCAACCTGGTCGCCGGCGCGATCCGACCGACCTCGGGCACCCTTGCCCTCGAAGGCCGGCGGCTCGACGGCCTGCCGCCGGAGCGCATCTTCCGCCACGGCATCGGCCGCACTTTTCAGATCCCGCGCCCGTTCGCCCGGATGACGGTGCTGGAGAACGTCATGGTCGGCCCGATCGGCCAGCTGGGCGAGCGGTTCTGGGCGAACTGGCTGAGCCCGGGCCGGGTTCGGGCGCAGGAACGGCGCCTGCGCGAGCGGGCGATGCACTGGCTCGGCTTCCTCCGGCTCGACGCCCTCGCCGACCAGCCGGCGTCGAGCCTGTCCGGCGGCCAGCGCAAGCTGCTGGAGCTTGCCCGCGTCCTGATGGCGGAACCGGCGCTGATCCTGCTCGACGAGCCGGCAGCCGGCGTCAACCCGGCGCTGCTCGACCTGATCGTGGATCGGATCGCCACCCTGAACCGCCAGGGCACCACCTTCCTGGTCATCGAGCATAACATGGACGTGGTGATGCAGCTTTGCGACCCGGTGATCTGTATGGCGCAGGGGCGCATCCTGGTCGAGGGACCGGCTGAGGTGATACGCAGCGACCCGCGGGTGATCGAGTCCTATCTGGGGCATGCGGCATGAATGCCGCATTGCTCGATGTGGTGGCACTCGAGGCCGGCTACGAGCCGGGCCTGCCGATCGTCCGCGGCGCCTCGCTGAGCGTAGGCGAGCGCGAGATCGTGGTCCTGCTCGGCCCCAACGGCGCCGGCAAGTCGACGCTGATCAAGGCGGTCGCCGGGCTGGTCCGCAGCACCGCCGGCAGCGTCCGGCTGGAAGGACGGGACATCACCGGCGAGCGGCCGTTCCGGCTGCCCGGCCTGGGGCTCGCCTTCGTGCCGCAGACCGACAATGTCTTCGGCACCCTGTCGGTGCGCGAAAACCTGGACCTGGCGGCAGCGATCCTGCCGCGCCGCCGTCGCGCGGGCGCTATCGACCGCGCGCTGACCCTGTTCCCGGACCTCGCGGCCCAGCGCCGACTGGCGGCGCGCCGGCTCTCCGGCGGGCAGCGCCAGATGCTCGCGGCCGCGCGTGGGCTGATTGTCGAGCCGCGGCTGATCATGCTCGACGAGCCCTCGGCCGGCCTGTCGCCGAAGCTGGTCGACAGCGTGTTCGGCCAGCTGGCGCGGATTCGTGACGCCGGAGTCAGCATCCTCCTGGTCGAGCAGAACGTGCGCGCCGGCCTGGCCATCGCCGACCGCGGCTATGTGCTGGTTGAAGGCCGCGAGCGGCTGAGCGGCGCGCGCGCCGACCTGGTCGGCAACCCGGCGATCGGCGCACTGTTCCTGGGCGGCGTGCCCGCAGGCGGAACCGACTGATGCCGATTGCCCAGGTGCTGGTCGACGGGCTTGTGGTCGGGGCGATGATCGCGCTCGGCGCGGTCGGCCTGACCCTGGTCTACTCCATCCTGCGCTTCGCCAACTTCGCCCATGGCGAGCTGATCGCCTGGGGCGGCTATTTCGCGCTGAGCCTGTTGTTGCTGTCGACGGCCGGCCTCGGGGCCGGCCTCGGCATCGACCCTGGCGGTTTCGGGGCGCTGTCGATCGGCTGGGCGCTGCTGCTGGGGCTGGCCGGGGCGATGCTGCTGACCGCCGCGCTCGGCATCGGCCTCGACGCGCTGCTGTTCCGCAGCCTGCGCCGGCGCGGCGGCGCGATCACCATGATCATCGCCAGCTTCGGGGTCGCGCTGGCGCTGCGCAACCTGATCACCTTCCTCTACGGCCCGACGCCCACCTACTACAGCCGGGCGATCCAGATCGCGGTGCCGCTGCTGCCCGAGGACGTGGCCGTCGTCACCGGCCAGGTGCGGATGACGCCGGACCAGATCGCGATCGTGGCCCTGACCGTGTTGCTGGTCGTCGCCCTCCACCTGTTCCTGACCCGCACCAACCTCGGCCGCGCTATGCGGGCGACGGCGGAGAACCCGGACCTGGCCCAGCTGTTCGGCGTCGACACCCGCGTCGTCGTCCGCTGGACCTGGGCGATCGGCGGCATGATGGCCGCCGTCGCCGGCGTGTTCTTCGGCATGACGGCCCAGCTGCGGCCGCAAATGGGATTCGACCTGCTGCTGCCGCTGTTCGCCGCCGCGATCCTCGGCGGGGTCGGATCCTTCTACGGCGCGGTGGCCGGCGGCCTGATCCTGGGTGTGGCCGAAAGCGCGGGCGTCCACTTCGTCGGTGCCGAGTACCGCCAGGCGATCGCATTCCTGGTGCTGATCGCTGTCCTGTTCGCCCGCCCGGCCGGGCTGTTCGGCGAGCGCGACTGATGGGCGACCTGGTCGGGATCGCCGCCTACCTGACCTTCTTTCTGGCCGTCGCGTTGAACTACGCCGTCGCCTGCCTCGGGCTCAACCTGCAATGGGGTTATACCGGGCTGTTCAACGTCGGGGTCGCCGGCTTCTATGCCGTCGGCGCCTATGCCGGCGCGATCCTGTCGGGCCCGGACTTTCCCGGTCAGGTCGGCGGCTTCGGCCTGCCGTTCCCCCTGGCCTGGGCCGGCGCCATGCTGGTCACCGGCGCGGTCGCGCTGGTCGTCGCGGTGCCGACGCTGCGCCTGCGCCACGACTACCTGGCGATCGCCACCTTCGGCATCGCGGTCGTCATCCAGCTGGTGGCGCTGAACGCCCAGTGGCTCACCGGGGGCGCCTTCGGCATCAACGCACCTCGACCGATGTTCGAGACCATCGGCAGCCCGTTCACCTGGAATCTGCTGTTCCTGGCGGTCACGGTTCTGGTCGTCGCCATCCTCTACATCGCGCTGGAACGGCTGGCGCAAAGCCCCTGGGGGCGGGTGCTGCGCGCGATCCGGGAAGACGAGACGGCCGCCCGCGCGCTCGGCAAGAGCGCCACCGCCTTTCGCATACAGGCCTTCGTGCTCGGCTGCATGATCATCGGGCTGGCCGGGGCGATGTTCGTCAGCTTCGTCGGCTTCGTCTCAGCCCAGGACTTTCTGCCGATCCTGACCTTCCAGGTCTGGACCATGCTGATCGTCGGCGGTTCGGGCAACAACCGCGGCGCGATCCTGGGCGCGATCGTGGTCTGGGCCCTGTGGACTCTCTCCGGCCGGGTGATGGGCTGGCTCCTGCCGCCCGAGATGCAGGTGCGGGGTGCGGCCTTGCAGATCGTCCTGATCGGAGTCGTGCTGGCGGCGCTGCTGATCTTCCGCCCGGGCGGAATCCTCGGCGAGCGGACCGCGATTTCGCGCCACCTGGAACCGGGACGGCGGTGACTAGCCTTCGGCGGCCAGCCGGTCGGGCGCCCTTGTCCGGCCGAGGCGGCCGTTCAACAGGTTGAAGGCGACCGAGTTCAGGTGGTCGCGCATCGCCTCCGCCGCGCCGTCCATGTCGCGGTCGGCGATCGCGGCGACCACGATCTCGTGCTCGCGGAAGCTGTGATGGGAGGATGGCGGCCCGGCCCGTTCCGCCCGCAGCCGGCCCCAGACCACGGCGCGCCGGATCGCGTTGAGATGGTCGAACAGGGCCAGCAGCACCGGATTTCTCGCGGCCAGCGCGATCGTCCGGTGCAGGGTGTTGTCCCAGCTCTCATACTGTCGCCAGCTTTCCGCATCCCGGCTGCGGGCAAGGCAGGCGCGCATCTGGCGGATGTCGGCGTCGGTGGCGTGCAGGGCCGCCTCGCGCGCCAGTTCCGGTTCGAACAGAATCCGCGCCCGCATCACCTCCGACGGATTGGTTGAACCGGTAATCTCGGCCAGCGAGCCGGGCTCCTCGACCGGTCGGCCGCCGACGAAGGTGCCCTTGCCGACATGGCGCCAGACCTGGCCCTCGGCCTCCAGCTGCGCCAGCGCCTTGCGCAGCGCGCCACGCGTAGTGCCGAGCTGGACCGCGAACTCGCGCTCCGCCGGCAGCTGTGCATTGGGCTGCAGGTCGCGCTGGGCCAGATAGGCGCGCAACTGGATAAGCGCGGCGTTGTCGTCGCTGCCATCGGCGGGCATTTGCACCCTCGCCTGAATCGCCCTGAACAGGGGTTGTCTACCGCCGCGGGGACTCGAGGTCAATGTGGTTGGTTGACCAATCGGCTGTTCTGGTCTAACCAATCCGACATTGGTACGTTGGGGAGGGCGCCATGCGCACGGCGCAAAGCCGGCGAAGGGAGGAGAAGCCATGATGACCAAGTCCATTGCAGTGCAGCGGCGCATACTCGCCGGCTCGCTCGCGGGTATGGCCCTGCTCGCGGCAGGGGGAGGGGCAGCCGCCCAGGATGCGCATATCGCCTTTGGCGACATCGCGACCGTCGAGACGCTCAATTTCCTGATCGCCATCGAGCGCGCCAAGGAGCGCGGCATCGACGTCGAAGTCACGTTCTTTGCGTCCGAGGACGTCGCCGCCCAGGCGGTGGTCAGCGGCGAGGCCGACATCGGCGTCGGCACGCCCTATGCCCTGCTGCAGCAGGTCGAGGCCCCGATCCGGCTGTTCTACCAGATGAGCAACCTGCGCTTCTTTCCGGTGGTCAACAACGAGCTCTACCAGAGCTGGGACGACCTGAACGGCGAGGAGATCGTCGTTCATTCGCGCGGGTCGGGCACCGAGGCGATCATGAACCTGATGGCCCAGGTCCACGGGATCGAATATTCAGGGATGAGCTACGTGCCCGGTTCGGAGGTGCGTGCCGGCGCCATGCTCCAGGGCACGATCAATGCCTCGATTGTCGACTCCGCCAACTGGCGGCTGCTGGAGCGGCAGGGCGAGGGCCGGTTCACCCTTCTGCCGGTGGACGACATTTCTGCGACCGACGAGGCGCTCTACGCCAACACCGATTTCCTCGAGGAGAACGCGGAGGCGGTGGCGATCCTGGTCGAGGAACTGCTGAACACCTGGCGCGACATCGCCGACAATCCGGCGGCAGTCGCCGACCTGCGCGCCCAATACGGGCTGCTCGCCGACCTGCCGTCGGAACTGGAGGAGGAACTGGTGCCCTACTACCAGGATTCGGTCGAAGCCGGCATGTTCCCGCTGAACGGCGGCAGCGAGGATGCGGTGCAGGATGATTTCGCCTTCTACACGGCGGCCGGGCAACTCGAGGGCGACGCTGCCGACCTCGACATCGAGGACTTCTGGGACTTCGGGCCGCTCGAAGCCGCACTCGCCAACGTCGGGACGCGCTAGCGAGGCATGGCGTTCACCGCCACCAGGAACGGCGCGGAGCGCCGTGCGCGCTCCCGCCGCGAGGCAGGGCTCGCGGGGCGGCTGGCCCGCTCCACCCTGTTCTGGCGGCTGGCGTCGATCGGCATTGTCCTCGGGCTGTGGGAGATTGCCGGCCAGATTCCGATCAACTGGGCCTTTCCGCCCTTCTCGCGGGTCTTCATCGCCTTCGTAGAACTGGTGGCCGATGGAAGCCTGCCGCTGGCCTACCTGGACACGATCCGGCCGCTGGCGATCGGGGTTGTGATCTCGGCCGTGCTCGGGATCGGACTCGGGGTGGCCATGGGCCTGCGCGAGGACGTGGCCTGGGCGGCGACGCCGCTGTTCGTGGTGATGCAGGCGGCGCCGATGGCGGCCCTGATCCCGATGATCACCTTCATCTACGGCATCGGGCTGACCTCCAAGGTGCTGGCGGTCTGCGTATTGGCGATGCCGGTCATCGTGCTCAACGCCTACAAGGCGGTGCGCAACGTCAACCCGTCGCTGATCGCGATGTCGCGCTCCTTCCTCGGCAGCAAGCGGCAGGAGATCGTGAAGATCGTGCTGCCCGACGCCAGCCCGATGATCTTCGCCGGGCTCAGACTCGGCGTGGCGGCGGGCTTCATCGGTATCGTGCTTGCCGAGCTGCTGATCACGCCGACCGGCATCGGCGACCTGATCACCTATTACCGGTCGGTCGCCAAATACCCGCAGATGTACGCGACCATCGCGTCGATCATTATCTTCGCGGCGCTCGTGGTCGGGCTGCTTCTGCGGCTGGAGACGACCCTGTTCCGCCCCGAACGCAGGAGGCCGGGCGCATGAGGACCAAGCCATGACAGCGACCCTGACCGCTGCGGCGGCGCAGGCCGTCGAGACCGCGGAGCCGCGGGTTCAGGTGCGCGGCATCGGCAAGATCTACGCCGGTGCGGTCGAGGCGCTGCGCGACATCAGCCTGGACTTCGGCGACGGCAAGCTGACCAGCCTGCTGGGGCCGAGCGGCTGCGGCAAGACCACGCTGCTGAAGATCATCGCCGGCCTGCTGGAGCCGACCCAGGGCAGCTGCCTGATCGACGGCAAGCCGATCGCCGGGCCGGGACCGGAGCGCGCCTTCGTGTTCCAGGACTTCGCCCTGCTGCCCTGGTCGACGGTGCTGCGCAACGTGGGCTTCGGCCTCGAGTTGCGCGGAGTGCCGCGGGCCGAGCGCGAGGACAAGGCGCAGCACTATGTGGAGATGGTCGGGCTGACCGGCTTCGAGCGCAAATATCCGCATGAGCTGTCCGGCGGCATGCGGCAGCGCGTCGGCCTCGCCCGGGCGCTGGCGGTGGACGCCGACGTGTTGCTGATGGACGAGCCGTTCAGCGCCGTCGACGAGCAGACCAGGCGCAAGTTCCAGGAGGACCTGATCCGCCTCCGCGCCGTCGCCAACAAGACGTTCATTTTCGTCACCCACTCGATCGAGGAGGCGGTCTACGTCTCAGACCGCGTCATCCTGCTGTCGCCGCGCCCCGGCCGGGTCGCGGACATCATCGACCTGGACCTGGCGCGGGTCGGCGACCCCGATGAGATCCGCCGGATGCCGGAGTACCTGGATACGGTCGAGCACATCTGGCAGGGGCTCCGTCGCTATGTGTGAGGTCGCCTCCAGCATTGCCGGAGGCCGGTCATGACCATGTTCGGCTACCGGGTGCCGGCGATGGCGTCCCTGCTGCTCTGGGCGCTGGTCTGGGAGGCGATCGGCCAGCTGGACCTGGTGCTGATGTTTCCGCCGCTGTCGGCCGTGCTGGTCGCCCTGGTCGAACTGGTGCCTACGCCCACCTTCCTGGACGCCGCCTGGATCACCCTGCGCAGCTTCGTGGCCGGCATGGCGCTGGCGATCGCGGTGGGCGTGCCGATGGGCCTGCTGATGGGCCGGGTGGACGCCGCCGACCGGCTGCTCGGCATGTGGGTGAACCTGTTCGTCAGCGCGCCGCTGACCGCCCTGGTGCCGGTAATCATGATCCTGTTCGGCATGGGCGAGACGACGGTGATCGTCACCGTCTTCCTGTTCGCGGTGTGGATCATCGCGCTGGACGCCCGCGCCGGTGCGCGGGCGATCCCGGCCTCGCTGGTCGAGATGTCCCGGTCTTTCGGTGCGAGCCGCGGCCAGTTCTACGCTAAGATCGTGCTGCTGGCCGCACTGCCGGAGATCCTGGCGGGAATCCGCCTCGGCCTGATCCGGGGCGTCAAGGGCGTAGTGATCGGCCAGCTTCTGGTCTCGATCATCGGCGTGGGGGCGCTGTTCGAGCTCTATTCGCGCAACTTCCTGATGGAGCGCTTCTGGGCGCTGACACTGATCCTGTTCGCCTTCGCGCTGATCCTCGCCGACCTGATCGAGCGGCTCGAGCGCCGGGTCGACTATTATGCGGGAGTGAGAAACACATGACGGTGCAGCAGTCGGCCTCGCCGACCGGCTATCCCTTCGCGCCGCCGCCGGTCAGCGCGGTGCCGGTGCGCGGTCACCCGCTGGCCTTCCCGGTGCGCCGGGTCTACTGCATCGGCCGCAATTATGCCGCCCATGCCGTCGAGATGGGGCACGACCCGGATCGCGAGCCGCCGTTCTTCTTCCAGAAGAACCCGGACAGCCTGGTCGCCGACGGCCGCTTCCCCTACCCGCCGGGCACCAGCGACGTCCACCACGAGATCGAGTTGGTGGTGGCGCTGGGCAAGGGCGGCCGGGACATTCCGGAGACCGCCGCGCTGGACTGCGTGTACGGCTATGCGGTCGGCCTGGACATGACCCGCCGCGACCTGCAAGGCGAGGCCAAGAAGCTTGGCCGGCCCTGGGAGGTGGGGAAGGCGTTCGACGCGGCCGCCCCGATTTCCCCGATCGTGCCCGCAACCGAGATCGGACACCCGGTGCGGGGCGCGATCTGGCTCAGCGTCAACGGCGCGGAGCGCCAGCGCGGCGACCTCGACCAGATGATCTGGAAGGTGCCGGAGATGATCGCCTATCTGTCCCGGCTATTCCTGCTGGCGCCCGGCGACGTGATCTATTCGGGCACGCCGGCCGGCGTCGGCGCGGTGGTGCGCGGCGACAGCCTGCACGGCCATGTCGACGGTATCGGCGACCTCGAGGTGACGGTCGTCTGACCCCCGGATCCTGTCCCTTCCGTTAGTGGGTCTCCAGCGGCCGGCCAGATTGCCGGCCAGGGTAGCGGGATTCGTCGTCCACCGGGCCTCCCGCGGGAACCATGGGTCCGGCACCGCCGTTGCCTTGGCATCGAGTGGGCGGGCGTCGCGATACCGCGATGCCGCGAGATTGACAGGGATTGAGCCATGGCAACAGGCAATGAGGATCGGGGGCCCGATCCAATGGCCGCTGTCGACGAGGCGAAGCAGCGGGCGATGGCGGGCATGGACGAGCTCCGAGACGAAGCGCGCGAGCGGGCGGACGAGCTGGGGGTGGGGATCGGCAACCATGCCGATAACGTCGCCCGGGCAATCCGGACTGCCGGGGACTCGCTGAGAGGCAAGGAGGACTGGCTGGCGGACGCCGCGGACGGCCTCAGCCATAACCTGGAACGGCTTTCGACGGCCGCCCGGGAAAAGGGCTTCGAGGGCATCAAGCGGGACGCCGAGCAGTTGGCGCGCGAGCGGCCGGTACTGTTCATCGGCGCGGCCGTCGCCGTCGGCGTCGCTCTCGGACGGCTTTTGCGCGCGTCGACGCCGGAGAGCACCGTGCGTGGCGATCCGCCGCGATATCGGGCGGCCTCGGGCGGCGAAAGCGAAACCGCCGACGTGTCGACCCCGCCCACCGGTCCGGGCTGGCCGGGCGCGCAGCCGGCCGACACTTCCGAACAGGCTTCGACCGAAACCAGAGGAGGGCGCGATGGAGCGGCATGAGAAGCCCCTTTCCGAGCTGATGCGGGACCTGGTGAACCAGGTCGCAAGCATGATCCGTCACGAGCTCGGCCTGGCTCGGGCCGAGATGTCCGAGAAGGCGAGCCAGGCGTCCTCCGGCGTCGGTATGCTGGCGGCGGCGCTGGCACTGGGCATGGCAGGGCTGGTGATCCTGCTGATGGCGGGCGTGTTCGCCCTCGACACGGTCATGGAACCCTGGGCCGCGGCGCTGATCGTTGGCGGTGCGGCGGTGATCGTGGCCTGGGTGCTGGTGGCCATCGGCAAGTCCCACCTGCGTGCGCGCAACCTGATGCCGTCGCGGACGCTGCGGTCGGTCCAGGCCGATGTCCGCTTTGCGAAGGAGAAGGTGTCGTGACACAAGAGAGGCCGGAGGACTACGAGCGGCAGCTGGAGTATGACCGGGCCGCCATCGGGGCGACGATCGATGCGATCCAGCACCGGCTGTCGCCGGGCCAGTTGCTCGACCAGGCGCTAGGCTATGCGAAGACCAGCGGCAGCGAGGTGGCCTCGACGCTGGTGCGCTCGGCCCGGCGGAACCCCTGGCCGCTGGTGCTGACCGGGGTCAGCCTGGCTTGGCTGATGACTTCGTCGTCCGCATCGCAGGACGGCGAGGCCGCCTCCCGCAGCGTGGATCGGTCCAGCAACGGGGAAACGCCCGGTTACGACGCGATGGCCGAGTCCGGCGAGATGGCCAGGTACCGGGAGATGGCGGAACGGGCGCGTGTCGCCGCGGCGGCCGTGCAGCGCGAGACAGGCGAGGCCGAGGAAAGTTTCCAGGACCGGGTGCTCGAGGCCAGGGCGCGAGTCCTGGAGCTGAAGCGTGGCGCCGAGGAGAGCGTGGACGCCTTCCGGGAACGGGTAGAATCCGGCCTGCGTCGCGCCGAGGAGATGGTATCGGACGCCGGTCGGCGCGCCGGGGCTGCCATCCATCGCGGAACCGACGCCGTCGGCGCCCAGGCCCGCCGGGTGCAGGAGCACATGCACGGGGCGCAGGACCGCGCCCGGCAGCTCTACGAGGCCGAGCCGCTGGTCGCCGGGGCGATCGCGGTGGTCGCCGGCACCGTCCTCGGCGCCCTTTTGCCTTCGACCCCGGTCGAACAGCGCCTGCTCGGCGAGCAGGCAGGGCGGATCCGGCGCGAGGTCGAGGACAGGGCGTCGACCGTGGCAGATCGGGCCAAGGCCGCGGCAGCCGAGGGGCTTCGGGCAGCGGTCGAGGCAGCCGACGACAGCGTGCATGACAGGCAGTCGCACATACCTGAGAAGGCTGCCAGCCACTAGGCTTTGACGGCTGCTCCGGCCAGGTCCTCACCCTCGATGGCGACCACGCCGAGGCAGTCGCCCATCGCGATCAGCCCCGGGAAGTGCCGGGCGACCAGCAGGCCGTCCATCCGCGCGCGGTAGACGGCAGGTGCGACGCCGGTCCGGTCGATCCGGTGAACCTGGGAGATGGCCGTCCCGGCGCGGACCGGCTCTCCCAGATCGACCAGAGGCTCGACCAGGCCGTCGCTCTCGCTGATCACGAAGCACGCGTCGCCAGGCATGTCGAGCCAGCGGCTTGGTGTCTCGGGCACCGTTCCGGCGATCAC
>JBHJOG010000312.1:0-19684 GCA_050329975.1 Alphaproteobacteria bacterium | reverse complement strand
CCCAGCCGGCCTGCCTCGACGACCCGGTCGGCGATGGCGACGTAGCGCCGGCGCGGGTCGCGGGTCGCGGCCAGCCGCTTCCGGTTGGCATAGGCAATGTCGAGCCCGGACAGGTCCTGAGTAGCGTAGAGGCCCATGGCGAAGCCGAAATCGACCATCGCCGCGTCGATCTCCCAGGGCAGGGCGCCATCGATCAGGATCATGTCGGCGACCTCGCGGTAGCGGGCGAGGATGCGGTTGCCGATGAAGCCGTCGCAGACACCGGCGACGACGGGTACCTTGCCGAGTCTGGCGGCAAGCGCCAGCGCGGTCGCCAGCGCCTCGGCGGAGGTGCGATCGGCACGGACGACCTCCAGCAGCTTCATGATGTGGGCCGGGCTGAAGAAATGCAGGCCGAGCACCGCTTCCGGCCGCGCGGTGGCGGCCGCGATCAGGTTCACGTCGAGATAGGAAGTGTTGGTGGCGAGCAGCGCTCCCGGCCGCATCGCCGCGTCGAGCCGGCGAAACAGGTCCTGCTTCACCGCCAGGTCCTCGAACACCGCCTCGACGGCAAGATCGGCCTCGCCGAGGCCGTCGAGCGATGTCGCCCAGCCGAGCCGGCCCTGCCGCTCGGCCGCCTCCGGCTCCGTCATCAGCCCGCGCTGCACGGCGGTCGCGAACAGGCGGCCGACATTGGACCGCGCCCGGTCCAGCGCCGGGGCATCGGTCTCGACCACGCTCACCGCGATGCCGGCCGCATTCAGCGCATAAGCGATGCCCGCGCCCATGGTGCCCCCGCCGACCACCACCGCCGAGGCGATCTCGCCCGGCGCCGCGGCCTGCAGCTCCGGCCGCTTCCGGGCGGCGCGCTCGGCGAAGAAGATGTGGCGCAGCGCCTTCGCCTGCGGCGATTCCCTGAGCTGGAGGAACGCGGCGCGCTCGATCCTGACGCCCTCTGCGAAGTCGGTCGCGGCGGCGGTCTCGACCAGCCGGATCGCCGCCTGTGGCGCGTCCTGCCCGCGCATGCGCCTGGCGGCCGCCGCCCGTGCGGCGGCGAGGGTGCCGGCGTCCGCTATCGGCCGGGAACGAGCCGAGAGCGGGGCAGGCGGCGAGCCGGCAAGCGCGTGGGCGGCGTCGATCGCGGCGGCCAGCGGATCGTCGGCCAGCGCATCGACCATCCCCAGTTGGGTCGCCTCCGCGGCCTTCACCGTACGCCCGGCCGCGATCAGCTCCAGCGCGGGCGCGAAGCCGATCAGGCGCGGCAGCCGCTGGGTACCGCCAGCGCCGGGCACCACGCCGAGCGTCACCTCCGGCAGCCCGACCAGCGCCCGCGGGCCGGCGACCCGGCGCCGGCAGGCGAGGGCCAACTCGTAGCCGCCGCCAAGTGCCGGCCCGTCGATCGCCGCCACCCAGGGCTTCTCCGACGCCTCGATGGCGTCGACCACCTCCGGCAGGTGCGGCGGCTGTGGGGGCAGGTCGAACTCCGCCGCGTTCGCCCCGGCGGCAAAGGCGCGCCCGGCTCCGGTCAGCACGGCGGCGACGACGACGGGATCGTCGGCCACACGACGCACCGCAACCAGCAGGCCCTCGCGCTCGGCGCGGCCGATCGCATTGACCGGCGGGCTGTCGAGCGTCACAACCGCGATGCCGCCCCGGATCTCGACCCGCACCGTCATGTCGCATCCTTGGGAGTGGAGAGACCGGGCATACCGACGATCCTATCGTACCTGCGGATAGGCAAAGGGAGAACGACATGCATCCTGCAATCTCCAAACCGGCCTGTCAGCGTCTCCCGGCAGCATGACGGCCCTGGACAGCGATGCGGTGGTGCTGCGCCATGACCGGGATGGCTATGCGGTCCTGACGCTGAACCGGCCGCAGCGGCTGAATGCGCTGACCGCGCCGATGCTGCAGACGCTGCGCGGCGCCCTGGCGGCGGTCGCCGACGATCCCGCCGTCCGGGCGGTGGTGGTGACCGGCGCGGGGCGCGGTTTCTGCGCCGGACAGGACCTCACCGAGCGCGACCCGCGCGGCTGGACCGGGCCACCCGACCTCGCCGCCATCCAGCGCGACCTCTACCACCCAGTGCTGCGGCTGATGGCGGAAATGGCCAAGCCGGTGATCTGCGCGGTCAACGGAATCGCTGCCGGCGCTGGGGCAAGCCTTGCGCTGGCCGGCGACATCGTTCTCGCCGCCGGCTCGGCCACGTTGTCCTTCTCCTTCGCCCGGGTCGGGCTGTCGGCGGATGCCGGCGTAGGCTGGCGGCTGGTGCAGGCGGTGGGCGCGGCGCGGGCGCGGGGGCTGCTGATGACCGCGGAGCCGGTGGAGGCCGCGCGCGCCGCCGAATGGGGTCTGGTCTGGCAGGTGGTGAGCGACGGGGAGCTCGCCGCCGAGGCGGCAGCGCTGGCGCAGAGGCTCGCTGCCGGACCGACGATCGCCTTCGGGCAGATCAAGCGGGCTGTGATGGCCGCCGAGGGCCTGGACTTCGCCGCCTATCTGGAGGCGGAGGCGGCGTTGCAGGGCATCGCCGGCCGCAGCGCCGACTACCGCGAGGGCGTTCTCGCTTTCCTGGAGAAGCGCCCGCCCGGCTTCGCGGGTCGATAGCTCCGCGCGCCTCACCCGGGGGCCGAGAGGAAGCCGCGCCCCGCGACCATCGCAACCAGGTCGCGCAGGCTGTGCTCGAGGCTGCGGCCGGAGGTGTCGACCTGCGCCTCGGCGCGGGCGTAGAGGGCCTCGCGGCCGGTGAGGATGCGGCGCAACTCCTGCATCGCCGCCGGATTGCCGGCCATCGGCCGCTCGTCGCCCTGGGCGCGGACCCGCGCCATGTGCTCCTCCGGCCGCGCGCGCAGCCAGATGGTGTGGAAATGGCGCAGCAGGAACTCGAAGGTCGCCGGCTCCGAGACGATGCCGCCGGCCACCGCCAGGACCAGTCGGTCATGGGCCGCGGCCACCCGCTCGACCGCCTGCCGTTCGAGCTGGCGGTAGCCTTCCTGGCCGTAGAGCGCCATTACCTCGCCGACCGGCATCCCGCAGGCCTGCTCGATCTCGGCGTTCAGCTCCAGGAACGGGACGCCGAGTGCCTCGGCTGCCAGCCGGCCCAGAGTCGACTTGCCGGCGCCGCGCAGCCCGATCAGCGTCACCCGCTGGGCGCGCTCGCCTGGGTGGGGCCGGTCGGCGACCAGCCGATCCAGCGGCATGCCGAGCGCCAGCGCGACCCGGCGCAGCAGGGCGATCGAGATGTTGCCGTCGCCGCCCTCCAGCCGGGCCAGGTAGCGCTCGGAGACGCCGGAGCGCTCCGCCACCGCCTTGCGCGACAGGCCGTTGCCCGCCCGCGCCTCACGGACCCGGGCGCCCAGCCGGCGCAGGAAGCCATCGGCGTCCTCGTCAGCGCCCGATGCGTCATCGTGGGGGGTGAAGCCGTCCATCTTCATCCGCCGGCGATGGCATGCACCGCCGCCGCCGCGCGCAGGCGGGGCGGGATCTCGATCTTGGTGAAGCTGTCCGAGCGGACGAAGACGCAGACGAAGTCGCCGGTGAAGCAGAGCGTGCCGCCCTGCCGTCCCTCGACCCGGAAGCCGATCGAGGTGCGGCCGAGCCTGGCGACGGCAACCGTGCAGTCGAGGGGCAAGCGCGGAGTCACCGGGCTGGCGAGGTCCATCGCCAGGCGGACGAACGGAGTGGAGAGGCCGTGATCGAGAGTCAGCCGGTACCAGTCGACGCCGACGGCCGCCTCCCAGAACGCATCGATCGCATCCAGCGCGAAGCACGGCAGCCGGCCGGTATAGGCGATCTGGGCGATGTCGCAGTCTGCCCAGGTGACGCGGCAGCGGTGGACGAAAGGCGGGGCTGCCGGCTGTTGCGGCGGGTCGACATCGCCTGCCTCGGGAACCGGTACGATGCCCATTCAGCAAGCTGCCAGCTTGACATATTCGAAGTCGCCGGGCCGGTTGTCGATGCCGGCCTTCGGCGGTGCGATCCAGCCGGCATAGCGGCCGGGCGCGTATTCCGGCCGCATCAGCGACTGGACGTAGTCGCCGTCGGAAGCGTCGGGCAGCCAGTCGGCGCGCCGTGCGTTCCAGGCCTGCGCGGAGACGACCGCGCCATCCGGCGTGACATGAGCGCCGGCGAAAGAACCGATCCGGCGGTTGAAGCCCTGGTGCGGCAGCGCCATGGCGAAGTCCACGCCCGCCTTGGCGATGATCGCGTTCCAGCGCCGGACTCCGCCGGAGGCGTCGCGGACATAGTCGTCGCGCAGCCGCATGTTCAGCGCCGACAGCGCCGGCATCGCGACCATTTCGATCCGGTCGCCGGCAAGCTGCGCCACCGGATAGGTGGCGTCCACCAGCCGGTGGTCGTCATCGATCCTCGTCTCGCGGAAGCGGCCCTTGATGCCGGCGCTGAAGGCATTGGCGGCGTTGGTCGAGACTTCGGACCCGAACAGGTCGAGCGACAGAGAATAGTGCAGGTTCAGCTTCTTCTGAATCGTCGGCAGGTCGATGACGCCGAGCGCGCGCACGGCCTCGATCGCATGCGGATCGTCGATGCCGGCCTGCCGCATCGCCTCGCAGCTGCGCTGGATGATGCGGCCGACGCCGGACTCGCCGATGAACATGTGGTGCGCCTCTTCGGTCAGCATGAAACGGCAGGTCCGGCTAAGCGGGTCGAAGCCCGACTGGGCCAGGCTCTCCAGCTGCATCTTGCCGTCGCGGTCGGTGAAGCAGGTGAACATGAAGAAGGAAAGCCAGTCCGGCGTCTCCTCGTTGAATGCGCCGAGCATGCGGGGCGCCTCGGCCGAGCCGGAGCAGCGGCGGAGCAGTCCATCGGCCTCCTCCCGCCCGTCGGCGCCGAAATACTTGTGCAGCAGGTAGACCATCGCCCACAGATGGCGGCCCTCCTCGACATTGACCTGGAACAGGTTGCGCAGATCGTAGAGCGAGGGAGCCGTCGCACCGAGGTGACGCTGCTGCTCGACAGAGGCCGGCTCGGTGTCGCCCTGGATGACGATCAGCCGGCGCAGCATGGCGCGGTACTCGCCCGGCACCTCCTGCCAGGCCGGCTCGCCGAGATGCTCGCCGAAGGGGATGGTGCGGCCGTCCTGCCGGGGCGCGAGCAGGATGCCCCAGCGGTAGTCGGGCATGCGCACATAGTCGAACCGCGCCCAGCCCTGCGGGTCGACCCCGACAGCGGTGCGCAGGTAGACCGGCTTGTCCTGAAATCCTTCGGGTCCCAGGCGCCGCCACCACGCGATGTAGCCGGGGTGCCACTTCTCCAGCGCCTTCAGGACGCGGCGGTCGGCGGACAGCCCCACGTTGTTGGGGATCAGCGTGTCGTAGCTGACATCGTTGGCGTCGGACATCGGTCGTCCTCCCTGCGGCGCTCAGACCCGCCGCATGTCGTATTCCCCACGCCGGCCGCTGCCGTAGCGGCGCAGCGCGCCGGCCTCGCCGACGGCGTTCGGCCGCTGAAAGATCCAGTTCTGCCAGGCGGTCAGCCGGCCGAAGATACGGGTCTCCATCGTCTCCGGACCGGCGAAGCGCAAATTGGCCTCCATGCCGCTCAGGGCGTCGGGGGAGAAGCTGGCGCGCTCCTCGAGAAAGATCCGCACCTCGTCCTCCCAGTCGATATCGTCGAAGGCGAAGGTGACCAGCCCCAACGCCTCGGCGACCTCGGCGGGCAGCGCCTCGCCCCGGCGGGCTGCGGCACTGTCCAGCGCCTGCGGGTCGCCGAGGAAGCGGGTCTGCAGGCGGGTCAGGCCGTTCGACATCGGGAAGGGGCCGAAAT
Source organism: Alphaproteobacteria bacterium (assembly GCA_050329975.1). GTDB lineage: Bacteria > Pseudomonadota > Alphaproteobacteria > CALKHQ01 > CALKHQ01 > CALKHQ01. Next base: position 13,924 of record JBHJOG010000312.1, on the reverse strand, counting down.
TGGCCTCGCCGAGGACCAGCGCCGCCGGCGGCCGGTTGTCGCCCTCGAAGCTGCCCACCGCCATGTAGCTGCGGTCGCAGGCGAAGGCGATCTCGGCGAGCAGTCCGGAGAAGCAGGAGCCGGGCTCGATCAGGGCGACCAGCGAGCGCGCGGTCAGGTCGATCCGCTTCAACACCCGCTTCCAGAAGAGCAGGATCTCGTTGGCCAGCCAATGGTCGCGGCTGGCGAGGAGCAGCGCCTCGTGCGCCGCGACCAGCACCGGATCGCCCGCTGTCCTGAACACGAGGAGACCGATTTCGGTCTCGTTGAACCGGAGATGCAGGATCGCGTCGTCGAGTTCGCGGGCGCAACGCAGGCTCCAGCTTTCAGCCCCCTCCGCGTGCAAAGCCGCCGCCGATGCCGGCGCCGGTCCGACTGGCGCCCGGATTTCGACGGTCGCGGTGCGGGCGGCCCGGTCGATCGCGACGGAGACGGTGGAATAGGCGATGGCATCGCCTTCGAAGCGGCGCTGCAGCGGCGTCAGCACGACGCCAGAGCCGGCGCCCCGCCGCGTGCTGACCGCGGCGATGGCCTTGGCGCGGGCGGCGACCATGGCGTCGAAGCTGCCGTTCGGCACCAATTCGTCGACCAGCCCCCAGTCGCGCGCCCGGGCGCCCTTGACTCCTTCCTCCATCGAGCAGAACACGTCGGCCCGGTCGCGGCGGACCCTGCGCTTGTCGGTCACCCGGGTGAGACCGCCGGTACCCGGCAGCACCGCCAGCAGCGGCACCTCCGGCAGGGCCACGGTCGAGGCGCCGTCGTCGGTCAGCATGATGTGGTCGCAGGCCAGGGCGAGTTCGTAGCCGCCGCCGGCGCAGGCGCCCTTCACCGCGCAGAGATAGTGCTGACCGGATTCGGCGCCGGCCGCCTCCAGCGCGTTGCGGGTCTCGTTGGTGAACTTGCAGAAATTGACCTTGTGGGCGTGGCTTGCGCCGGCGAGCATGCGGATGTTGGCGCCGGCGCAGAACACCCGCTCCTTGCCGGACACCAGCACCACCGCCTTCACCGCCGGATGCTCGAAGCGCAGTCGCTGCACTGCGTCGGCGAGCTCGATGTCGACCCCGAGGTCGTAGGAGTTGAGCTTGAGCTGGTATCCGTCGAACAGCCCGGCATCCTCGTCGACGTCCATGATCAGGCGGGCGATCTCGCCGTCGACCTCGATCCGCCAATGTCGGTAGCGGGCGGGCTCGGTCTGGAAATCGATCGTCGTCACCTGCTCTCCCTTCGTTTTGTGAACTATAGTGCAGGATGGGCTCGACACAACAGCACTATCATTCACAGGCCGCCCACGAACGCGCGGATCAGCGCCAGTGTCCGTTCCGGCTGGTCGACGAAAGGCGCGTGGCGGCAGTCGGGGAGCATGGCGAGCGTTACCGACACCGGCACGGCTGTCTCCACCGCCTGCAGCTGGGCCGCGGTGCCGTACTGGTCGTCCTCACCCTGGATCGCGAGCACCGGTACGTTGATGCCCGCGAGCGGGGCGCGGATATCCCAGCTCACGAAACCGGGATCGAGCCACGCGTCGTTCCAGCCGTGGAAGGCGGTATCGACATCGGCATGGTACCTGGCGAGCCGGTCGCGCAGCGGGCCGGCTTCATAGGCGGCGCGCGCCGCGGCGATCGCGGCGAGGCCCATCGGCTCGGTGAAGAAATGCGGCGCCATCAGCACGATTCCAGCGATCCGCGGGTCGCCGACCAGCCCAGCGTTCAGAGCGGCGATCGAGGCCCCGTCACTGTGGCCGACGAGCACGCCGCGCACCAGCCCGACCGCGTCCAGCACTTGCGGCAGAACCCGCACCGCCTCGTCGGTCATGTAGTCCAGCGGGCGCGGCAGCGGGCATGGATCTGAGGCACCGTACCCCTGGCGGGAGTAGGCGAACACGCCGCAGCAGGTTGCAGCCGCCAACGCGTCCGGGAAATCCCGCCACAGCGCGACCGAGCCGAGGCCCTCATGCAGCAGCACCAGCGTCGGCGCCTCGCCCGGCGGCGGGCCGGAACAGCGCGCCTCCAGCGAGGCGCCCCCGGCCGCGATCCGCAGCGGCCGGCCAGTAGCCCAAAACACGCTCACCGGCCGGCCGCCGGGATGATCAACACCTGCTTTGACATGCCCGAGATGTCCGCTCACAAAGGCCGCTGCAGATTCGAGCCCATGACGCTAGCATGGCCGGGAACGGCGTGGACACGTATCGCACAAGCAGACAGGCCGGAGAGCGGCCGTGACAGCAAGGGAGGATGCGATGAGGACGTTGAGGTTTTCGGCGCTCGCGGGAACGGCGCTGATGATCGCCGGCCTGGCCCCGGCAGCCGGGGAGGAGTTCCGTGTCGGCCTGCTGCTACCCTATTCGGGCGTCTACGCCGCGCTCGGCCAGGAGATCGACGACGGCTTCGTGCTCGCGCTCGACCTGCACGGCGGCGATATCCCCGAGCACAGCATCGAGGTGATCCGCGAGGATACCGAGGTCGACCCCGCGGTCGGGCTGAGCAAGGCGCGCAAGCTTGTGCTGCAGGACGAAGTCATCGCCATCGTCGGCATCGTCTCTTCCGGCGTGCTCGGTGCGATCCGCGACTTCGTCCACCAGTCGGAGACGCCGCTGATCGTGGCCAACGCCGGCAACGACGAGGCCACCGGCGAGCGCTGCAGCCCGTTCATCACCCGGGTGTCGTTCTCCAACAGCCAGGTCAACCGCCCGATGGGCCAGTGGATGTTCGACCATGGTGTCGAGACCGTCTACACGCTCGCCCCCGACTATGCGGCCGGACACCAGATGATGGATACCTTCGCCGCGGCCTTCACCGAGGCGGGCGGCACCGTCGTCGGCCAGGCGTTCACGCCGTTCCAGACCACCCAGGATTTCGGTCCCTACCTCACCACCGCCAAGTCGGCCGGGCCGGACGCGATCTTCGTATTCTATGCCGGCGGCGAGGCGATCTCTTTCGTCAAGCAATATGACAGCTTCGGGCTGAAGGACGAGATCCCGCTCTATGGTTCCGGCTTCCTGACGTCGCCGCTCTACGTCAACGCCCAAGGGCCGGCGGCGGAGGGAGTCGTCGCCTCCCTGCACTACGTGCCGACGATCGACACTCCGGAGAATGCGGCCTTCGTCGAGGCTTTCCAGGCCGCCTACGACCGCGTGCCCTCGGAATATGCGGTCCAGGGCTTCGACGCGGCGCGCGCGCTGATCGAGTCGATCCGGGGCGGCGCCACCGACCGGGCTGCCCTTGCCGAGGCGCTGGCGCAGGCCAGCTTCGTCGGTCCGCGCGGGCCGCTGCAGATCGACCCGGCAACCAACAACGTGGTGCAGAACATCTACATCTACGAGACCGTCGCCGGCGAGGGAGGCCTGACCCAGTCCATCGTCGACGTGATCGAGGAGGTCCGCGACCCGGTGAACGGGTGCGTGCTCTAGCCGGAGTCCGACGCGCGATACGCATGCACCACCCGGGCGCGGCGCCGCGCCGTTGCCCGGGCGGCCCGGATGAGTGCCCATGACCGCTGACGCCTCGTTCTGGATCGTGCAGGCGCTGAACGCGCTGCAGCTCTCGATGCTGTTCTTCCTGCTGTCGGTCGGCCTGACGGTCATCTTCGGGCTGATGCACTTCATCAACCTCGCTCATGGCGCGCTCTATGCCCTGGGCGCCTTCGTCGGCGTCTCGGCCGCCGGCTTCGCAGGCAGCACCTGGGCCGCCTTCGCCGCCGCCCCGATCGCGGTGGCGCTGGTCGGCATGCTGCTCTATGTCGTGCTGATCCGCCGGCTGCGCCGCGCCGGACCGATGAACCAGGTGCTGGTCACCTTCGGGCTCATCTTCGTTTTCCTGGACCTGTTCCGGATGATCTGGGGCGACATCGCGCTCGGCCTGGCCGAGCCCGCGCTGCTCGCCGGCCGCAGCGAGCTGTTCGGCATCGTTTATCCCACCTACCGGCTTTTCATCATCGGGCTCGGCCTGGCGACCATGGCCGTGCTCTCGCTGGTGCTGGCGCGCACCCAGATCGGCGCGGTGATCCGCGCCGGAGTCGACCACGAGCACATGGCGGCTTGCCTCGGCATCAACGTCGAGCGGGTGTTCTTCGTCGTGTTCTGCGTCGGCTGCGGGCTGGCGGGGCTGGCCGGTGCGGTCGCTGCCCCGGTGCTGTCGGTGACGACCGACATGGGTACGGCGATCCTGATCCCGACACTGATCGTGGTCGTCGTCGGCGGCCTCGGCAGCCTGAAGGGCGCCATCGCCGGCTCGCTGCTGACCGGTTTCGTCCAGACCTTCGGCGCCGTGCTGGCCCCGCAGCTGGCGGCGATTGCGATCTACGCCATGCTGGCGGCGGTGCTGATCCTGCGGCCGGCGGGCCTGTTCCCGGCGCGGGCCTGAGCCATGTTCCACCAAACCCCGCTCAAGACCGCGACCATCGCACTCCTCGCCGGCGGCGCCATCCTCTACGCCTTCCTCACCGGCTTCTTCGGTCGCGAACTGCTGACGGAAGTGGCGATCCTGGCCATGCTGGCAGTCGCACTCGACCTGGTCGCGGGCTATGGCGGCATGGTCTCGCTCTGCCACGGCGCGCTGTACGGCGTCGGCGCCTATGCCTTCGCCGCCGGCAGCCTGCTGCTCGGCTGGGGCGGCGGCGCCGGCCTCGTGATGGCGATCGCGGCCGGTGCTCTCGCCGCGTGGGCGATCGGCGCGGTGACCGCACGGACCCGCGGGATCTTCTTCATCATGGCGACCCTCGCCTTCGGCCAGATGGGCTATGTCTATGTCTTCGACAGCCCGCTGTTCGGCGGCAATGACGGCCTGCCCGGCGTGGCCCGGCTCGACCTGACAGCGATCGGCATCGACCTCAACAATTCGCGGACCTTCGCACTTCTCTGTGTCGCGCTCGCGCTGCTGACCTACATGGTCGCGGCCGCGGTGCTGCGCTCCGGCTTCGGGCGCACCCTGGTCGGCATCCGCGCTAACGAAGGGCGAATGCGGGCGGTCGGGCTGCCGGTCTGGCGGTACAAGGCGGCCGCATTCGCCATGTCCGGCGCGATCGCCGGGCTGGCGGGCGCCCTGGCCGCCCAGCACACGACTTACGTCTCGCCCGGCCTGCTGCACTGGACGGTCTCCGGCGAGGTGCTGGTGCTGGTGATCCTGGGCGGCCTCGGCACGCTGGTCGGGGCTGTCCTCGGCGCCGCCGTTTTCGTCTTCCTCAAGCACGAGGTGTCCGGCTTCACCGACCACTGGCACCTGGTGGTCGGGCTGGTGCTGATCGCCACCGTGCTGAGCGGCGGACGCGGCCTCTACGGTCAGGTCGAGCATGTTTGGACACGCCGCCGGGACCGCCTCGCCGCGGCATCGGCCCACGGTTCCGATCATGCTTGAGGCCCGGGCGCTCCAGAAGAGCTTCGGCGCGCTGACGGTCGCGAGCGCCGTCTCGTTGCAGGTTGCCGCCGGCGAGCGCCGGGTCGTGCTGGGCCCGAACGGCGCGGGCAAGACGACCCTGTTCAACCTGCTGGTCGGCGAGCTGAAGCCCGATTCCGGCTCGGTCCTGATGGGGGACCGCGATGTGACCGCGCTGTCTGTAGATGCCCGGGCGCGGCTCGGACTCGCCCGCAGCTATCAGCGCAACACCCTGTTCGCCGGTCTCAGCGTGCGCGAGAATCTGTGCCTGGCCGCCGCCACCGCTCAGGGGCGCGCCGGGGCCCTGTTCGCCGACACCCTGACTGACCGGAACGTCGCGGCAACTGTGTCGGAAGTGGCTGCCCTGGTCGGGCTCGCAGCTTTGATCGACGCCCCGGTCGAAGCGGTTCCCTATGGCGCCCGACGGCAGCTCGAACTCGGGCTTGCGCTGGCCACCCGGCCAAAGGTGCTGCTGATGGACGAGCCCACATCGGGGATCGGCCCCGGCGGGATTGCCGCCTTCCACACCATCCTGCGCGCGCTGCCCGCCGAGCTCACCGTCCTGATCGTCGAGCACGACATGGACCTCGCCTTCGACGTCGCCGACCGGGTGACCGTGCTCAACCATGGCGAGGTCGTCTTCGACGGCTCGCCGCAGGCCGCCAGGGCGAGCGCCCTGGTGAGACAGATCTATCTTGGCTCCTGGGGCAGCGACGGCTGATGCTCGAGGTCGAGGACCTGCATACCGGCTACGGCGAGACGCGGGTCATCCACGGCCTCAGCCTCACTGCCGCTCGAGGCCGGGTGTTGGCGCTGCTCGGGCGCAACGGGGCCGGCAAGACCACCACCCTGAAGGCGGTGATGGGTCTGCTGCCGGCCGGCCGCGGCTGCATCCGGTTCGACGGTGCGGCGCTGACCGGCCTGCCTCCCCACGAGATCGCCAGGCGCGGTGTTGCCTATGTGCCGGAGACGCGCGACATCTTTCCGTCGTTGACCGTGCGCGAGAACCTCGAACTCGCCGGCCGTCGCTTCGCGCGTGCCGGCAGTGCCTGGACCATGGAGCGGGTGCTGGATCTGTTCCCGCTGATCGGTCAACGGCTGGGCAACGGAGGCGGCCAGCTCTCGGGCGGCGAGCAGCAGATGCTGGCGATCGCGCGCGCCCTGCTGATGAACCCGCGGCTGCTGGTACTGGACGAGCCGACCGAAGGGCTGGCGCCGATCATCGTCCAGCAGATTCACGACAAGCTCCTCGCCTTGAAGAGCGAGGGCCTGACCATGCTGCTGGTTGAGCAGAATTTCGGTTTCGCCACCAGCCTGGCCGACGACGTGCGGATCGTGGGTCGCGGCACGATCGTCTGGGCCGGCACACCGCAGGCGATCCGTGCCGATTCGAGCGCCCAGGCACAGTGGCTGGGGGTCTGACCATGGCAAAGGCAATCGTCGTCGACGGCGGTTTCGGCATCGACCGGCTGGCGCTGGTCGAGCGCCCGGGCGAGGAGCCCGGCCCCGGCCAGGTCCGGCTGGCGGTGCGCGCGGTCAGCCTGAACCGCCGCGACCTGCTGCTGGTGCAGGGCGTCTACAACCCGCGCCAGAGGCTGCCGGTGGTGCCCTGCTCCGACGCGGCCGGCATCGTCGAGGCGATCGGCCCAGGCTGCACCCGGGTCAAGACCGGCGACCGGGTGGTGGTGCAGTCGATGCCCGGCTGGCTTGCCGGTCCGCTGACCCGGGAAGCCCTGGCGACCGCGCTGGGCGGCGCCGGCGGCGACGGCACCCTGCGCGAGACGATGCTGGCCCCGGAGCAGGCGCTGCTGCCGATCCCCGGCGGAGTGAGCCTGGAGGCGGCCGCCACCCTGCCCTGCGCGGCGCTGACCGCCTGGTCGGCGATCGTCGAACTGGGTCAGGTCCGCCAGGGCGAGACGGTGCTGACCCAGGGCACAGGCGGGGTGTCGCTGTTTGCCGTCCAGTTCGCTCGCCGCGCCGGTGCCCGGGTGATCGCCACCACCAGCAGCGAGGAGCGGGCGCACCGGCTCCGCGCGCTGGGGGCCGACACGGTGCTGCTGCGGAGCGATCCGGACTGGCCGGCGAAGGCGCGCGACGCGGCCGGCGACATCGACCTGATCGTCGAACTGGGCGGCGGCAATTCGCTCGCCACCTCGCTGCGCCTGATCCGGCCGGGCGGGACGATCGCACTGATCGGGGTGCTCGGCGGCGCCGAGGCGACAGTCCCGCTGCCGCTGGCGGTGATGCGCCAGGTCCGGCTGCAGGGCGTCACCAGCGGCAGCCGCGCCAGCTTCGCGGCGATGCTGCGCGCCGTCGACGCCGGCGGCGTCGATCCCGTCATCGGCGCCCGCTTCCCGCTGGCGCGATCCGCCGAGGCCTTTGCGCTCATGGCTGATAACGGGCATGTCGGCAAGATCGTGATCAGCCCGGGCGAGGCATGAGTCGCTTCCGGGCTGGCTGGACGGCGGGTCGCGGCGCTACCATCGCGGGAACCACTCCGAAGGCTGATCCATGAGCCAGTTGGCAGTCGAGGCGGCCGAGATCGTGCTGCCCTGCACCGAACTCACCGAGACGCTGCCGTTCTTCACCGAGCGGCTCGGCTTCCGCGTCGACTCGATCTTCCCCGCCGACGATCCGAGGGCCGCCCAGATCTCCGGCTTCGGGCTGCGACTGCGGCTGGAGCGTGGTCCGGAGCGCGACGACAGCCTGCTGCGCCTGCACTGCCGCCAGCCGCCTGAAGCAGCCGCGAACGGGGCGACGGTCGCGCCTAACGGCACCCGCATTCAGTTCGTCGCCGCCGACCCTCCGGTGTCGGTCCCGGCGGGCAGCGCGTCCCTGGCGATCAGCCGGGCAGGCGCCGCTGCCTGGCACACCGGCCGGGCCGACATGCAGTACCGCGACCTGGTGCCCGACCGCCAGGGCGGACGGCTGATCGCGTCCCACATCCGGATTCCGACGCCCGGGCCAGTGCCCGACTACGTCCACTTTCACCGGATCCGGTTCCAGATGATCTACTGCGCCAGGGGATGGGTGCGGGTGGTCTATGAGGACCAGGGTCCGCCGTTCGTGCTCGCCGCCGGCGACTGTGTGTTGCAGCCGCCCGAGATCCGGCATCGGGTGCTGGAGAGCGGCGGCGGGCTCGAGGTGGTCGAGATCGGATGTCCGGCCGAGCACATGACCTGCGTCGACCACGGGATGGCGCTGCCGACAGAGGTGCTGCGCCCGGACCGGGACTTCGGCGGCCAGCGCTTCGTCCGCCACCAGGCGGCGACAGCGACGTGGCGTCCCTGGCGGCTGGCCGGCTTCCAGGCGCGCGATACCGGCATCGGCGGAGCCACCGGCGGAATCGCCGGGGCGGCGGTGGTCAAACCCGACGGCAGCCTGGCCGCCGGCGCCAGCCGCCACGACGCGGACTCTCTGCTGATGTTCGTGCTGCAGGGCCGGCTGGCGCTCACCGCCGGCGAACTGGCGAACGAGCCGCTCGCCGCCGGCGACAGCGTGCTGCTGCCCGCCGGTATGACCTCTCGGCTGTCGACCTGTTCGGCGGACCTGGAGCTGCTCGAAGTGACGATGCCGGCCGCCTTCACGACCGACATCGCCTGAAGCTCACCCAATCCCGAGCGTGGCCTCGCGGTCCCAGAACCGCAGCTTGCGGCAGCTTGCGACGAAGGCCTCGGCATCGCGGGTGCCGGACAGCGCGATGCAGCCGGCGTCGAGCGACTCGAGAATGCCCGCCTTCTCCAGCAATGGCCGCGCCTCATCGACGAAGGCGATGAACTTGCAGTGGGCGAACGCGTCGGCGACGAAGTCGCGCGCCGGCGGTTCGTTGACCAGCAGCTTGCCGCCGTCGGCCGAGGGCATCACCGCCACGGCGTCGAACAGCACGGAAGGCCCGCCGCGGACGGTTTCGTCGGCCGGTACCTTGCTGCCGTCGGAAGCCGTGACGCCGCCTGCCTTGGGTGCCACGATCCAGAGCAGCGCCCCTTCCGCGTCCAGGGCCGAGCGCAGCGCCGACAGCAAGGCGACATCGACGCCGTCGGTCACCAGCGCGCCGACCTTGCGGCCGGCGAAGCTGACCGGGCCGTTGAGCAGGATGCTCAGCGGCTTCGATTCAGGCAGGTCGGTGCGGGTCGGCATGGCCGCGACCGCCGGTTCGGGAAGCGCGTCCAGGCCCAGGCCGTCGCAAACCTTCTGCGCCAGCTCCTCGTCGATGTTGCGCAGGTGGGAGACCATCCGCGCCCGGATCGGCACGGTCTCGACCTTGCCGAGCTCGAAGGTCAGCGCATCCGCCAGGTGCTGCTGCTCGACCGCCGTCTGGCTGATGTAGAACTGGCGCGCCTGACTGTAGTGGTCGGCGAAGGTCTCCGACCGCTCGCGCACCTTCGCTCCCTCGAAGTGGGTCGGATGGCTGCGGAATCCGCGCACCGGATCCTCGCGCGGCCCGCCCTCGGCGCCACCCCAGGAATTGGGTTCGTAGTTCACCCGTCCCTTCGGGTTGACCAGGGCCATGTGGCCATCCTGCTGGAAGTTGTGCATCGGGCAGCGCGGGGCGTTCACCGGCAGCTCGGTGAAGTTGGTGCTGCCGAGGCGCTTCAGCTGGGTGTCGAGGTAGGAGAAGTTGCGGCCCTGCAGCAGCGGATCCTCGGAGAAGTCGATCCCGGGGACGATGTTCTGGGTGCAGAAGGCGACCTGCTCGGTCTCGGCGAAGAAGTTGTCGACCACCCGGTCGAGCACCAGTCGCCCGACCCGGCGCACCGGGACCTGCTCCTCGGGGATGATCTTGGTCGGGTCAAGGATGTCGAACTCGAAGGAGTCGGCGAAGGCATCGTCGAAGACCTGCAGGCCGAGCTCCCATTCGGGGAAATCGCCGGCCTGGATCGCGTCCCACAGGTCGCGGCGGTGAAAGTCGGGGTCGGCGCCGTTGATCTTCACCGCCTCGTTCCAGGCCACCGACTGCAGCCCCAGCTTGGGTTTCCAGTGGAACTTGACGAAGGTCGCCTTGCCTTCGGCATTCACCAGCCGGAAGCTGTGCACGCCGAAGCCTTCCATGAAGCGGAACGACCGCGGGATGGTGCGGTCCGACATGATCCACATCACCATGTGCATCGATTCCGGGGTCAGCGAGATGAAATCCCAGAAGTTGTCGTGCGCGGTCTGCGCCTGCGGGAAGCCACGGTCGGGCTCCTGCTTGGCGGCGTGGATGATGTCGGGGAACTTGATCGCGTCCTGGATGAAGAATACCGGGATGTTGTTGCCGACGAGGTCCCAGTTGCCTTCCTTGGTGTAGAGCTTGACCGCGAATCCGCGGACGTCGCGGGCCAGGTCGAACGAGCCCTTGTTGCCGGCAACCGTGGAGAAGCGAACGAAAGCCTCGGTCTGCTCGCCTGGACGCTGGAACAGATCGGCGCTGGTGATGTCTGCGAGCGATTCATAAGGCTCGAAGAAGCCGTGGGCCCCGAAACCGCGGGCATGGACCACCCGCTCCGGGATCCGCTCGTGGTCAAAGTGAAAAATCTTCTCGCGGAAGTGAAAGTCCTCGAGCGCCGTCGGTCCGCGGCTGCCGATCTTGAGCGAGTTCTGGTCGTCGGAGACCGGGGTGCCCTGCCGGGTAGTCAGCACCGGCACATCGCCGCCTGCCTGCTGGTGCAGTTCGCCGCCGGGTGCGCGGACGCCGCTGGTGCCGAAATTGTCGGCAGTGGGGCCGGCTCCATCCGCCGCCAGAGGCTGTTTGCGTTTCGCCATGAATTCCTCCCATCGCTGGCGGGGGGCGTCGTCCCCCACAACGCCTGGGCTGCACAACACCGGCACGCCAAGGGCGTTCCTCGAATTGGAATCATTTTAAGAACGCGCGGCGCGGCTCCCCGCGCCGCGTGCGGACTGTTCGCTTGCGGGATCAGCCTCCTTCTGCTTGGGTTCCGTGATGCTCCGATTCCTCGCACCGATCCTGCTGGCTGTCGTCGCGGCCACGACCGCCACGCACGCCGGCACCGCCGACGACGGCTTGGACCGAGAGGCGGTGATCGGCTACCTGATGCAGAATCCGGACGTGATCCTGGAGGCAATCGACCGCTACGAGGCAGCACGCAAGGTTGCGATCCATGCCGAGGCCCTGTTCGGCGAGCAGGGCGATCCGTTCATGGGCAATCCCGACGGCGCGGTCGTCCTGGTGGAATTCAGCGACTACAACTGCCCCTATTGCCAGGTGATGCTGCCCGTCCTGCAGCGGCTGCTGGCGGAAGAGCCCGAGCTCAAGCTCATCGTCAAGGAGATGCCGATCCTCGCCGAAACCAGCTGGTATGCGGCACAGGTGGCCCTGGCAGCTCACGAACAGGGACGGTTCCGGGAGTTCCACGAGACCATGTTCGGCGTCGGCGCCCGCAGCGAGGCGATCGTCGACGACATCGCGGAGCTCGTCGGGGTCGACAGAGACGATGACGACCTGGCGGCGACCGACGCTCGGATCAACGCCAATCTGGCCCTCGGCCAGGATCTCGGCCTCGACGGCACCCCCTCCTTCGTGATCGGAGACCGCATCTTCATCGGCCAGGTGAGCTACGAGGACCTGAAGGCGGCGATCGCTGCGGAGCTCGCGGCGCGCTGACCGATCAGCGCATCCAGTCCGCGATCATCCGGTGCTGCACGCTGGCCTGGGCCGCCGTGCGGTAGTAGTTCAGCAACTCGCTCAACGGGTCGGCCATCCGCTGGAAGCCAGAGAGAAAGGCGACGACGATGCCGATCGTCGTCTGCCCGCTCATCACGAAATAGCCGCCGACGAGCAGAACGGTCAGCGGTGCCATCGCGCTCATCAGGTTGGTTGAAGACTTCATCAGGAACTTCAGCACATAGATCCGCATGTGGTTGCCGTAGATCGCGTCCAGATCGCGCAGCAGCGCCTGCTGGTCGCGGTCCCCCGCTTCGCCGTCGGCCCGCTCGACGATCAGGTCGCCCAGGTCGCGCAGCATGCCGAGCCTGCGCTCGATCAGCCGGTTGATCATACCCTGCAGCCAGGGGACGACGGCCGCCTGCGGCGCCAGCAGGCCGAGTGCCACCAGCGCCACCAGCGGCTCGACCACCAGCATGTAGCCGACGATGGCGATCAGCATGCCGAGATTGGCCACCGGCTCTGAGATCCCCTCGCCGACGAAGCCGCCGAGCTTGTCGACCTCCGAACCGATGATGGTGACCGCGCGCCCTTCCTCGCCGCCATTGGCCAGCTGCAGCTCGGCGAGATGCTCGCGGTTGTAGCGGACCGCGCTCTCGCTCAGCCATCCCTGGTACACGTGCAGCACGAACTTGCCCGTCGCGTCGATCAGGGCGACGCCGGCGTAGATGCCGCCGAGGGTGAACAGCAGGCCCATGTCCGTGTCGCCCACGGCGTCGTTGATGATGCGCCGCTGCAACTCCAGCGGAACCATGGTCAGCGCCGCCAGCGCCACTGCCAGCAGGCTCAGCCAGAGCTGGTGGATGCCGCTCATCCGCCAGACATAGTGGAAGACTGTCGGCGCGGGCGTGTCGTCGCCGGCGCGGGCGATGCGGTGGGGAGGGATGCGGAAGCGTTTGGAGGCTGCCTCGGCGGGATCAGCCATGGACGCGGGCTCCGGGGGCGTACTGGACCGGGCACAGAAGGTCGGTCGGCGGCCGGTAAAATCAAGCCAGGTCGGTCAGACCGTCAGGTGGCGGCGGACCTCGTTCTCCTGGGCCAGCAGCGCCGCCCGGTCGCCGGAAAGAACGATCTCGCCGCGGTCGAGTACGGCAAAGCTGTCGGCAAGGTCGCGGGCGAACTCGAAGTACTGCTCGACCAGGACCATCGCCATGTCGCCGCGGTCGGCGAGCATGCGGATGATCGCCTCGATCTGCTTGATGATCGACGGCTGGATGCCCTCGGTCGGCTCGTCGAGGATCAGCAGGCTCGGCCGGGTGACCAGCGCGCGGCCGATGGCGAGCTGCTGCTGCTGGCCGCCGCTGAGATCGCCGCCGCGTCGGCGCAGCATATCCTTCAGGACCGGGAACAGGGTGAACACGTCTTCGGGGATCGAACGCTTCGCCGCCGGCAGCGCCGCAAACCCGCTGCGCAGGTTCTCTTCCACCGTCAGCGCCGAGAAGATCTCGCGTCCCTGCGGCACGTAGCCGATGCCGAGCGACGCGCGCCGGTGGGTCGGCATCCGGGTGATGTCCCGGCCGGACCAGTTGATCGACCCGCGGGCAGCGGTCTCCAGGCCCATGATCGCCTTCAGCAGGCTCGACTTGCCGACGCCGTTGCGGCCCAGCACGCAGGTGACCTTCCCCTTCTCCGCCGTGACATCGACGCCGCGGAGCGCATGACTCGCCCCGTAGTAGAGGTGGAGGCCGGAGACGGTCAGCATCGCGACCCTGTCCCGGTGCGACCCGGCGATATCTCCCTTGTGACGACGGGGTCATCCCCTCCCCCAGCACGGGGGAGGCCGGGAGGGGGCGGCGCCGGCCAGGGGGAGTGCCCGGTGGCCCGTGCGCTCGCGGGCTTCGGCGCCGCAGCCCCCTCC
>JBHJOG010000311.1:0-3062 GCA_050329975.1 Alphaproteobacteria bacterium | reverse complement strand
GAACGGGCCGGCGTCGCCGCCGACGAACGCCGCTTCCGCCGTCGGATCGACCGTCAGCTGCGGCGCGGCCTCGAACTCGGCACAGCCGGCAAGCGCGGCGGCTGCGGCGATCGCCGCCGGGAACAGGGAAAACCGCATGGTGGTCAGTCCTTCTCGGGCGTTTGGGCGGCGAGGCTGCCCGGCAGCGGGCCGCCGGAGAGCGGCATGACCCGGCCGGGCTCGACCGCCGGCGGCTCGGACGGCCCCTGGTGCCCGACCTCCGGCCCTTCCAGCTCGTCGACCCGCTTGCGGGCCAGCCGGCGCATCATCACGTAGAACACCGGCGTGAAGATCAGGCCGAACACGGTCACCCCGATCATGCCGAAGAAGGTCGCGGTGCCCAGCGCCTGGCGCATCTCCGCGCCCGGTCCGACCGAGAGCACCAGCGGCAGCACGCCCAGCGAGAAGGCGAACGAGGTCATCAGGATCGGCCGCAGCCGGGTCCGTGCGGCGTCGACGGCAGCGGCGAACCGGTCCATGCCCTTCTGGTCCTCGGCCTGCTTGGCGAACTCGACGATCAGGATCGCGTTCTTCGCCGCCAGCCCGATCAGCACCACCAGCCCGACCTGGGTCAGGATGTTGTTGTCGGAGCCCATCAGGTTGACGCCGATCATCGCGGCCAGGATGCACATCGGCACAATCATGATCACGGCGAGCGGCAGGGTGAGCGACTCGTATTGCGCGGCCAGCACCAGCAGCACCAGCAGCACGGCCATGATGAAGATGATCGAGCCCGAATCGCCGGCCGCTTTCTGCTGATAGGCGAGGTCGGTCCACTGGGCGTCGAAGCCTGCCGGCAGGACCTGGGCGGCAAGGGCCTCCATCGCCGCCAGCGCATCGCCGGTGGCTACGCCGGGTGCGGCGCTGCCCTGCAGCTCGGCCGCCGGGAACATGTTGAACCGCACCACCCGGGACGGGCCGGAGCCGAAGCTCAGATTCGCCACCGACGACAGCGGCACCATGCCGCCGGTCGCCGAGCGCACCCGCAGGTTCCCGATGTCGGACAGGTCGTCGCGGGCGTCCGGCTCGGCCTGGGCCACCACCCGGAAGCTGCGGCCCAGATAGTTGAAGTCGTTGACGTAGGCCGATCCCAGGTAGATCGCCAGCGTCTGGTAGATGTCCTCCGGCGCCACGCCCAGCAGCTGCGCCTTGACCCGGTCGATGTCGGCCTCGATCCGCGGCGAGCCGGTGTTGAACAGGGTGAACACCTGGTTCACCTGCGGCACCTCGGCGGCGGCGAACATCATCCCATAGGTGGCCTGCTGCAGCGCCGGGTAGCCGGCGCCGGACCGATCCTGGATCATCATCGTGAAACCGCTGCCGTTGCCCAGGCCGGGCACCGACGGGGGTTTGATGATGAACACGTTGGCATCCTCGATCGCGCCGCCGATCTGCATCGACAGGGCGCCGGCCAGGGCGTCGGCGGACAGGCTCGGATCATCGGCCCGCTCTGCATGGTCGATGAGGCGGATGAAGAAGGTGCCGGCATTGGGCTGGGCGGAGAAGCTGGCGCCGTCGAGGCCGGCGATCAGCGCCAGTTCGGCGACGCCGGGCGTCTCGAGGGCCATCGCGCCCGCCCGTTGCATCACGGCGTCGGTACGGTCGAGCGTGGAGCCCGGCGGCAGCTGCACGACGCCGATCAGGTAGCCCTGGTCCTGCTCCGGGATGAAGCCGGTGGGAGTCTCGGTCAGCCGCCAGCCGGTTAGTCCCAGCAGGCCGATATAGAGGACCATCATCACCAGCACCGCCCGGATCAGGCGCCCGGTGAGCCGTCCGTAGCGGTCGGAGATCCACTCGAAGCCCGAATTGAAGCCATGCGCTGCGAGCCTGAGCGGGCGAAGCAGCAACGAGCCCTTCCTGTGGGCGTTCTCGACGTGCGGCTTCAGCAGCATCGCCGCCAGCGCGGGCGAGAGCGTGAGCGAGACGACGAGCGAGATCACCGTCGCCGCCGCGATGGCCACCGCGAACTGGCGGAAGAAGATCCCGGGGATGCCGGTGACGAAGGCGGTGGGCACGAACACCGCGACCAGCACCAGGCTGATCGCGATCAGCGCGCTGGAGACCTCGTCCATCGTTCGATGGGCGGCGAGCCGCGGCGTCATGCCGGCGCGGATGTTCCGCTCGACGTTCTCCACCACGACGATGGCGTCGTCGACCACGATGCCGACCGCCAGCACCAGCGCGAACAGCGAGAGCGAGTTGATCGAGTAGCCGAGCGCCAGCTGGACCGCGAAGGTGCCGATGATCGCGGTCGGAATCGCCACGATCGGGATCAGAGCCGCCCGCCAGGTCTGCAGGAACACCACGACCACGATCACCACCAGGACCACCGCCTCGAGCAGGGTCACCTGCACGGTCTCGACCGATGCGGCCACATATTCCGTCGGGTTGTACGGAATCAGATACTCGACCCCGGCGGGAAAACCCGCCGATGCGGCCTCGATCTCGTTCAGCACCAGCTCGGCGGCGTCCAGCGCGTTGGCGCCCGGCTGCTGGATGACCGCGAGCGCGATCCCCTGGCTGCTCTCCGGGCCGAAATAGCCGCGCAGGTTGTAGTCCTGGGAGCCGAGCTCGATGCGCGCCACGTCGCGCAGCCGGGTGATCCGGCCGGCGTCGTCGGTGCGGATGATGACCTCGCCGAACTGCTGGGGTGTCGACAGGCGCCCCTGCGCCTGCACCGGCAGCTGGAAGGCGGTGTCGCTGTTCGAGAACGGCGGCTCGCCGAGCGACCCGCCGCTGACCTGGATGTTCTGGGTCCGCAGCGCGGCGACGATGTCGCCGGCGTTCAGCTGGTGGGCGGCGGCGCGGGCCGGGTCGATCCACACCCGCATCGCATAGTTGCCGCCGCCGAACACCAGCACGCCGCCGACGCCGTCCAGCCGCAGCAGCCGGTCGCGCAACTCGGAATTGGCATAGTTGCCCAGGTAGTTGATGTCGTAGGCGGGTTCGGACGAGATCAGCGAGACGATCATCAGGAAGCCGCTGGTCTGCTTGTCGACGGTGACGCCGACCTGGCGCACGTC
>JBHJOG010000310.1:0-3943 GCA_050329975.1 Alphaproteobacteria bacterium | reverse complement strand
GCCCCGCTCACCGGCGAGGTCGCGGCCTGGGGCCTGCCCGGCCTTTATGGCTGCCAGATCTGGGCCGAGCAGGTCAACGCGGCCGGGGGGCTCAGCATCGGCGGCGACCAGTACATGGTCGAGATGGTGCCCTACGACGACGAGTACCTGGCGGACAAGGCCTCGGTCGGCGCGACCCAGTTGATCTTCGAGGACGACGTCAAGTTCGTGATGATGCTCGGCGGCGACCCGATGCCGGCGGCCTATGCGATCGCAGCCCAGGCGGACATGCTGGTCTCGACCCTGTTGCCGAGCGACCTGACTCCGGACACGCCGAACCTGATCGCGCCCTGCGAGGTGCATCCGATCTACAACGTCACCGGCGTGCAGTGGCTAGCGGAGAACCGGCCGGAGCTGCGGACGGCGGTGATCTGCGCCCAGGACGATGCGCTCGGCCGGCCGTCGGTTGCCACCTACCAGGCGGCGTTCGAGGCGGAGGGCATCACGGTCAACGACACCGTGTTCTTCGACATCTCGACCACCGACTTCGCGCCGGTGATGACCTCGATGCTGTCGAGCAACCCGGACATCCTGTGCCTCGACACCGCCTATGCCGACTTCGTCAACCTGCTGTGCGAGCAGGCCTTCCAGCAGGGCTTCACCGGCCAGATCATCTCGTGCACCGCCGACTACTACCAGGACATCGTCGCCAACACCTCGCAGGAGTTCATGGAAGGCTTCATCTTCCAGTTTCCCGACTTCGACGATCCGGCGCTGAACGACGCACGGATCAACTTTCCCGAGCCGAACGCCTTCTACGCCGAGTATGTCGAGCGGTTCCCGGGCGAATGGAGTGCGGTCTCCTGGGAGTATGTCTCGATCATGCACCTGTGGGCTGATGCGGCGGCGCGTGCGGGCAGCGTGGAGCCGCAGGCGGTGCTGGCGGCGATGAAGGAGGGCGGCACCGGAAAGCACGCCTTCGGCGAGGCCGAGTGGTGGGGCGCCGAACTGTTCGGCGTCGACAACGCGCTGGTCGGCGACTGGCCGGTGGTGGTGATCCGGGACGGCAAGGCCCAAATCGCCGAGTTCAAGAGTATCCCGGCCTGGTGGGACGCCCATGGCGACCTGCTGATCGAGAAGTTCGAGGCGATGGGCGAGATGTTCTATCAGCGTGGGTGAGGGGTGCTGCCGCTGGGATGGGCGCCTGGATAGGGGGCTCGTACCGACTCTGCCCTTGCAGGCCCGCGCGCGGATCGGCTGAGCGATGGAGCTCGCCACGTTGCTGCAGACGGTGCTGAACGCGCTGTATGCGTCGAGCTACATGGCGCTGGTCGCCGTCGGTTTGGTGCTGATCTTCGGCGTGATGAAGATCGTCAACTTCGCCCATGGCGAGCTCTACATGCTCGGCGCGTTCTGCGTCTATGCGGTGGTCGTGGGCGAGTCGGCGCCCTTCCTGCTGGGCGTGGCGCTGGCGGTGGTGCTGGTGGCGGGGGTGGGACTCGGGATGGAACGGGGGCTGTTCCGGCCGATGCGCAGCAACCCGCTCGGCGGGCTGATCTTGTCGATCGGCGTGCTCCTGATCCTGCAGTCGCTGGCCGTGGTCGAATTCGGAGTCCGCGCCAAGGACCTGCCGCCGATCCTGAGCGGCAGCCTCGTGTTCGGCACCGGTGTGCAGCTGGCCTATGAACGCGCGGCCGTGATCGGGGTCTCTGCCGTGCTTCTGGTGCTGCTCTACCTGTTCCTCCGTCACACCCGCACCGGCTGGGCGCTGCGCGCCTGCGCCCAGGATCCGGAGGCGGCCCAGCTGCAGGGAATCTCGGTCAACCGCACGGCGCAGATCGCGGTCGGCCTCGGTGCAGCGCTGGCCGGGGTTGCGGGCGCAATGATGGCGATGAACGTTCCGATCGAGCCCTATATGGGCCACTCGGTGATCGTGGCGGCGTTCATCGTCATCATCGTGGGCGGCATCGGCAGCCTGGAGGGCGCCGTGGTCGCGGCCGCGCTCTATGCCTTCGTCGACACGTTCCTGACCACCTACACCGACGGCACCATCGCCGATATCATCGGCCTGCTGCTCATGCTGGTGGTGCTTGTTGTCCGGCCGACCGGGCTGTTCGGCGCCCGGGAGCGGGCGTGATGGCGGCCCTGGCGGGCTCGATCGACCGCGACGCGCGCGCCCGGTGGCTGCCGGTGACGATCCTCGCCTGGCTCGCGCTCACGGCCGTTCTGCTGGCGCTGCCGCACCTGCTCAGCATCTCCCAGCGCGAGGTGGCGGTCCTGCTGCTGGTCAACGTGCTGCTGGTGGCGAGCTACCGGCTGATCACGCTGACCGGCGAATGGTCGCTGGGGCATGTGGTGACGATGGGAGTCGGCGCCTATGGTAGCGCGCTGCTGGCGTCGCAGGCGGGTCTGCCGGTGACGGTCTCGATGCTCGGCGGCGCGGCGATCGCAGGCCTCGTTGCCTGGGTCCTCAGCTTCCCGCTATTCCGGATGAAGGGCTTCTATTTCCTGATCGGCTCCTTCGCCGCCGCGGAGGTGATCCGGCTGTGCTGGAAGAAGTTCACCGTCCCGTTCGGCGGGCCGAAGGGCCTGTCCCAGGTGCCGGAGCTGCCGCCGCTAGACCTGGGGCAGCTGACGGGCTGGCTGTCGGTCCAGCTGACCGAGGGCGGCGCCGGCGGACAGACCGGCGCCTATGTCCTGGGGCTGATGCCTGTCCACGAGGACACCCTGATCCGGTTCTCCAAGCCCCTGTTCACCGCCAACTACTATTACTTCTGCCTCGCCGTCGTCGCGGCGTCGCTGTGGGTGCTGTGGCGGGTGGAGCGGTCGCGGATCGGGATGAC
Organism: Alphaproteobacteria bacterium; assembly: GCA_050329975.1. GTDB lineage: Bacteria > Pseudomonadota > Alphaproteobacteria > CALKHQ01 > CALKHQ01 > CALKHQ01. Next base: position 1,121 of record JBHJOG010000310.1, on the reverse strand, counting down.
GTTCCACGCCATCCACTGGCAGGACAGGCTGGCTGAATCGGTGGGGGTGAACACGCGCGGCTACCGCACGCTGGCGCTGGTGGTGGGATCGGTGTTCGCCGGGCTGGCCGGCGCCCTGCTCGCCCATGGCGTCGGGTCCGTCGCGCCCGGCCGGTTCGACGTGACCCAGATGGTCTACGTGTTGATCTGGGTGATCGTCGGCGGAACGGCGACCTTTGCCGGCCCGATCGTCGGCGTCGTGGTGCTGACGGTGCTCAACGAGGTGGTGCTGCGCCAACTCGGCATCGATGCGCTGAGACCCGCATTGTATGGGGCGATTTTGATTGCCAGCGTCCTGTTCCTGCCACAAGGTCTGGAAGCGTTGTGGACAGGCCGGTGGCTGCGTCGACGGCAGCGCGGATGATGGTGCCCTGACCTGCCGGCCTCCCCGGCATCGGCTGGTCGGAAAGCGGTATTCGTGCTCCGTGGCGAGGTACAGCCGGCCACAAAAGTGTCTCAACCGTCCCACGAACTTGCCCTCATCGGGTCATCCGCGTGACCCAAACTTGTTCAATGCTTGCAAACACTGGTAGGGTCGCGTCCCCACAGCGGATTTGGCGCGGCGAGTCGAAACGACGAGCCCTGCGAAACGCCAGGGCGTCGCGTGATTTGTTGAAAGGAGGCAGAGAAATGCGAGTAGCGGGTGGTGTGATTGCCATTGTGGTCGGCGTCATTCAGACGATCCTGATGGCAATAGCGGTATTTGCGACAGATGCACTTGATACGGCGCTGACCGATACGGATCGGACGCAGCTCGAGGAAGCAGCAGCCGGCGGCGACGCCAATGCCCAGGCGGCGCTGGATGCAATGTCGGCGGTGGGCGATGTCGGCTGGACGCTCTGGATCTTCCTGATCGTCAGTATCGTCGTGGTCATCCTCGGCATCATGATCTGTGCATCGAAGAACCCGATGAACGGCCTGATCCTGGCTGTGATCGGCGTGGTCCTGATCGTACTCGCGATCATCTGGGACGCCGGCATCCTGTCGATCCTTTGGAATGCCCTGTTCCTGCTGGCCGGTATCCTCGGCTACATGGGGGCGAAGCAGCAAAGCACATCGCCAGCTGTCTGACGGACGGACTC
>JBHJOG010000309.1:0-21407 GCA_050329975.1 Alphaproteobacteria bacterium | reverse complement strand
GCACGGCGTCTGGCTGAGCGAGGACGAGTGCGCGCTGCTGGCCGAGCGCGGGGTGACGGTTTCGGTCAACACCTCGTCCAACCTCCGGCTCCGCTCCGGCGTGGCGCCAGTCGAGCGGTTCCTGCGGACCGGGCTCGCCTTCGGTATCGGGCTGGACGGCATGGCCTTCGACGACGACGAGGACATGCTGCGCGAGCTCCGGCTCGCCTGGCAGCACCACAGGGGCATCGGCGTCGAGGACGTGCTGACACCGGCGCGGCTGTTCCGCGCCGCCTGCGTCGACGGCCGGCGCACCGTCGTCGACGACGGCGGCGGCGTGCTTGAGGCCGGCGCACCGGCCGATGTGATGCTCCTCGACCTGGCGGCCATGGCCAGCGACGTGATGCCGGGCGCCGCCGATCCGGTCGCGGTGCTGCTGACCCGGATGACCAGGCGCCATCTCGATGGCCTCGTCGTGGCCGGGCGCACGGTCGTCGCCGGTGGCCGCTGCGTGACTGTCGACCTGCCCGCCCTGGAAGCCGAGCTGACGGCCCAGGCGCGGGCGAGCTGGGCTGCGATGCCGCCCGACACCGGCGCGGCCGACCGGCTTGCCGCCGCCATCGCCGACTACTACCGCTGCGGCTGCCATCGCCCGCAGGCCGAGGCGGCCCAGTGAGCCGGATCGTCATCGACCGGGTCGGCAAACGCTTCAAGATCCGCGGCAAGGCGGTGACGGCGCTGGACGGCATCGCCCTGACGCTGGAGGAAGGCGGCTTCTACGCGCTGATCGGGCCGTCGGGCTGCGGCAAGTCGACGATGCTGCGGCTGATCGCCGACGTGCTGCAGCCCGACGCGGGCGCGATCACCATCGGCGGCAAGCCGCCGCGCGAGGCGCGCAAGCGCCACGAGATCGGCTTCGTCTTCCAGGAGGCGACCCTGCTGCCGTGGCGCAGCGTGCTGGAGAATGTGCGCCTGCCGCGCGAGATCGCGGGTGGGCCGGGGCCGGACGCCCCGTCGCCGGAGGCGCTGATCGAGCTGGTGGGTCTCGCCGGCTTCGAGCACGCCCGCCCGGCCCAGCTTTCGGGCGGCATGCAGCAGCGGGTGGCGATCGCGCGCGCACTCGCCCTGAACCCGAAGGTCCTGCTGCTCGACGAGCCGTTCGGCGCGCTCGACGAGATCACCCGCCAGCGGATGAACCTGGAGCTGCTGCACATCTGGCGGGAGACCGGCACCACCGCCGTGCTGGTCACCCACAGCATCGCCGAGGCGGTGTTCATGGCCGACACGGTGCACGTGCTCGCCGCCGACCCGGGCCGGCTGGCGGCGACGATCCCGATCGACCTGCCGCGCCCGCGCCGGCTGGCGCTGATGCGCCGCCCGGCCTTCGACGCCCTGCAGAACCGGGTCCGCGAGGCGCTGTTCGGCGACGAGTTCCGCGACGACGCCGACGATCCGCCGGTCGGGGCCCGCCGTGCCGGCTGATCGCAGCACGCGCGCGGGACGGCGCCTGCTGCTGGGCGCCGGGCTGCCGGCAGCCGTGTTCGTCGCCGTGATCGGGCTGATGGAAGGGGCCAAGCACCTGGGCTGGCTGCCGGTCACGATTCCGGCGCCGAGCGGCATCGCCGGCGCGTTCGAGCGCAGCGCCGACGACCTGTTCTACCACATGACGCCGACCGTGCTGGCCGCACTGATCGGCTACGGCATTGCCTTTGCCGCCGCCGCCCTGCTGGCCTCGCTGGCGACCCTGTGGCGGCGCGCCCGGCAGCCGGTGCTGACCGTCGGCGTCATCGTCGATTCGATCCCGCTGATCGCGCTGACCCCGATCCTGATGGTCTGGCTCGGCAACGGCATGGAATCGCGGATCGTGATCGCGACCATCGCCTGCGTCTTCCCGCTGCTGGTCGGCATGAGCCAGGGGCTCGCCGCCACCGACCGGATGATGGGCGAGCTGTTCCACGTGCTGTCGGCCAGCCGCTGGCAGCGGCTGCGCATGCTGTCGCTGCCCTCCGCCCTGCCCTACCTGTTCGCCGCGATGAAGATCGCCGCCCCGCTCGCCGTGCTCGGCGCGCTGATCGCCGAATGGGTCAGCGCCGAACGCGGGCTGGGCATCATGATGGTCTACGCACTGTTCTCGTTCGACGTGCCGCTGGTCTGGCTGACCATCGTCGCGGTCTGCGTGCTGGCGATGGCCGGCTACGTCCTGGTCGCGCTGGCCGAACGGCTGGCGGTCACCTGGGACACCGGCGGCCGCATCGGCGAGGCGGCATGAGCATGACGGCCACGCCCGACGCCGCGCCGCTGCTCGACCGCCCGCCGTCGCGGCTCGAGGAAGGCCATGCCCGCCTGTTCGGCGCGGTTCGGCGCGTCCTCTGGTTCGGCATCGGCGCCGCCCTGGTCGTGCTGGCCTGGCACCTGGCGGTGACCGGCTTCGCCATCCCGCACTTCATCATGCCGACGCCGGAAGCGGCGTGGGAGGCATTCCGCGCCAATCGGCCCGAGATCGGAACGGCGCTGGCGGCGACCCTGCGCAGCGCCCTGCTCGGCCTGGCCTGCGCGACCGCCATCGCGCTCACCCTCGCCGCCATGTTCGTCGCGTCGGACACCGCTACCCGGGCCGTGCTCCCGCTGGTGATCGGGCTGCGCACCGCGCCGGTGCTCGCCATCGCACCGATCCTGATCCTGATCTTCGGACGCGGCGTCGGCACCTCGATCGTCGTGGTGGTGATCGTCGCCTTCTTCCCGATCATGGTGAACGCGATGAAGGGCTTCCGCGCCGCCCGGCGCAGCGCGCTGGAGCTGATGCACGTCTGCGGCGCCAACCCAGTGCAGACCTTCGTCAAGGTCCGCTTCCCCTATGCGCTGCCCTACATCTTCACCGGCCTGCGCATGGCGTCGGCCAGCGCCATCCTGGCGGCGATGCTGGCCGAGTGGCTGAGCGGCGCTCCGGGCCTCGGCACCCTCATCCTGGACGCATCGGCCTACCGCAATCTCGGCCTGCTCTGGGCGGCGGTGGCCGTCAGCATGGCGGTGGCGTTCGCGATCTTCACGGTCACCGCGGCGGCGGAGAAACGGACGCTGTCATGGTCCCACTAGGACTTGCCGGCCGGGCCGTGCTGGTCACCGGGCCGGCGAAGGGCATGGGCCGCGCGATCACCCTGGCGCTCGCCGAGGCCGGCGCCGACCTGCTGCTGGTCGGCCGCGACCGCGACGCCATCGCACCCGTCGCCGCAGAGGCGGAAGCCCTCGGCCGGCGCGCCCTGGTCGTCCGGGCCGACGTGACCGACGAGCCGGCGGTCGCCGCTGCGGCGGCGCGTGCCGAGGAAGCCTTCGGGGAGACCCTGTACGGGCTGGTCAACGTCGCCGGCGTCGCCGGGCCCTCGGGCGCCAGTCTGTGGGAACACACCGTCGCCGACTACCGCCGGCTGTTCGACGCCAACGTGCTCGGACCCGTCCTGACGATGAAGCACCTGCTGCCGATGCTGATGGCGCGCGGCCGCGGCAGCGTGGTCAACATCGGCGGCACCTTCGGCTTCAAGGGCGTGCGCAAGGCGGCGCTCTACGGCGCCACCAAATGGGCGCTGCGCGGACTGTCGAAATCGGCGGCGCTGGAGGCGGCCGCCGGCGGCGTGCGCGTCAACATGGTGTCGCCGGGCGGCGTCGAGGGGCCCCGGCTCACCCGGCAGCTCGGCGAGCAGGCAGCGCGCGACGGCATCGGTTACGCCGCCGCCCATGCCCGCTTCTGCGCGACGGCGGCGCTCGGGCGGATGAGCACGGATGCGGACGTCGCCGATGCGGTGCTGTTCCTGATGGGCGACGCCGCCCGCAACATCACCGGCCAGGACCTGCTGGTCGACGGCGGCACCATTGTCTAGCCGGCCCTTTCCCGCGCCGTCACGCCTCCGGCGGCAGCCCGCCGAGCACGACGTCGCCGCTGCGGCGGATGTGGGCGACCAGGATCCCGGCGACACGGGCACTGTCGCGCGCCAGGGCCGCCTCGACCATGGCGCCGTGCTGCGGCGCGAGCTCGGCCTGCACCGCAGCATCGGAACGCGCGCGCCGGCGGTAGCGGTCGAACTGGTCGTTGAGCAGGTCGCAGAAATGCAGGGTCCAGGGGGAGCCGCAGGCGGCGATCAGCGCGTGGTGCAGCGCCCGGTGGCGTGCCTCCCAGCTCTGGGCCGCCGTGGAGTCGATCCCGTCGCGCAGCAGCTCCTCCTGCCGGCCGAGGCGGACCAGGCGGCGGTGCGCGATCAGCAGCCGCTCCTCCCACGCCTCGTCGCCGCGCGCCACCGACGCCCTGGCGGCGTCGCCTTCCAGCCGGCAGCGCATCTCGACGATGTCCTGGAAATCGGCGCGGTTGAGCGGCTGGACCTGGAAGCCCCGGTTGGCCTCCTGCGCCACCAGGCGCACGGCGGCGAGCCGCGACAATGCCTCCCGCAGCGGGCTGGTGCCGACGCCGTAGCGCGCCTTCAGCTCGGCGAAGCGCAGGCGGCTGCCCGGCGCCAGCGCCCCCATCACGATGTCGGACCGCAGCCGCGCGAAGACGTCGTCGCTGTCTGTCAGGGCCGTGTCAGCAGGCATGCGGGCGGACTCCATGGGCTCGAACGAAAAGAGTGTATCGAGAATCGCGCATATCTTCGACAATACGCATCTTCATCGAAACTGTTGCCGGCATCATGACCCCCTTCCCGCTCGCTGCCTCCGCCGATCTGGCCGACCGCATTGCCCTGGTGACCGGTCCGGCCAAGGGCATGGGCGCGTCGATTTCGCAGGCGCTGGCCCTCGCCGGCGCCGAACTGGTGCTGGCCGGGCGCGACCTGGCGGCGATCGAGCCGGTGGCGGCGCGGGTGCGCGCGCTCGGCCGCCGGGTGGAGATCCTCGCTTGCGACGTGACCGATCCGGAGCAGGTCGCCACGACCGTCGCGGCCGCGGAGGCGGCGTTCGGCCGGATCGACATCCTGGTCAACGTCGCCGGCGGCACCGGCCCGATCGGCAAGAGCGGGGTCGAGACGACGCCGGAGGAGTTCCGCCAGATCATCGACCTGAACCTCACCGGCTGCTTCCTGACCATGCGCGCGGTGCTGCCGGGGATGATGGCGCGGCGCGGCGGGAAGATCGTCAACATCGGCGGCACCTTCGGGCTGCGCGGCCGCGCCGGCCGGACATCCTACAGCGCCTCGAAATGGGGCCTGCGCGGCCTGACCAAGAGCTTCGCGCTGGAGGCCGGCCCGTTCAACGTCAACGTGAACAGCGTCTGCCCCGGCATGGTCGAGGGCCCGCGCTTCGAGAAGGTCTGCGCCGACATGGCCCACCGGCTCGGCATCACCCCGGCCGAGGCGGGCGAGCGGCACGCCGCCGACTATGCACTGAAGCGGGTCTCGGCGCCCGAGGACGTGGCGCATGCGGTGGTGTTCCTCACCTCGGACAAGGCACGGCAGATCACCGGCCAGGACCTGGCCGTCGATGGCGGCTGGGTGATCTAGCATGGCGGGGATCGACACCCTCGTCGCCGGCGGGCGGCTCGTCGGCGAGGACGGCACCATCGCTGGCGATCTGGGCATCGCCGACGGTCGCATCGCCGCCATCGCAGCGCCCGGCACGCTGCCGCCGGCGCGCGAGCGGCTGGACGTGACCGGCCTGCACGTGCTGCCCGGCGCCATCGACGTGCACGTGCATTTCCGCGAGCCGGGCATGGAGGAGAAGGAGACCTGGGCGACCGGCAGCGCAGCCGCCGCGGTCGGCGGGGTCACCACCGTCTTCGAGATGCCGAACACCATCCCGCCCACCGACACCGCCGAGCGGCTGGCCGAGAAACGGGCGCTGGCCGAGGCGAAGTCGATCGTCGACTTCGGGCTCTACGGCCTGCTGGGCGAGCACAATCTGGACGAGCTCGAGGGCCTGGCAGCCGCCGGCGCGATCGGCTTCAAGCTGTTCCTGGGCAACACCACCGGCAACCTCCCCTGCCCGAACGACGGCGCGGTGCTGGAGGGTTTCGAGATCCTGGCGGCGCTCGGCAAGCGCTGCACCATCCATGCCGAGAACTCGCCGATGCTGTTCTGGCGGACTCGGAAGATGCAGGCGGCCGGCCGGATCGATCCGCTGGCGCATCTCTCGGCGCGTTCGGACGTGGTCGCACTGGAGGCGCTGTCGCGCTCCTGCGTGCTCGCCGACTGGACCGGCGCGCGCATCCACATCGCCCACGAGAGTTCGGCGGCGAGCCTGCCCTATCTGCGGTTCTTCAAGGATCGCGGCGTCGACGTCACCGTCGAGACCCTGCCGCAATATCTCTACCTCGACGCCGAGATGATGGTGCGCCCCGGCGGCGAGGTGCTGCGGATGAACCCGCCGATCCGCCAGAAGGCGAACCAGGAGCCGCTGTGGCAGGCGCTGCTCGACGGCACCATCGACATGCTGGCAACCGACCACGCGCCCCACCTGCCCGCGGAAAAATGCGGCAACCGGATCTGGGACGTCGCCTGCGGCTTCCCCGGCGTCGAGACCGCGATGCCGCTGATGCTGACCGCGGTCGCCGCCGGCCGGCTGACCCTGGAACAATACGTCCGCTTGTCGAGCGCTGCGCCGGCGCGCGCCTTCGGGCTCTACGGCCGCAAGGGCGTGCTGCGGGTCGGTGCGGACGCGGACCTGGCGGTGGTCGATCTCGCCCGCCACGACCGGCTGGCGGCGGCGAAGCTGCATTCGCGCGGCAAGACCAGCCCCTATGAGGGCATGCACGTCACCGGGATGCCGGTCCTGACCATGGTGCGCGGCCGGGTCGTCGCGCGCGACGGCGAGCCGGTGGCGGCGCCGGGCTGGGGCCGCCAGGTGGTCCAGCAGATGCCGCCGCCCCGCCCGCGCAACACCGCGACCACCACCGCCGCCATCCTTGCCCACGACCACCGGCCGTGGGAATGACCCCGCAGATCCTGCACATCGAGATCGGCGCCTTCGCCTTCGCGGGACGGCTGGAGTGGACGCGGGCGCCCGCGACCTGCCGCCGCTTCCTCGAGCTGCTCCCGCTCGCCAGCCAGGCGATCCATGTCCGCTGGAGCGGCGAAGCGGTCTGGATCCCGATGGGCGACTTCGCCAGCAGGCTCGAGTTCGAGAACCATACCAGCCACCCGTCGCGCGGCGACATGCTGTTCTATCCGGGCGGCTTCAGCGAGACCGAGATCCTCCTCGCCTATGGCAGCGCCAGCTTCGCCAGCAAGATGGGCCCGCTGGCCGGCAACCACTTCCTGACCCTGGTCGAAGGGCTGGAGCGGCTGGAAGCCATGGGCCGGCAGGTGCTGTGGGAAGGTGCCCAGAGGATCGCGGTCCGGCAGCCGGAATAACGGCTGCCGGACGTCTTCGGCAAGGGTCAGTAGGTCACCGCCTTGCGGTAGAGATGCCACGTCGCGTGGCCGAGCACGGGCAGCACGATGATCAGGCCGATCAGCGCCGGGATCGAGCCGAAGACGAGCCCGCCGGTGACGATCATGCCCCATACCGCCATGGTGCGCGGGTTCGCGATCACGACCCGGACCGAGGTCGCGATCGCCGTCGCGATGCCGACGTGCCGGTCGAGCAGCATCGGGATCGAGACGACGCTGATCGCCAGGACCAGCACGGCGAACCCGAATCCGACCCCGACCCCGACCACGATCATGGCCCAGCCTGCGCCGGTCGTGAACAGATCGCTGGCAAAGGTACCGATCGAGGCCGGCGCCTCCGGGCCGAGCGTGAGCAGGAAGATCACATAGGCCGCAGCCAGCCAGGCCAGGAAGATCGCAAGCAACAGGAGTCCCAGCCCGAGGATGCTGCCGATCGCAGGCGAATGGACCACACCGAGGGCGTGCGACAGGTTGGCCTCCTGCCCCGCCTCCCGCCGGCGGCTGATCTCGTACAGCCCGACCGCGGCGACTGGACCGATCAGCGCAAAACCCGATACGAGCGGGAACACCAGCGGCAGCAGCTCCTGGCCCGACGCCAGCATCGCCAGCACGAGGCCCGCCACCGGATAGATGGCGCACAGAAAGACGACGTCCGTCCGGTTGGCGCCAAGGTCGCCGGCCCCCTTGGCCAGGGCGTCGCGCAGGTCCGCCAAGCCGATCTGGTTGACCTTCGGCACCGGCGCCGCGGCCTCGCCATGGGCCAGCTCGTGGCCGGTCCGCTCAAGGGCGTGGGTGCCGCCCTTCAACTGGTCCATGCCCCATTCGATGGGGTTTCTGATGTGATTGTCCGTTGCCATGCGCGCTCCTCCCGAACGGCGGGTTCGAGGGGGCCGCAGGCCACCCATGGCGCGCATCCATGCGGTTGCTGCCCGTGAGACCTGCAACCCGCGACAATTTGACTATACACTGGATGCGGGCTTGCGTCCCATCCAAACTCACCGCGCCAAACTCACCGCGCCTGCCCGCTGTCCGGATGCGGCCGCGCGGGCCGGGAGGTATTTCCCCCTTGACCGGTGCCCAATCGACAGGCAGCGTTTGGCCCGTCGACGGGCATTCACCCTGAGTTGCCTGTCGGCGGTGCAGTCCTCTCCGGTTAGACCGGAGAAGATTGGGCCGAGCCAACGTGCGTTGCGGACCGCCTGGCGGAACGCGAGCGTAGGTATGCGCCCAGCTTCCCGCCATCCGGCGTGCCCGCTCCGGAGGTATGCTTATGGTGTACCGCGAGGCGACCGCCGACCGCCGGGTTGGAGATACGGACCCGGTCTATCGCACCAACGGCCCGACGGGACTCGGCCAGGTCCTGAACGGGGAGCCTGATGCCACCGGCCGGGCGCGGAGTCGGCGCGGCCTCCCGACTACTCCCCTGAACTCCCCCATGAACTCCATCAGGCCAGCCTGACGATGGCCGGCTTCGACTCCCGATGGGTTGTCGGCGTCCTGATGGTCGCCCTCAGCCTGCTCGGACTCTACATCGCCAGCCGCGGGGCCGAGGTCACGCTCTACTGGACCGGGCTGATTTTCTTCCTGGTCGGCGTGCTGACGATCTTCCATCTGATCCGCACGGCCTTCGACGAGGCCGAGGGCAAGGTCAAACGGCACCGCCATGGGGTCGCGATCGTCCTGGTCGTGGTGGCCCTCGGTTCGGTGCTGTTCCACCTGGTGAGCCCGTGGTGGTGGGGGCCGATCGCCTCCAACTGGCAGTACATCGACGACACCATCAACCTCACCTTCTGGATCACCGGCGTCGTTTTCGTGGCCGTGCTTCTGTTCACGGCCTATTGCGTGTACCGCTTCCGCCACCGGCCGGGGAACCGCGCCGCCTACGAGCCGGAGAGCAAGCGGCTCGAGTGGACGCTCACGATTATCACCGGGATCGGCGTCGGCGCGATGCTGGCGCCCGGCCTGTTCGTCTGGGACCAGTTCATCGACGTGCCCGAGGACGCGGCCGAAGTCGAGGCAGTCGGCCAGCAATGGTCCTGGAGCTTCCGGCTGCCGGGCGAGGACGGCGTGCTCGGTACCTCCGACCCGCGCAATGTCGGTCCCGACAATCCCCTCGGGCTGAACCCGAGCGATCCCAACGGCCAGGACGACGTCATCATCGCAGGCGGTCCGTTGCACCTGCCGGTCGGCATGCCGGTGAAGGTGCTGCTCCGCTCTCACGACGTGCTCCACAGCTTCTACGTGCCCGAGTTCCGCACGAAAATGGACCTGGTGCCCGGCATGATCACGCAGCTGTGGTTCACACCCACCCGGACCGGGACCTTCCAGATCCTCTGCGCCGAGTTGTGCGGCGTCGCCCACGCCTACATGCGCAGCGAGGTCGTGGTCGTCGAGGAGGCCGACTATCTGGCGTGGCTGGGGGAGCAGCAGACCTTTGCCCGACTGGCCGCCGCGGCGCGGGACGGCAGCCTGGCGAGCCTCGCCTCCGGCGACGGGAGCCCCGCGCCATGAAGGACAAGGAAAAAACGCGAGCAAGCGCGAGGAGCTCTGCCTGATGGTCGATGTGACGGATGACCGCCTGGACGATGTCGCCGATGCCGTACCGCCGGCCGAAGTCGAGGATGTCGAACTCTATCATGCGCACAGCTGGTGGACGAAGTACGTCTTCAGCCAGGACGCGAAGGTCATCGCTATCCAATATTCGGCTACGGCCCTGGCCATCGGCCTGGTCGCCCTGGTCCTGTCCTGGCTGATGCGGCTGCAGCTCGGCTTCCCGAACAGCCTGTCGATCATCGATGCGGAGGAGTACTACCAGTTCATCACCATGCACGGCATGATCATGGTGATCTATCTGCTGACCGCCCTCTTCCTGGGCGGGTTCGGCAACTACCTGATCCCGTTGATGGTCGGCGCGCGGGACATGGTCTTTCCCTATGTGAACATGCTGAGCTACTGGCTGTACCTGCTGGCAGTGCTGGTGCTGGTGGCAAGCTTCTTCGTTCCGGGCGGGGCCACCGGGGCCGGCTGGACCCTGTACCCGCCGCAGGCGATCCTGTCCGGCACGCCGGGGAGCGACTGGGGCATCATCCTGATGCTGGTGTCGCTGATCATCTTCATCATCGGCTTCACCATGGGCGGCCTGAACTACGTGGTGACGGTGCTGCAGGGGCGGACGCGCGGAATGACGCTGATGCGCCTGCCACTGACCGTCTGGGGCATCTTCACCGCCAGCGTGCTTGCGCTGCTGGCCTTCCCGGCCCTGTTCGTCGGGGCGGTAATGATGCTGTTCGACCGGGTGCTCGGCACCAGCTTCTTCATGCCCTCGATCGTCGAGCTGGGGCAACACCTGGAATATGGCGGCGGCAGCCCGATCCTGTTCCAGCACCTGTTCTGGTTCTTCGGCCACCCCGAGGTCTACATCGTGGCCCTGCCCGCCTTCGGCATCGTCTCCGACCTGATCAGCACGCACGCGCGCCGGAACATCTTCGGCTACCGCATGATGGTTTGGGCGATCGTGATCATCGGCGGGCTCAGCTTCGTGGTCTGGGCGCACCACATGTACGTCAGCGGCATGAACCCGTATTTCGGCTTCTTCTTCGCCGTCACCACCCTGGTCATCGCCGTGCCCACCGCGATCAAAGTCTACAACTGGGTGCTCACCCTGTGGCGCGGCGACATCCATTTCACCGTCCCGATGCTGTTCGCGCTCGGGTTCATCGTCACCTTCGTCAACGGCGGCATCACCGGCTTGTTCCTCGGCAACGCGGTGATCGACGTGCCGCTGTCGGACACCATGTTCGTGGTCGCGCACTTCCACATGGTCATGGGGGTCGCGCCGATCCTCGTCATCTTCGGCGCGGTCTATCACTGGTATCCGAAGATCACCGGCCGGATGATGCACGACGCGATGGGCAAGTTCCACTTCTGGGTCACCTTCGTCGGCTCCTACGCGATCTTCTTCCCCCTCCACTATGCCGGGCTGATGGGCGTCCCGCGCCGCTATCACGAACTGGGCGAAATGGACTTCCTGCCCGCCTCGGTAGTGACACTCAACGAGTTCATCAGCGTGGCCGCGTTCATCGTCGGCTTCGCCCAGCTGGTGTTCCTCTACAACCTGATCTGGAGCCTGCGCCGGGGCAAACCGGCCGGCGGCAACCCGTGGCGGGCCACCACCCTCGAATGGCAGACGCCGCAGACGCCTCCCGGCCACGGGAACTGGGGCAAGGAGCAGCCGGTGGTCTACCGCTGGGCCTACGACTACAGCGTACCGGGCGCGGCCGAGGATTTCCTGCCGCAGAACGCGCCGCCGCAGCGAACGCACCGCCAGGCAGCAGAATAGGGACACCGGGGGGAGGGGCCGATGAACATTCTCCGCCAACTGACGGAGAAGTCCTGGGAGACGCCGGGTGCGCCCAGCCTGGCGAGCGACGCTGCGGCGCGAAGCCTCGCCTTGCCGGCGCCCTCGGTCGGGCTGCGCGTGTTCCTGGCTGTGGTCGGTGTCCTGTTCTCGCTGCTGATCGTCGTCTACGCCGAACGGATGCTGTACGAGGATTGGCGCCCGGCGCCGCAGCAGTGGCTGCTGTGGGTGAACACCGGCCTGCTGGTCGCTAGCAGCATCGCCTTCCAGTGGGCGTGGGTCAGCGTCCGCCGCGGCCGGCTCGATGCGACGAAGATCGGGCTGGTCACGGCCGGCCTGTTCGCCGCCGCCTTCCTGGTCGGCCAGCTCCTGGCGTGGGAGCAGCTCAGCGCGATGGTCGTGTTCGACATCACCAACCCGGCGATCGCCTTCTTCTACATGATCACCGCCCTGCACGGGCTGCACATGCTGGGCGGCCTCGTCGCCTGGGGCCGGACCATGCTCGTCTTCTGGCGCCGGCCGGACCCGGCCCGGGTCCAGCTGCGGGTCCGGCTGTGCGCCACCTACTGGCACTTCCTGCTCGTGATCTGGCTGCTCCTGTTCGGCCTGCTGTTCTCGGGCAACGACAACCTGAACTTCCTGCTCACCATCTGTGGACTGAGATAGGGCGGTGCCCCCATGGCCGATCCCTCGCTGACGCTCCAGACGCCGCCCGCCCCCGTGCTCGCCCCGGGCCTGCGCGGGGTCGCCGCCGACTTCTCCTCGGACCAGCGCGCGTTCAAGACCGCTTCCTGGCACAAGGCCATGATGTGGATCTTCCTCCTCAGCGACACCTTCGTGTTCAGTTGTTTCCTGATCGGCTACATGACCGTCCGCATGTCGACGGTCGAGGCCTGGCCGAACGCCAGCGAAGTCTTCGCGCTGACGTTCTTCGGCGAATCGATCCCGCTGATCCTGATCGCCATCATGACCTTCGTGCTGATCAGCAGCAGCGGGACGATGGCGATGGCCGTGAACTTCGGCTACCGCCGCGACCGCAAAAAGACCGCGATCATGATGCTGGTGACCGCGGCCCTCGGCGCCGCATTCGTCGGTATGCAGGCGTTCGAATGGTGGAAGCTGATCGAGGATGGCGTGCGGCCGTGGGAGAACCCATGGGGCGCGCCGCAGTTCGGCGCAATCTTCTTCATGGTCACCGGCTTCCACGGCACCCACGTAACCATCGGCGTGATCTTCCTGATCATCGTGGCCCGCAAGGTGCTGCGCGGAGACTACGACACCGAACGACGAGGCTTCTTTACCAGCCGGAAGGGAACCTACCACTCCGTCGAGATCATGGGCCTCTACTGGCACTTCGTCGACCTGGTCTGGGTCTTCATCTTCGCGTTCTTCTATCTCTGGTGAGGGGGGCAGGACATGGCACAGGCCCACGCAGAGGGACAGTCGCATCCGATCAAGCTCTACCTGGTGGTCTGGGGATGGCTGTTCGTGCTCAGTGCCCTCTCCTACCTCGTCGATCTCCTGGAGCTCCAGGGATACCTGCGATGGTCCCTCATCCTGTTGTTCATGATGCTGAAGGCCGGCCTGATCTGCGCCGTGTTCATGCACATGGTCTGGGAACGGCTGGCCCTGATCTACGCCATCCTGGTCCCGCCGCTGGCGGTGCTGGTGTTCGTCGCCATCATGGCCTTCGAGTCCGACTACACGGTCATCACCCGACACGTCTTCTTCGCTGTCGGGCCGGTGCCCTGATCCCATGCAGCGCGCCGCCTCGTCCTTGCGCCCGCCCGCCCGCACCCGGGAACCCCGGCTGGCGGCGAAGCGCCACAGCACCATCGGCCTCGCGGCGGCCGCAACGGTGGCCGGCGCGGCGGTTCTGAGCTGGTCCTACTGGATCTGGCTGGTGTTCGGCGCCTCGTGACCGTTCCCGACGCGGACACGCGCGATCTTGTTGACAAGATTCGGCGCACGCACGCTAATCTGGCTGGTCGAGGCAAGTCAGAAACGTCAACAGCACAGGCGAGGGAACGGGGATGAGCTACTTGTATTCGCGGATTGCGGCGGGGGCGCTGTCGGCACTTCTGATGTCCAGCAGCGCCATGGCGCAGGTGGAATCTACGGACCCGATAAAGTTGACGCTGCACGACTGGTCCGGCCAGCTGATCAATACCCGGATCATGGGGCGCATCCTGGAAGAAGCTGGCTATACGGTCGAATATGTACAGGCCGACTACATCGCCCAATTTGCCGGACTGAAGACCGGCGACCTTCATCTGGCCGTGGAGATATGGGAAACTACCGGCCGCGAGGCGTTGGACGAGGCCACCGCAAGTGGACAGGTCGTCAACGTCGGAGAGACCGGCCTGCAGGCGATCGAGGAATGGTGGTATCCGCACTACATGAAGGACCAGTGCCCGGGACTGCCGGACTGGACGGCGCTGCTGGACTGCGCCGAGGTGTTCGCGACGGTTGAGACCGCGCCGCGCGGACGCTACCTGGGCGGCCCGGTCACCTGGGGCGGCTTCGACGACGAGCGGGTCGAGGCGCTCGGTCTCGATTTCGAGGTGGTCCACGCCGGCACCGATGCCGCGCTGTTCGCCGAGCTCGAATCCGCCTATCAGCGCGAGGCGCCGATCATCCTCTGGGTCTATGTCCCGCATTGGGCGCCGTCGAAATACGAGGGCGAGTTCGTCGAGTTCCCGCCCTATACGCCCGAATGCTATTCCGACCCCTCCGTCGGCGTGAACCCGGATGCGGCCTATGACTGCGGCAAACCGAGGGGCCCGATCTGGAAGGCGGCCTGGGTCGGCCTGCAGGACCAATGGCCCGGCGCCTACGACGCGATCGAGGCGTACACGATCGGCAACGACGAGATGAGCGCCATGGTCGCGGCGGTCGACCTGGAAGGGCAGGACATCGAGGCCGTCGTCGAGAACTGGCTCGCGGAGAACGAAGATCGCTGGCGGGCCTGGATCGCGCAGTGAGCGGCAACACGATTGCAGCGCCGGCTTGACGGATGAGGGCGCCGGGGCCGCCGGTGACGGCGGCCCCGGCGATCGAGCGACCAGTCGGCGCGCCCGACCGACACGCCCGCTTCAGGACACGACTTCCGGAACCAGGCCGATGACCGGCAGACCTAAGCTGACCTGCCGGGGCGTCTGGAAGCTCTACGGCGAGAATGCCGACGCCTTCCTCCGGCGCAGTCCGGCCCCGAGCCCGGCCGAGATCGCGGCGTCGGGCCTGATCTGCGCCGTTCGCAGTGTCGACATCGCGATCGGGGACGGCGAGATCTTCGTCATCATGGGCCTGTCCGGGTCGGGCAAGTCGACCCTGGTCCGCTGCCTGTCGCGGCTGATCGAGCCGTCCGCCGGGCAGATCCATCTCGACGACCTCGACCTGCTGAAGGCCAGCAACGCCGAGATGATCGAGATCCGCCGCCACCGGATGGGGATGGTGTTCCAGCACTTCGCCCTGCTGCCGCATCTCAGCGTGCTGCAGAACGTGGCCTTCCCGCTGAGCATCCAGGGCGTGAAGAAGGCCGAGGCCGAGGCCCGCGCGCGCCGCGTCATCGAGCTGGTCGGGCTGCAGGGACGCGAGGCCTATTACCCGCGCGAGCTGTCGGGAGGCCAGCAGCAGCGGGTCGGCATCGCGCGGTCCCTGGCGGTGGAGCCGGAGCTCTGGTTCCTCGACGAGCCGTTCTCCGCCCTCGACCCCCTGATCCGCCGCGAGATGCAGGACGAGTTCCTGCGGCTGCAGGGCCTGCTGAAGAAGACCATCGTCTTCATCACCCATGATTTCGAGGAGGCGGTGCGGCTGGCCGACCGGATCGCCATCATGAAGGACGGCGAGGTCATCCAGGTCGCGACACCCGAGGACCTGGTCCTGCATCCGGCCACCGACTACGTCGAGAAGTTCACCCGCCACATTCCGCGCGACAAGGTCATCTCGGTCGGGACCGTGATGACCCGCGACAGGCCGGGCCGCGGCGACCCGGTCCAGGTTGGCGCGAAGATCGCCGACATCGCCGAGGCGGTCGTCGCCTCCCCGGAACCGACCAGCGTGGTCGACGAGGCCGGCGAGGTCGTCGGCTCCATCGACCGTGACGCGGTGATCCGGGTCCTCGTGCGGCGTGGCGCCGTCTTCTAGCATGCCCCGCCCGCGCGCGCTGATCTGGCCTGCCCTGCTCCTCGCCACGCTCCTGCTGTCTCTGCTCGACATGGACTGGACGAAGGAGGCCGGGCTGGCCTGGCTGGTCGAATATCCGTCCGCCTGGGTTCTGCCGCTGGCGGACGGCGTCTCGGCGGCCATGGCCTGGCTGATCGAGGACGCCTCGCTCGGCGTCGTCACCTTCATCGACCTCACCCGAGGCATCGCCTGGGTGATCGAGCAGCCCTACAAGGTCGTCCTGTCCCTTCTCTCCACGGGCTTCACCAGCGGCACCGGCCGGGAAACCATCCAGGTCGCGCAGCCCTTGAGCTGGATCGTCGTCACCGTCGGCGTCGCCTGTCTCGGCCACTACGCCCGCGACTGGCGGCTCGCCGGGGTGGTCGGCGCCTGCTTCCTGTACCTGGCGCTGTTCGGCCAGTGGCAGAGCGCGATGGTGACGCTGGCCTCGGTGATCATCGCGGTACCGATCGGGGCCGGCGGTGGGCTGCTGCTCGGCATCCTGGCCTACCGGAGCCGGTCGTTCGACCGCATCCTGGTCCCGATCCTCGACCTGATGCAGACCATCCCGATCTTCGCCTATCTGGTCCCGATCCTGTTCATGTTCGGCTTCGGCCCGGTCTCGGCCCTGGTCGCAACGATGATCTACGCCATGCCGCCGATGGTCCGGATCACCACGCTCGCCCTGCGCAGCGTCGACCCGGAGATCAAGGACTTCGGCGTCATGAGCGGCTGCACCCAGCGCCAGATGACATGGCGGATCCTGGTGCCGTCCGCCCGTGAGCGGCTGATGCTCGGCGTCAACCAAGTCATCATGCTGTCGCTCAACATGGTGATCATCGCGTCGATGATCGGCGCCGGCGGGCTCGGGTTCGACGTGCTGTCGTCGTTGCGGCGGCTCGACATCGGCGGCGGCTTCGAGGCCGGGATCGCGATCGTGGTGCTGGCGGTCGCGGTCGACCGGCTCAGCCAGGCGCTGGCCCGGCGGACGGCCAGGCCGGTGCGCGCCGCCCAAGCGCCGAACCTGCTGCTGCGCTATCCGCGGACCGCGATCGTCGTGCTGCTGCTGGTCGCAATCCTGCTGGCGGGCCGGATCCTGCCGGCCCTGCAGACCTATCCCGAGCCCTGGTCGCTGACCACCGGCGCGTTCTGGAACGACGCCATCACCTGGCTCAACGTCAATTTCTTCGATGCGTTCGAGTCGGCGAAGTTCGCCTTCCTCACCTACCTGCTGCTGCCGATCAAGCGCTTCGTCCTCGCCGTGCCGTGGCCCTGGGCGATCCTGGTCATCTCGGCTCTGGGCTGGAAGGTCGGCGGCTGGAAGCTGGCGGTGACCTGCCTGGCGATGGCCGGCTTCATCCTGGTCACCGGCATGTGGGAAAAGGCGATGATCACCGTCTACCTCTGCGGGGCGTCGGTGGTGGTGGCCACCGCGATCGGGATGCCGATCGGCATCTGGGCCGGGGTCAGCCAGCGCGCCGGCCGCACCATCGGCGTCGTGCTCGACACGCTGCAGACGCTGCCGAGCTTCGTCTATCTGATCCCCGTGGTGATGCTGTTCCGCGTCGGCGACTTCACGGCGATGGTCGCCATCGTCCTCTACGCGCTCGCTCCGGCGGTGCGCTACACCGCCCACGGGGTGCGGAGCGTCAGCCCGGACCTGGTCGAGGCCGGCATCGTCTCCGGCTGCACGCCGCGCCAGATCCTGACCCGGATCCGGCTGCCGCTGGCCCTTCCCGACATCCTGCTCGGCGTCAACCAGACCATCATGCTGGCGATCTCGATGGTGGTGATCACCGCCCTGGTCGGCACCCGCGATCTCGGCCAGGAGGTGTACATCGCCCTGACCAAGGCCGACACCGGACGCGGCATCGTGGCCGGCCTGTCGGTCGCCTTCATCGCGATGATCGCCGACCGCATCGTCACCGCCAGCGCGCGCAAGGCGCGCCTGCGCTACGGGTTGGCCGGCCCGTCGAGTTGAGGCGGCCTCGGCTCGCCGAGCCGTCTGGCGCGGTTGAGCGACTTCCGGGTCCGGCCGGCGTACCTGCGTGGGTGAAGTCCGGGCCCGGCCCCCTAACGCTGAATATTTCTTCTGTTCTTGCCAGTTATGCGGGCACACCCCTTGATTTCGCCCTGCACAATGGCGAGGAATCAGGACTGTCCGGACTCGGACGAGATCAACTGTGGACTTGCCAGCGGGAAACTCCGCTCATACGCTGTATTACTCGGCAAGGCGTGGCCGGTTGACTGGACAGAGCGGCATGATGGGGCAGTTGTACTGACCATTATCATTGCGCCTGCAACCGAAACCCACGGAAACCGGTGACGACGGAAAACGCAGGAAAGACGGACGCACGTCGGAACAACAGTCACAGCAAGGGGAGGCAGATCGATGGACAGGCGAGAATTCCTGACGGCAGTCGCCGCGGCGGGGGCGGTGACCGGGCTGGTCCGCGAGGCAAAGGCGCAGCTTCAGATCCCCGACCGCGAATTCCGCATCGGACTGGTCGCCCATACCCTCGAGCTGACCGGTCTGTTCGGCCAGCTCCGGGAAGGCGCCAGGGCCCGGCTGGACGAAGCCGGCGTCCGCTATGAATGGTTCGAGGCGGCACCTCAGGTCAGTTCGGACCATGCCGGTCTGGTCCGTCTGCTCGAAGACATGGCGACCGCCCAGCTCGACTACCTGATGATCGGGCCGACCTCGCTCGAATTGAACGAGCCGGGACTGATGACGTTCGCCAACACCGGCGGTCAGCTGGTGATGACCGACTACGAGCGCCCGGAGGGCGGGGTTCCCTACGAGGACAACGTGCTGACCTGGGTGGTCTACCGTCACGGCGAGATGGGCTACAAGGCGGGCGAGTGGCTGGCCGATCATTTCCGCTCGGTCGGCAATTTCGAGCCGAAGATCGTGATCCTGTGGGGGCCGGCCGCCTCCTCGATTTCGCGCGATCGCGGCAACGGCGTACTGGAGGGCCTGCAGGAGGCCACCGACCTCAAGGTGGAGGTGGTCTACGAGGCCAATGCCGATTTCAACCGGGACATGGCCTACACGGAGACCGAGCGGGCGATCAACGCCTATGACTTCGATGGCCTGGTGGGCATGAACAGTGCCACCGCCGTCGCGGCCAAGAACGCTCTGGCCGCCAACGGCATGCTCGAGAACGTCACGGTGGTCGGCATGGGCGGCACGGTCGAGGAGTTGGAGGCGGTTGCGCTGCGCGAGATCGGTGTTGCTCCCTACCGCGATCCGCCCTCGATGGGGCGCGCCTGCGCCGAGGCGATCCTGCTCCACATGACGGATCGCGCCGACGAAATCCCGCCGACCTACTACGCGGACATCCCCGTGCTCGACAGCGCGTACCGTATCCGCAAGGAGGTTCCGGTCGCGATGTTCGATGTGAACGGGTTCCTCAACGCACACTACGGGCGCTGACCGGCGTGAACGGGCGGGATGGCCGTTGGCCGTCCCGCCGGTTCGCTCAAGGCGTAGCCCGCCCACCAGAACCAGGAACGGAAACGAATGCCCGACAGCACGCCGCCACTGCTCCAGGTCGAGGGGCTTCGCAAGTCGTTCGGCGGCGTCCACGCCGTCGAGGACGTGAACTTCGACATCGAGCGCGGCGAGGTCCTGGCCCTGGTCGGCGACAATGGCGCCGGCAAGTCGACCGTGGTCAAGATGATATCCGGGGCCTATGCGCGTGACGCAGGCCAGATTCGCTGGGAAGGCAGGGAGGTCGATCCCCGCTCGCCGGAGGACGCGAAATTTCTCGGGATCGAGACGATGTACCAGGATCTGGCCCTGGTTCCCGACCTCGACCCGGGCGGCAACATCTTCCTCGGCTGCGAGCCGTCCCGCCGGTGGCTCGGGTTCCTGCCGATGCTCGATCGCGCGGAGATGCGCCGGCGCTCCGAGCAATTGCTGCAGCGGGTCCGGATCAACCTGCCGTCGCTGCAGGTGCCGGTACGCCAGCTGTCGGGCGGCCAGCGGCAAGCCACGGCCATCGCGCGGTTCCTGCTGTCCGAGCGGGCCAAGCTCATCATCATGGACGAACCGACGGCTGCCATGGGCGTACAGGAACAGCGCAAGGTGCTGGACCTGATCTCGCACCTGCGCGAGCAGGGCATCTCGATCCTGGTGATCAGCCACAATCTCGACCACGTGTTCAGCGTAGCCGACCGGATCCTGGTTCTGCGGGGCGGGCGTGTGGCAGGCGTGGTGCGTCGCACGGAGGCGGACAAGGCGACCATCGTCGGCCTCATCGTCGGAGGAACGGTTCAATGAGCGCAGACACCGCAACCCCGACAGCAGCGCGCGCGAGCAACCGTTCGTGGCGGCCGGCCGACCTCAATCCCCTGATCTTCATCATCATCGCGCTCTACATCGTGCTGGCGCTGACCAGCGACCGCTTTCTGGCGGTCTCCAATCAGATGAACATCACGCGACAGGTCTCGGTCTACCTGATCATCGCCCTCGGCCAGACCTTCGTGATCTCCAGCCGCGGCATCGACCTGTCGGTCGGGTCCTCCCTCGGGCTGTGCGCGGCGGTGGTCGCCACCCTGATCTCGGACGGCATTCCGGTCTGGCTCGCCATCCTGGCCGGCATCGCGCTGGGTACGGCGATCGGCACCATGAACGGCCTTATCATCACCAAGCTGCGGATCAGCCCGCTGATCGCGACCCTGGGGACGCTGGTGGCGCTACGTGGCGCGACCCATCTCTACTTCACCCATCTCTACGCCCATGAGGTGGTGTCGCGGCTGCCGCAGGACATCGTCTTTCTCGGCCAGGGCTTCGTCGGGCCGGTGCCGATGCCGGCGATCATCGCCATCGCGATGGTCGCGATCGCCTGGTACCTGTTCCACATCACCAAGTTCGGCAGCTACACGACCTCCGTCGGCTCGAACGAGACGGCGTGCGGGCTCGCCGGTGTCCATGTCGACCGGCAGAAGATCCTGATCTACGCCTTGCAGGGCGCCTGTTGCGGCGTCGCCGCGGCGATCCTGGTGGGACGCCTGAACGGCGCCTCGCCGGATCTCGGCACCGGCTACGAACTGCACATCATCGCGGCGGTGGTCCTCGGCGGCACCGCCCTGTTCGGCGGCATCGGCACCATCTGGGGCACGGTTCTCGGCATTCTCACAATCGGCATCCTCGAGAACGGCATGGTCCTGGTCGGCGCCGACTTCCACCTGCAGCGTGTCCTGATCGGGACGCTGCTGATCGTCGCGGTTGCCTACCAGGGCTGGCGGCGGCGACGGCTCGGCACCGCGGAACGCGGCTGAAAGGCCGCACTAGCCAACAGAAGAGCTTCAATAACAGGGGAGGAAGCCATGACACGCAAATGGTGCACCTATCGCAGCGCGGCCGTCGCGCTGCTCGGCGCGACGATGCTGGCCGGGCCGGCGATGGCCCAGCAATACCCGTTGCAGGCCCTGCCGGACGACGGCGAGCGCGATTTCTGGTGGTACCACCAGGTGGTCGAGGAGGACGTGCTCGCGGCGATGCAGGACGTGGTCGGCGCGCCCGGAACGCCCTT
>JBHJOG010000308.1:0-5795 GCA_050329975.1 Alphaproteobacteria bacterium | reverse complement strand
GAACTGATTGCCGTGTCGCCGCGGACCTGGAGCCGGATGAAGACGCAGAGCTGGACCGGCCAGCTGTCCAAGGACCAGCTGATGCGGGTCAGCGCGATCACCGGCCTCTACAAGGCGCTGCATCTCTATTTCGGCGACGCGCTGGCCGACCGCTGGGTCACGCTGGACAACGCCGGCCCGATCTTCGGCGGCCGCTCGCCGGCCGAGCGGATGATCGAGGGCGGCCTCCCGGCGATCATCGAGGCGCGCGACTATGTGGACGCGCTCCGGGGCGGGGTGTGACGCCGCCGCTGGTTTCCATCGTCGAGCCGGCGACGATCCGGCTCATTCCCACAGCCTATTTCAAGCCGCCGGTGCTGCGGGCGCTGGTCGACGACGCGGAGGAGCTCAAGATCCTCGAAAGCATCGAGGCGCTCACCAACCGCCGGCTGAACGCGCAGCGCGCCGGCCTGGCCGGCCTCGACGCGCGCGAACTGGTGTTCGAGGCCTGGGGGCACACCTACATCAACGCCGCCTTCGCCTATACTAGGCCGGAGGGCAACCGCTTCAACGGACCCGACCGGGGCGCCTGGTATTGCGCCTTCGACGAACTGACTGCGATCGACGAGGTCGCCTACCACCGGACGCGCGAGCTGGCCCGCATCGACCATTTCCACGACGAGGCGGTCTACCAGGCGCTGCTCGCCGGCTTCATCGGCGAGTTCCACGACCTGCGCCAGGCGTCAGGCCCGCTGCCCTGCCTCGACCCGGACCCCGCTGTCGGCTACACGGCGGGGCAGGCGCTGGCGCGCGAGCTGCGCCGCCAGCGGTCGCGCGGGATCGTCTACCCGTCGGTGCGGCGACCCGGCGGCGACTGCCTGGTCGCGTTCGAACCGCACCTGGTGCAGAACGTGCGGCCGGCAGCCCGATGGAAGCTCGTCTGGGACGGCTCGCCCGACTACGCCGTCACGACGGCGTAGTCACTTGCGCCGCCGGCGCCCGCCGAGCCAGCCCTTGTGGCGGAACCAGAAGAGCAGCCCGCCGCCGACGACCATCATCAGCACGAGCGCCGTCGGATAGCCGAAATACCAGCCGAGCTCCGGCATGTTCCAGGGCGAGGCGTCCGGGTCGAAGTTCATCCCCCAGACGCCGGCGAGGAAGCTGAGCGGGATGAAGATGGTGGCAATGATCGTCAGCACCTTCATCACCTCGTTCATCCGGGCGCTGAGGCTGGAGAGGTAGACGTCGAGCAGGCTGCCGGCGACCTCCCGGTAAGTCTCGACGATGTCCATCAGCTGGATCGCATGGTCGTAGCAGTCGCGCAGGTAGAGCCGCGCGGTGTCGCCGATGTGCCGGGACTCGTCGCGGATCAGCGCGTTGACCATCTCGCGGGTGGGCCAGACCGCGCGGCGCAGCGTCAGCAGCTCGCGCCGGGTCGCGTGCAGCCGGTCGACCTGGTCCGGCTCGGGGCGGGCGATCACCTCCTCCTCCAGCTGCTCCAGCGACTCGCCCAGCGTCTCCAGCACCGGGAAATAGCCGTCGATCACCGCGTCGATCAGGGCATAGGCCAGGTAGTCGGACCCGAGCTGGCGGATCCGCCCCTTCGCCTTGCGCAGCCGTTCGCGCACCGGTTCGAAGCAGTCGCCCGGCCGCTCCTGGAAGGTGAGCAGGAAGCCGTCGCCGAGGAAGATCGACACCTGTTCGCTGGCGATCTGGCTGCCCGGCAGCAGCATGCGCACGATGATGAACAGGTGATGCTCGAAATCCTCCGCCTTAGGCCGCTGGTGGACGTTGATCACGTCCTCCAGCGAGAGCCTGTGCAGGCCGAAGATGCTGCCGATGCGCTCGATCAGCGCGATGTCGGCGAGCCCGGTCACGTCGATCCAGAGCACCGCCGCGCGGTCGCGCAGCCGCTCCACGTCCGCCGGCTGGCAGCCGGCGATCTCCTCCAGTCCGTCCGGACCATAGGCGATGACGTGCAGGCGGCTCGGCAGCGCCGCGGGGTCGGGCATCAGCGTACCCGGGGACGCCCCCGGCGCCGTGCGCCTGGCGACCCGCAACCGCCGCCGGCGAGGAGACGCCGCTTCGGCTGTCGGGACATCGGGACGGTTCGCCATCGGTCCTGCTCTCGGGAGCTCCGGCCGCATGCAGCCGCCACGCCTAGGGATTCGGCGCGACGCCACAATCGCACGCCGGATTGGCAAGGTGAAGCGCCCCGGCGCTTGCGCGCCGGCCACGGGTACAACATGAAGCGCCCCGGCGCTTGCGCGCCGGGGCGGGAGGCTCCAGTCGATGGGCGGGGACGGGGTGGGTGGACTGCGGCCGGCCATCGACACCCGGCTGCAGGTTCTGGTCGGAGACGGTGACCGGGGACGGGGTGGACCGGGCCGTCTGCGTCGTTCGATGACTGGAATGTAGCTAGGTCCGGCTTTCAATTGCATGCCGCCCCCGTTATTTCTCGTTAGGGATCCAGGAGGGCTGCATGCAGACCGTCTTCAAGGGTGCTACCGTGTTCGACGGCTCGCTGGAGCCGGCACGCCGCGGCATCGACGTGCTGGTCGACGGCAGGCAGATCGGGGCTGTCGGCCGCGACCTGCCGGCGCCGGCCGGCGCGGCGGTGGTCGATACCGGCGGGTTGGCGCTGATGCCGGGGATCGTCGACACCCACACCCATTACGACGCCCAGATCACCTGGGATCCCGGGCTGGCGCCTTCGCCGGCGCTCGGGGTGACGACGGTGGTGATCGGCAATTGCGGCTTCACCATCGCACCGTGCCGGGCCGAGGACCGGGGGCTGACGATGCGCAACCTGACCCAGGTCGAGGGCATGTCGCTGTCGGTGCTGGAGACCGGGATCGCCTGGGACTTCGAGACCTTCCCGCAATATCTGGACGCGATCGAGCGCCGCGGCAGTGCGGCCAACGTCGCCGCCTTCCTCGGCCACAGCGCGCTGCGCACCTATGTGATGGGCGCGGCGGCGGTCGACCGGGCCGCCGACGACGACGAGATCGCGGCGATGGGCGCGATCGTCGGCGAGGCGATGGCCGCCGGCGCGGTGGGCTTCGCCACCTCCACCGCGCCGCAGCACAACGGCTGGGGCGGCGCGCCGATGCCGTCGCGCCTGGCCGACGACCGCGAGCTGGAGGCGCTGGTCACGGCGATGGCCGCGACCGGCCGCGGGCTGTTCATGCTGACCAAGGGCAACCGCACCGACTTGCCCTATCTGGAGGGGCTGGCTGCCAGGGCCGGCTGCCCGGTGATGATCGCGGCCCTGCTGCACAACCCGACCAACCCGACCGGCACGCTGCGCGAGCTTGACCAGATCGCAGCGGCGAACGCGCGCGGGCATGCGCTGTGGGGGCAGGTGAGCTGCTGCCCGCTGAGCATGGATTTCACCCTTGCCTCCGCCTACCCGCTGGAGGGCCTGCAGGCCTGGGCGCCGGCGATGCAGGCCGACGCCGCCGGGCTGCGCCGCATCCTCGCCGACCCCGGGTTCCGGGCGCGGGTGCGGGCTGAGCTGGCCGAGCCGGCCGGTGTGCGACTGTTCAACGGCGAGTGGGACAAGATCGCGCTGACCGAGGCGGCCCGGCCGGAACATGCGGCGCTCGAGCACCGCAGCATCGCCGAGGCGGCAGCCGCGGCGGGGGCCGACCCTCTGGACTTGATGCTGGACCTGGCGTTGGCCGAGGACCTGGAGTCGCAGTTCACCGCGCTGCTGCTGAACTCGGACGAGGCGGCGGTCGGCCGGATGATCACCCATCCCAACGCCTCGGTCGCCCTGTCGGACGCGGGCGCGCACCTGACCTTCTTCTGCGACGCCGGCTTCGGGCTGCACCTGATCGGGCACTGGGCGCGCGGGCTGGGCGTGCTGTCGCTGGAGCAGGCGGTGCATGAGCTGACCGCCAAGCCGGCGCAGATCTTCGGCCTGGCCGGCCGCGGCCGGATCGCGCCGGGCTACGCCGCCGACCTGCTGCTGTTCGACCCGGAGCGGATCGACCGCGGGCCGAAGCGGCGGGTGCACGACCTGCCGGGCGGGGCGCCGCGGCTGACCACCGACGCGGTCGGGCTGCACGGGGTCTGGGTCAACGGGATGCCGGTGGTCGACCGCGACGGCGCACCGATCGCCGCGGCGCGGCCGGGGCAGCTGATACGGGGACGGTGAGGCATCGCCCCGACGTGAAGCGCCCCGGCGCTTGCGCGCCGGGGCGGTGAGGCTCCAGCCCACCGACGGGCGCGCATCCTGCGCGTGGCCGTCGATGATGATGATGATCTAGCCTGTCGCCGCTAGGTATTGCATGGGACCCCCGTTATCTCTTGTTAGGTCCTACCCCCGTCTCGAACAAAAAAGACCCCGACGCTTTCGCGCCGGGGCAGGGCATGGTGAAGGGAGGCTCGTCGGTGGTCAGGGACGGGGGGTTCCACGCGGCCGGCCACCGACGCCCGGCCGCAAGCGGGGCAGAACCGGTCAGTTCGGCACCAGGTTGAGGCGCACCGTCTGGACGTTGAACAGGCCCATCAGGTTCAGCGCCACCTGCGGCGCGTTGCCGCCGACCTGCGGCCGGTTCCAGAAGCTCAGCGTGTAGAGGCCGGGGTGGGCGGCGACCTGCTGGCGGTTGGTCGCCTCGACGCCGTTGACCGAGACGGCTGCCTGGCCGAGGCCCTGGGCGGTGTTGGCGACGAAGCTGACCGAGCCGATCCGGCAGCCCTGGTACTGGCTGAGGTTGAACAGGTTGTTCAGGCTGAGCTGGCTGAACCGGACCTGGGCGTTCAGGTGGCGCTCGATGGTCCTGCACACCGGCTGCGGCGGCTGGGGCTGCCAGGGGTTGGGGCCCCACCCCGGCTGTCCGGGCCCGTAGCTCGCCTGGCGCAGCACGTTGACCTCGATGTCGTCGATCGAGACGAAGCCGATCGCGCGCAGCTGCAGGGTCTGGATCGGGCCGAAGGTATTGACCTGGCCCGGGCGGAGCTCGACCCGCTGCTTGCCGTTGGTGTAGCCGGAGTCGACCACCTGGCCGTTGACCAGCAGCTGCAGCTGGGCGGCGGGCCCCCAGGGGTTGATCTCGACCACCACCGAGCGCAGCGTGCGGCCGTTATACTGGGGCGTGATGCCGCCGAGCTGGCGCAGCGGCAGGATCTCGTTGCCGACATAGCGGTCGATGCCGATATTGATGGTGTCGACCTGCGCCTGCGGCGGGACGTTGCGCCAGCCGTTGTTGCCCCAGCCGATGTTGCCACCGCCGTTCCAGTTGTTGTTGCCGTGGGCGGCGCTGTTGGTGACGGGGGCGGCGAAGGCCGGGGCCGCAGCGGACAGCAGGCCGACGGCGACTGCGATCGAGGAGGCGATCCTGAGGGTGGCGTGCATGGTGTGGCTCCAGCCGAGTTCGTTGTCGATGGCCTGAAGCTAGCGACGCCCCGCTTTCTTTGGCATGCCGCGGCGATTATTTGTTTTTTAACGGGTTAAAAACCGATAACAGCCGGCGCATGGGGTTTTTGCGGATCGATGCCTATAGTCCGTTGCATGAAACGTGGACCCTCCCTTCTCGCAGGATTGCTGACGGCAGCGATGCTCGCTCTCAGCGCCGGCATGGCTGCCGCCCAGCAGGGCAACGCCCCCGACCTGTTCGCCATCCTGAGCGCCCTGCAGCGCAATCCGGCCTATGCCGGCCAGGTGCTGACAACCCAGCCCTATTACCCCGACCCGAACTCCGCGCACTTCCTCTACGAGGTCCGGATCCTGAAGCCGGACGACCGGATCGTCATCGTCTACATCGACCCGATGAACGGCCGGATCGTCTCGACCTCCGGCGGCTGAGCGC
>JBHJOG010000307.1:0-5965 GCA_050329975.1 Alphaproteobacteria bacterium | reverse complement strand
GTCATCACCGGGGCGGCGAGCGGCATCGGGCTCGCGGCGGCGGAACGCTTCGCCGGCATGGGGATGCGGCTGTGTCTCGTCGACGTGACCGCCGACGCGCTGGAGCGGGCCGCCGCCAGCCTCGCGCCGCTCGCCCGCAACGGCGCGCGCGACCTGATGACGGCGGTGGTGGACGTCCGCAGCGAGGAGGCGCTGCAGGCGCTGAGGGACCGGGTCTACGCGGCGTTCGGCGAGGTCGGCGTGCTGATGAACAATGCCGGGATCGGCCCGGCCAGCCGGGCGCTGATGCCGAGCCAGAGCTGGCGCGACATCATCGAGACCAATTTGTGGGGCGTGATCAACGGCACCCAGGCTTTCGTCCAGGCGATGATCGCCCAGGGCACGCCGTGCGCGATCGTCAACACCGGCTCAAAGCAGGGCATCACTTGCCCGCCGGGCAACGCCGCCTACAACCTCTCCAAGGCCGGGGTGAAGGTCTATACCGAGCAGCTGGCCCATGAGCTGCGGACCGGCGACGGCCGGCTGATCAGCGCCCATCTGCTGATCCCGGGTTTTACCTTCACCGGGCTGACCAACACCACCGAGAAGCCGGCCGCAGCCTGGACCGCGATGCAGGTGGTCGACTTCATGATCGAGAAGATGGGCGCAGGCGACTTCTACATCCTCTGCCCTGACAATGACGTCACCCGCGCGATGGACAACCGGCGGATGTTCTGGGCGATGCAGGACGTGATCGAGAACCGGCCGGCGCTGTCCCGCTGGCACCCCGACCATGCCGAGGCGTTCAAGCGGTTCATGGAGTCGTAGCCGGGCCATCGCCGAACCCCAGGTCAGGGCGCGGGATCGCCAGCGTCGTCTGCGGGTCGAACAGGTGGATCTGGCGGGTGTCGACGCCCAGGGTGACCCCGGCGCCGGGGTCGGCATGGAAGGCGCGGCCGAGGCGGGCGGAGATCTCGCGCTCGAGCCCCTGGGGCGTGCCGACCAGGATCACCTCCGGCCCGACCATTTCCACCGCGCTGACGGTGAGCGGCAGTGCCGGCAGCCCGTCCGCCGCCTCGTGCAGATCCTCGGGGCGGACGCCGAGCACGACCTCCCGGTCGCGCCAGGGGCCATAGGCCTCGCCGAACGCCGCCGGCAGCGCCAGGCGCGCGGGCCCGGCTACCACCGCAAGCCCGCCGTCGACGCCGGCGACCAGACGGGCCGGCAGCAGGTTCATCGGCGGACTGGCGAGGAAGCCGGCGACGAAGATGCTGGCCGGGTTGCGGTAGACGTCACGCGGCGGGCCGACCTGGACCACCTTGCCGCCGTCCATGATGCAGATGCGCTCGCCCATGGTCATCGCTTCCAACTGGTCGTGGGTGACGTGGACGATGGTGGCGCCGAGCTGGCGGTGCAGTTTGATCAGCTCCAGCCGCATCGTGGTGCGCAGCTGGGCGTCGAGGTTGGAGAGCGGCTCGTCGAGCAGGAAGGCGCGCGGCTCGCGGATCAGCGCGCGGCCCAGCGCCACGCGCTGCCGCTGGCCGCCGGAGAGCTGCGCCGGACGGCGCCGCAGCAGCGGCTCGATCTCCAGCATCTGCGCGGTCGCCTGCACCCGGCGCGCGATCTCTGCCGACGGCACCCGGCGCAGCCGCAGGCCGAAGCTCAGGTTGCGGGCGACGTTCATGTGCGGATAGAGCGCGTAGTTCTGGAACACGATCGCCAAATCGCGGTCGCGCGGGTCGAGGTCGTTGACCCGGTCGCCGTCGATGTAGAGGTCGCCGCCGGTGATCGTCTCCAGGCCGGCGACCATCCGCAGCGTCGTCGACTTGCCGCAGCCCGACGGGCCGAGCAGCACCATCAGCTCGCCGTCATGGATCTCCAGGTCGACGTTGTCGACCGCGACGACGCCGCCGGCATAGGCCTTGCTGAGACTGCGGAGCACGATCTCTGCCATCCGGTTTCAGTCCCGTCTGCGCATGGTGTGGTAGAGGGCGAGCGTCAGCACGATCACGATCACCATCAGCAGGATCGCCATCGCGGCGGCCTCGCCCAGGTTCAGCCGGGCAAAGGCGGAGCGGTAGATGTAGTAGCTGATCAGGTCGGTGGCGTCGCCCGGCCCGCCGCGGGTCATGATGTAGATCAGGTCGTAGGTCTTGATCGCGAAGATCAGCCGGATCAGCAGGGTCACCGCGATCACCGGCTTCATCAGCGGCAGCGTGATGTGCCAGAACACCTGCATGGTGCCGGCGCCTTCGGCGCGGGCGGCCTCGTAGGGCTCGGTCGGCAGCGCCGCCAGGCCGGCGGTCAGCAGCACCGCCATGAACGAGACCTGGTGCCAGATGTCGACCAGCACCACGGTCCAGAAGGCGTTTGCCGGCCGCCCCAGCCAGTCGACATCGGGGATGCCCAGCCCGCCGAGCAGCCAGTTGACGATGCCGAGGGTCGGGTGCAGCAGCATCCGCCAGATCAGCCCGACCACGACCGGATTGATCAGCAGCGGGATCAGCAGGATCAGGTAGTAGACGTTCTTGCCCCGCCTGACCGCGGTCAGCATCAGGGCGACGACGAAGCCGATGGCGAACTCCAGCACCACCACTGCGATCACGAAGAAGGTGGTGACGACGATCGCATTGCGGAACTCGGCGTTGCCGACCGCGCGGGTGAAATTGTCGAGTCCGATGAAGCTGTCGAAGTTCAGGTTCATCAGTGTGTAGTCGAACAGGCTGGTCGCCAGCGCCAGCGCCACCGGCACCAGGATGATCGCCGCCAGCACCAGCACCCCCGGCGCGGCCATGCCGTAGCCGAAGCGCCGGTCCCTGTCGGCCAACGTGGGGGCGAGGGTGGTCATGCCGCCAGGCCGCCCCAGGCGAAGGCGTCATGGCCGGGCTTGTCCCGGCCATCTTCACGGGACGGAACGCCGCCTCTGAAATATGCCCGGGACAAGCCCGGGCATGACGGTGGTTGGTGATGCACGCGTCGGTCTACTCGATCTTCCCGTCGCGCCGCGCGAGCTCGATGAACTCCTCCTGGATGGTCGCCAGCGCATCTTCCGGCGACTTGCTGCCGACCACGGCCAGCGACAGCTCGCGGCCCATGATGTCGACCAGCTCCGGCGTGTAGGTGAACACCGGGAAGTTGTGGGACGTGTCGAGCAGGGCCCGCAGCGCCGGATAGTAGGGGTAGGTCGCGTTCACCTCCGGATCGTCGAACACGTCGAACCGGGTCGGCGAGCCGCCCAGCATCGCGCGCTGTTTCGCGATCTCCGGCGATTCGATCCACTGCAGGAACTGCCAGGCGGCATCGGGATCCGGGCTCGACACCGGTATCGCCCAGCCCCAGGCGCCGTTCAGCCCGCCGTTCGGCACCGGCGCCAGTTCCATCATCCCGACGACCGCCGAGATTTCCGGATCGTCATAGGCGGTGCGGAACATGTTGTAGGTCAGGTAGCTGTAGGCCTGCCCCTGGGCGGCGACGTTGAATGCCTCGTCGAAGCCGAAGCTGGCCGCGCCCACCGGCCCGTAGTCGTTGATCATCGCGATGTAGTCGTTGAGCGCCTGCACCGCCTCCGGCGTGGTCAGCGTCGGGTTCCAGTTCTCGTCGAAGAACTGGCCGCCGTTGGCGAACAGGTAGTTCGACCACTCCATCGCGATCGGGTCGGGGCGCAGGCCCTGGTTGACCACGCCGTAGAAGCCTGCCTCCTTGTCGGTGAAGAAGGCGACCTGGTTCTTGTACTCCTCCCAGGTCTCGGGAACCCGCAGCGGCATGCCGTACTCGGCCTCGAAGGCGGTCTGGTTCTCCGGGTCCTCCAGCAGGTCGGTGCGGTAGGTCAGCCCCATTGCGTAGTTGTAGAACGGCAGCATGTAGGTCACCCCGTCGACCTGGCCGACCAGGTCGAACAGCACCGGCACATAGACGCCGGCGTCGAAGCCGCTCTCGGCGATGCGGTCGTCCAGCGGCTGCAGCCAGCCGGCCTTGGTGAACTCGCCGACCCAGTAGAAGTCGACGACGATCACGTCATAGCTGCCCTCGGGCGCCACAAGCTGGGGCACCAGCTTGGCGTGCATCTCGGCGTAGTTCACCACCTCGATCTCGACCTCGATCCCGGTGGCCTCGGTGAACTGCGGCACCACATCCTGCACGAATCGGGTGTCGGGCACGCTTTCCATCAGGATCGAGATGGTCTGGGCCTGGGCCAGGGCCGGCATGCCGGCCAGGGCGGTCGCCGCCAGCAGAAGCTTCAGTCGCATCGTTCGTCTCCCCTATTCGCGCGTCGTTGCGGGCTGCATGACGCGCCGCGTCGTCAACCGACAGTCTACTTCACCGCCCCCAGCGCCAGCCCCTTGATCAGGTACCGCTTGAGGAAGGGCAGCAGCACGAACACCGGCGTGATCGAGAACATCGTCGCGGCGGCGAGCAAGGCAATTTCCACGCCGCGATGGGTTTCCAGCGCCGACAGCCCGATCGGCAGCGTCGCGGTCGCCCGGCCGGAGAGCACCAGCGCATAGAGGAACTCGTTCCACGACAGGATCAGGCCCAGCAGCCCGGCGGCGACGATACCCGGTGCGGCCATCGGCACCGCCACGAACAGGAAGGCCTGCAGCCGCGTCGCCCCCTCCACCCGCGCCGCCTCCTCGACGATGCGCGCGTCGCCCTCGAAGAAGGAGACCAGCATCCAGGCGAGGAACGGCAGATTGATCGTCACATGGGCAAGCATGATGCCCAGGTGGTTGTTGATCAGCCCGGCGGTCAGGAAGATCGAGAACAGCGGCAGCACCAGGATCACCGGCGGCAGCATCTGGCTGCCCAGCACCAGCAGCCGCAGCTTCATGCCGCCGGTGTTGAACCGGCAGAAGGCGTAGGCGAGCATGGTCGCCAGCGGCAGCGCGATCGCGGTCGAGCCGGCCGCGACGATCAGGCTGTTGAGAAAGAAGGTCCCGAACGGGTGGTCGGTGAAGATGGCGACGTAGTTGTCGACCATCGGCTCGGTCCATTCCGGCGGGATCCGGTAGGCGTTCAGCTTGTTGGTCAGGCTGGTGCGCAGCACCCACAGCAGCGGCAGCAGCAGCGAGGCCGAGAACAGGATCAGGATCAGGTGCGGCCCGGCGATCTTCACCGCCCGCTTCGCGGCGGCGGCAGGTCCCCGGTGGCGCCGCTGCACGGCCGGCCGATGCGCTGCAGGCCCAGGCGCTACCCCATGTAGACGCCTCCGGTGACGTTGATTGCCTGTCCGGTCATGAAGCGTGCGGCGTCGCTGGCCAGGAACAGCACCACGTCGGCGACGTCCTCCGGCTCCTCGATCCGGCCGAGCGGCGTCGCATCGACATAGCCCCGGCGCACCGCCTCCGGCGTGGTCCCGCGCAGCTCGGCCTCCCAGACCAGCTCGCGCTCCTGCATCGCGGTGCGGACGAAGCCCGGGCAGACGCAGTTCACCCGGATGCCATGCCTGGCGACGCTCTTGGCGACCGCCTGGGTCAGGCCGACCACGGCGAACTTGCTGGCGGTGTAGTCGACCAGCACCGCGTCCCCCACCTTGCCGGCGAGCGAGGCGGTGTTGACGATGACGCCCTTGGTTCCGGCAGCGAGGAACCGGCGCACCGCCTCCTGGTCGGTGAGAAACACGCCCTTGGCATTGACATCCATGGTGAAAGCCCAGTCGGCCTCGCTGACGTCGAGGAAATGCTTCATCCGGGAGACCCCGGCATTGGCGCAGATGATATCGATGCTGCCGAATGCCGCTTCCGCCGCGTCGAAGCCGGCGGCGATGCTTGCTGCATCGGTGACGTCGAGTTGTTCGGCGATCGCCGAATCGCCAATCTCGCCAGCAACCGCGCGGGCCGCCGCACCGTCCATGTCGGTCACTGCCACCCGTGCGCCGGCATCGGCCAGCGCCATCGCGATGGCGCGCCCGATCCCGCTGCCGGCGCCGGTCACCAAGGCACGGCGCGTCGACAGATCGAAACGATTCGGCATCCGTTGCTCTCCCCGC
>JBHJOG010000306.1:0-10993 GCA_050329975.1 Alphaproteobacteria bacterium | reverse complement strand
GCTGATCGTGCATATGCGCGGGCGGCGGCGCGAGGCTACCGCGCAGGAGGCGCAACTCACCGAGCTGAAGGTTCGGTTGCAGACCTTCGCCGAGATCAGCGTCAGTCGGCACGGCGATCTCGCCCGCGCCGTCAACGAGCGGCTCGACCGCATGACGCACCGGGTCGGCAGCGACCTCAACGAGACCTCGCGCAAGACGCATGAATCGATCTCGAAGCTCAACGAGCGGCTGGCGGTGATCGACACGGCGCAGAAGAACCTGACCGACCTCTCGACCAATATGGTCTCCTTGCAGGAGATCCTCGCCAACAAGCAGGCACGCGGCGCCTTCGGCCAGATGCGTATGGAGACCATCGTCCAGGACGGGCTGCCCAAGGGCGCCTTCACGTTCCAGGCGACGCTCTCGAACGGCAAGCGGCCCGATTGTCTCCTGCATATGCCGAATGCGCAGGCCGGCGTGGTGATCGACGCCAAGTTTCCGCTGGAAGGCTACTACGCGTTCCGCGAGGCCGGCGACGACGCGGCGCGCAAGTTGGCGCTGACCGCGCTGCGGCAGGCGGTGCGCAAGCATCTGGCCGACATCGGCGACCGCTACATCGTCGCCGGCGAGACCGCGGACGCCGCACTGATGTTCGTGCCCAGCGAGGCGGTCTACGCCGAGATCCACGCCAGCCTGCCCGACGTGGTGCAGGAGTCGTACCGGCGCCGGGTGTTCATCACCTCGCCGACGACCCTGTGGGCGACACTGAACACCCTGCGGGCGGTGGTCCGCGACGTGCGGCTGCGCGAGCACGCGCACCTGCTGCGCGACGAGCTGCACAAGCTGCTCGACGACGTCGGCCGGATCGACGCCCGGGTGAACAGCCTGGAGCGGCATTTCGAGCTGGCGCAGAAGGACGTCTCCCAGCTTCGGACCTCGGCCGACAAGGTCGCCCGCCGCGGCGACAAGCTGCTGGACCTGGAGTTCGACGGCGACGGACCGGCGGAGTCGGGCGAGCTGCTGGCCAACGTGACCCGGCTGCGGCCGGTGCCGGCCGGGGGCCAGGACGCCTGAGTCGGTCAGCGGAACTACGGCAAAATTCCGCTCAAATGCCTTGGACTGTGGCGACGACGCCACAAATCCGCCCGTCTGCAGAAAATCGATGGGAGTCTTTCCTGATTGTTTTCAATGAACTGTGCCCCTTCCCTCACTGCATGCATTCAACGAAAAATTCGCCGCACCGCGTCGGGGATGTTCACACGACCGCCACATTTGGTATGGTTCAGCCATGGAGAGCCCCAGATGTAGGGGCCCATCCACGGTGGCAAATCCCCACCGCTGTGGATCAGGAGGCGTGGAATGGACGGTTCGGTTGCGGTTCGACAGATGGTCGGGACTGTGGAAGACTCACCTCAGCCTGAGTCAGCGACGGCCGGTGCGGCGCGGTCCGGGGCGCTTGATTCGGCTCCGGGACTGGGCACATCTTCTAGGACCGGGTCCGACCCGAAGGATTTCGAGCCTGACATGACAAGCCAGTTGATGGATCTTCCGGTGCATGGCGGCGGCCACGACCAGACCGTTCTGGACGTCTACCAGAACGAGCGCGGCATCCGGGTGCGGCTGGACCGCAGCCGCGACGCCAGGCTGACCGGCTTCGGCAAGGCGACGCTGACCGACCGCTACCTGATGCCGGGCGAGAGCTTCCAGGACCTGTTCGCGCGCGTCGCCACCCATTTCGCCGACGACAGCGCGCACGCGCAGCGGCTCTACGACTACATCTCCAATCTCTGGTTCATGCCGGCGACGCCGGTGCTGTCCAACGGCGGTACCAAGCGCGGTCTGCCGATCTCCTGCTTCCTCAACGAGTCGAGCGACAGCCTGGACGGCATCGTCGACCTGTGGAACGAGAACGTCTGGCTGGCCGCGCGCGGCGGCGGCATCGGCAGCTACTGGGGCAACCTGCGCTCGATCGGCGAGCAGGTCGGCCGCAACGGCAAGACCTCCGGCGTGGTCCCGTTCATCCGGGTGATGGATTCGCTGACGCTGGCGATCAGCCAGGGCTCGCTGCGCCGCGGCTCGGCCGCGGTCTACCTGCCGGTCTCCCACCCTGAAATCGAGGAGTTCGTCGAGATCCGCCGCCCGACCGGCGGCGATCCGAACCGCAAGGCGCTGAACTTGCACAACGGCGTCGTCATTTCCGACGACTTCATGCGCGCAGTCGAGAACGACGAGGACTGGAAGCTGATCAGCCCGAAGGACGGAAGCGTGATCCGCACCGTCAAGGCGCGCGCCGTCTGGATCCGCATCCTCACAGCCCGGATCGAGACCGGCGAGCCCTACATCATCTTCGGCGACACGGTGAACAAGGCGATCCCCGAGCACCACAAGCTCGCCGGCCTGCACGTCAAGATGTCGAACCTGTGCAGCGAGATCACCTTGCCGACCGGGCTCGACCGTTACGGCGAGGAGCGGACCGCGGTCTGCTGCCTGTCGTCGCTGAACCTCGAGACCTATCGCGAGTGGAAGGACCACCCGACGATGATCGAGGACGTGCTGCGCTTCCTCGACAACGTGCTGAAGGACTTCATCGACAACGCGCCCAACGACCGGATGCGCCGGGCGCGCTACTCGGCGATGCGCGAGCGGTCGGTCGGTCTCGGCGTGATGGGCTTCCACACCTTCCTGCAATCCAACGACATCCCGCTGGAATCGGCGATGGCGAAGTCGTGGAACCTGCGCATCTTCAAGCACATCAAGAGCCAGGCCGACGCCGCGTCCCAGGTGCTGGCCGACGAGCGCGGGCCCTGCCCCGACGCCGCCGACTACGGCATCAACGAGCGCTTCTCCAACAAGATCGCGATCGCGCCGACCGCCTCGATCTCGATCATCTGCGGCGGCGCCTCCCCCGGCATCGAGCCGATCGCGGCCAACGCCTACACCCACAAGACGCTCTCGGGCTCGCACAGCGTGCACAACAAGCACCTGGAGAAGCTGCTCGAGGCCAAGGGCATGAACAATGACGAGGTCTGGTCGTCGATCACCGTCAACGAGGGCTCGGTCCAGCACCTGGACTTCCTCAGCCAGGACGAGAAGGACGTGTTCAAGACCGCGTTCGAGATCGACCAGCGCTGGCTGATCGAGCACGCCGGCGCCCGCCAGCCCTATATCTGCCAGTCGCAGTCGCTGAACATCTTCCTGCCGGCCGACGTGCACAAGCGCGACCTGCACCAGATCCACATGCTGGCCTGGAAGCGCGGGGTGAAGAGCCTCTACTACCTGCGCTCGAAGTCGATGCAGCGCGCCGACATCGTGTCGAACAACGGCCTCACGCCGGCGGAGAAGGCCGACCCGGTCGAGCCGCGCAACTACGAGGAATGCCTCGCCTGCCAGTGAGGCGGGCAACTGTGGGGATCTCGTTATCGCCGGGCTTGACCCGGCGATTTCTTAGCAGGGTCGCAAGGCCAGGGAGGGATGCAAGAGAAAAAGGCTGAGAGAAGGATGAGTTCTCTCAGCCTTTTGGGTGCGCAAGCACCCTTGGTGGGGCCGTAGCTCAATGGGAGAGAGCGGCCGATTGCTAATCGGCAGGTTGCGGGTCCGAATCCCGCCGGTCCCACCATCATCATCATCTGGTGCTGAGCCTCACTTTGCCAAGCACGAATCAGCTTCTCAGAACCCAGTGACGCGAACAGACTGCACGCATGCATCTGCTCTGACAATTCGATCCGACACAGGCGATTGGTTCGCCCACGACTGTTGCAAAGTTGTCAATCTCCGCGCAACGAGGTTCGAACTCGATGGAGCTGAACGCGGATTTCACCGAACGGGTCGTCGTCCACAGCAATGAGCTCGCCTGGTCGGCCTCGCCGATGCCGGGTGTCAGCCGGCAGATGCTGGACCGCATTGGCGGTGAGGTCGCGCGGGCGACATCGGTGGTGCGCTACGACCCCGGCAGCCGGTTCAGCGCCCATGTCCACGGCGGCGGCGAGGAATTCATCGTGCTCGACGGCGTGTTCCAGGACGTGCACGGCGACTACCCGGCCGGCACCTATGTGCGCAATCCGCCGACCTCGCGCCACACGCCGGCCTCGGCGCAGGGCTGCACGATCCTGGTCAAGCTGTGGCAGTTCGACCCCGCGGACC
This sequence comes from Alphaproteobacteria bacterium, assembly GCA_050329975.1. Lineage (GTDB taxonomy): Bacteria > Pseudomonadota > Alphaproteobacteria > CALKHQ01 > CALKHQ01 > CALKHQ01. The sequence continues at coordinate 6,873 of JBHJOG010000306.1, read as the reverse complement.
GCACCCACGTCCGCATCGACCTGCAGCGGATCGGCCGGATCGTCTCGGCAGGCCGCCCTGGGGTGGCGCTGACGCCACTGTTCCGCGACCACCGCGAGGATGTCCGGCTGGAGGTGTGGGAGCCGAATGCCGATGCGCAACTGGCGGCGGGCGGCGGCCTCGAGCTGTTCGTGCTCGACGGCGGGCTGAGCCAGGGCGGCGACCAGCTCCGCGCCGGCTCCTGGCTGCGCAGCCCCGGCGACGACGCGATCTCGGGGACCGCCGGGCCCGACGGCGCCCGGCTGTGGATCAAGACCGGCCATCTGCGCTTTGCGGCAGCGCCATCCCAAAGCTCCGACTGAGCCGCATGCCTACAGCCCCAGCCGTTCGACCGTTCTAGCGGAAGGAACAAGCGCCTCCCGTCTCCTGGCAGAAGCCGGAAGCCGTACCGCTGATAGAAGACCTGCACGCGTCCATCAGCAGCTAGTCGGGCTGGGCGAGCCGCGCAACTACGAGGAATGCCTCGCCTGCCAGTAGGCGAGCGCATCCCTCCGCAGTAGACCTGTCGCGCGCCGCCTCAGGCGCTCCGGACCTGTTGCAGGAAGCCGTCGACCTCGGACTTCAGGGTCGCACCGTTGCGCGCCAGTTCCTGGGCGGACGCCAGCACCTGGACCGAGGCCGAGCCGGTCTGCTGCGACGCCTCGGTGACCGTCACGATGTTGGCCGAGACCTCGGTGGTGCCCTGCGCTGCCTGCTGCACGTTACGCGAGATCTCCTGGGTCGCCGCACCCTGCTCCTCGATCGCCGCGGCGATCGAGGCCGATATCTCGCTGACCCGGTTCACGATCTCGGTGATGCCGTCGATCGCCTGCACCGACTCGCCGGTCGCATCCTGGATCGACCGGATCTGACCGGCGATCTCTTCGGTCGCCTTGGCGGTCTGGTTGGCCAGGCTCTTCACCTCGGACGCCACCACCGCGAAGCCCTTGCCGGCCTCCCCGGCCCGTGCCGCTTCGATCGTCGCGTTCAGGGCCAGCAGGTTGGTCTGCTCGGCGATGGCCTGGATCAGCGTGACCACCGCGCCGACACGCTGTGCGGCATCGGTCAGGCCCTGCATGCGGTGGTTGGTGTCCTGGGCCCGGCTCACGGCCTCGGCGACGATCGACGTGGACTCCGCAACCCGGCCGCCGATCTCGCCGATCGAGGCAGACAGCTCCTCGGCCGCGGCAGCCACGGTCTGCACGTTCTGTGTCGCCTGCGTCGCGGCGGCCGCCACGACGGTCGCCTGCTGGGTGGTCTGCTCCGCCGTCGCCGACAGGCTCTGCGCGGTCATCTGCAGCTCCTCGGCGGAGGCGTTCACCGTCGAGACCACCTCCCCGATGGTCCGCTCGAACCCGTCCGCGAGCCCGTCCAGCATGGAGCGCTTCTCGGCCTCGGCGCGTACCTTCAGCTCCTCCTGTTCCGCGCGCAGCCGCTCCGCTTCAGCCATGCCGTCTCGGAAGACGACCACGGCCTTCGCCATGGCGCCGATCTCGTCGCTGCGATCGACCGAGGGAATCCGGACCGTGTTGTCACCGCCGGCAAGAGACGTCATGGCCCTGGTCAGGCCGTTGATCGGCGAGGTCACTCGCCGGACGACGATCCAGAATGACAAGCCCCCCACGCCGAATGCGCCAATCAGCACCACCAGGTTGACGATGAAGGCCAGCTGGCCCTCGCTCGTCGACTGCAGGGTGTAGGTGCCGGCAACGACGCTGACCACGTCGGAGAGCTCGAGCAGGGTATCGATCGCCCGGGTCGACTCATCGATCCACTGGGCGGCCGTGACGGGATAGGGCGCGCCCTCGATGCCCGCCGCATAGACGCCTTCGCGGACGCCCTCGAAGGTGGTGAAGAACGCGCTCTCGACCGCCTCCAGCTGACGCAGGACTTCCGGTGCGGCAAAGTCCTGGACGGCATAGGCCTGGACCGTCATCCAGGCCTGCTCGATCCGGCCGCGGAAGCCGCCGAGCGTGCTCAGCCTGGTCGCCGCGATCGCCTGGCTGTCCGCGATCAGGCCGCCGATGGCCGCCCGCTCGCGGCCGGCGAACTCGCTCATGATCCAGACCGCGTTGCGGAGGTCCTGTACCACTTGCGCCCGCGCCAGCGCGCTGTCCGAGAGCTGCTGGCTCGCCAGCCGCAGCTCCTGCGACGCCATGATGTTGGCCGTCGCCGTCGGGACCCATTGGCCGACCACATCGGCGCTGCGCCCGGCAGCCGGTTGCGCCATCGCCTGATCTGCTTCGCGGCGCAGCGAAACCAAGGCGTCGAAATTGCGCTGCGCCAGGCCCACCAGGGCCGGCTTGGCGCCGAACTCATGGCCGTCGCGCACGCGAGCGATCGCCGCGGCAAAGGCCTCGTCCGCCCGTTCGCGCAACTCGGCGATACGGGCGAGGGTCTGCGGTTCGACCGCATCCGGCGCGTTCAGGGCGGCGTTGGTGATGCCGCGCTCGAGGGCCCAGGCGCCGGCGCTGGTCAGGAACAGGTCGGCGGTCTCGTTGTTCGCCTGCATCGCCTGCGCATCGTCCAGGTCACGCCAGGCCTCACTCGCATTGAGGCCGGCAAGGATCGCCAGACCGAGGGCCATCACGGCCGTGATTCCAACGAGACTTGCCCGCAGGCTCAGTGTTCTTTTCGCCATCAGCATTCCTCCTGCGTTCCCACGCCCGATGCCGGGGTCCGCGGGCCCTGCACTCAGACAGCCATGGACGCGACAACTCGCGTCTGAGTGGAAAATCTGGGTCAGAATAGTGCTCTAGACTAGAAGTATACTTCCGATTACTTAATAAATGGTGGCGACAACGAGCTCCGGGCATGGCGTCGACAAACTGTCCGGCCGGCCCCATTTCATCGGCATGGGAGGCTTCTCCGGCGGGCCGATCATGCTAACCTTGTGGTTCGTCAGCATGACGACTCGCATCGCGCCCACCGACACCCACGCAGGACGAAAGCCGCATGTCTCTCCTGGACTCACGCCCGATGTACAAGCCCTTCAGCTATCCCTGGGCGTATGACGCCTGGCTGATGCAGCAGCGCATCCACTGGCTGCCGGAGGAGGTGCCGCTGGCCGACGACGTGAAGGACTGGCACAAGACGCTGAACGACAGCGAGCGCAACCTGCTGACCCAGATCTTCCGCTTCTTCACCCAGGCCGACGTGGAGGTGAACAACTGCTACATGCGGCACTACAGCCGCGTGTTCCAGCCCACGGAAGTGCAGATGATGCTGGCGGCGTTCTCCAACATGGAGACGATCCACATCGCGGCCTATTCCCACCTGCTCGACACGATCGGGATGCCCGAGGTCGAGTACCAGGCCTTCCTCCACTACAAGGCGATGAAGGACAAGTACGATTACATGCAGCAGTGGGGCGTCGACACCCCGCGCGACATCGCCAAGACGCTGGCCGTGTTCGGCGGCTTCACCGAGGGGCTGCAGCTGTTCGCCAGTTTCGCCATCCTGATGAACTTCCCCCGCTTCAACAAGATGAAGGGAATGGGCCAGATCATCACCTGGTCGGCGCGCGACGAGACGCTGCACACCAACTCGATCATCCGGCTGTTCCGCACCTTCATCGACGAGAACCGGTCGTTGTGGGACGACGACTTGCGCCGCGACCTCTACCGGGCCTGCGAGACAATCGTTACCCACGAGGATGCCTTCATCGACCTCGCCTTCGAATCCGGGGCGGTCCAGGGCCTGAGCGGGGACGAGGTCAAGCGCTACATCCGCTACATCGCCGACCGGCGCCTGACCCAGCTCAACCTGCAGCCGATCTACCGGATCGAGAAGAACCCGCTGCCGTGGATGGACGAGATGCTGAACGGCGTGGAGCACACCAATTTCTTCGAGAACCGCGCCACCGAATACACCAAGGCGGCGACCACCGGCAGCTGGGAAGAGGCATTCGAGTAAGGCGTCGAACCCTCCCCGGAACGCGAGCCGCAGTGCGACCGCAATCGGGCCCGAATGCCGACATAAATTCCTGTTCAGGATCTGTCGCACCGGGCTTAGGATCACCGAGCGCATCCCAGTCCTCGCACAAGAGGGGCGATTCAACATGTCGGCGCCTGACAAGCCGGAACCTGCGGTCGGAACCGCACTGCGTGACGAGGATATCAAGACGGAAAGTGCGTTCGGCCGACGCACCCTGCTGAGCCTGATCGCTGGTGCGACCGGTGCGGGCGTCGCATCCTGTGTACCCGCGGGCAACACCGGCCGCGGGCTCCTGACGCCCCAGCCGACCACGACCTATACCGGGTTGACCGACAGCGACACCGGCCAGTTCCAGGACCAGCCCGGCTACGGGCGCCACGGCAGCAGCACGCCGACCTATACCGGGCTGACCGACAGCGACGCCGGCCAGTACGAGGACCAGGCCGGCTACGGGCGCTATGGCAGCAGCACGCCGGCCTATACCGGGCTGACCGACAACGACACCGGCCAGTACCAGGACCAGCCCGGCTACGGCCGCTATGGCAGCAGCACGTCCACCTACACCGGGCTGACCGACAGCGACTCCGGACCCTATCAGGACTCGCCCGGCTATGGCCGCCGAGGCTATTGAGCGGCGCGCGCCGGCGCAGTTCGACTCCGGGCTGGCCTGGCTGGTCGCCCCGCTTGGCCGCAGCCGGTTCCTCGGCGAGTTCTGGGAGCAACGCCCGTTGACCCTCACCCGCCATGCACCCGGCTATTTCGGCGACCTGCTCTCGCTGGACGACATCGACCGGGTGCTGACCGCCAATCTGCTGCGGGTCGAGGACGTGCAGCTGACCGACGCTGCGCGCGAGATCGGTCCCACCGCGTACAGCCATCCCAGCGGCGTCATCGACGTCGCACGTCTCTTCCAGCTGTTCGCCGACGGCAGCACCATCGTCATGCCCCAGCTGCATTTCCGGGTGCCGCGGCTGGCCGAGCTGTGCCGGATGCTGGAGAACGAGCTGAGTGCCCGCTTCCAGACCAACATCTACCTCACGCCGGGCGGTGCGCAGGGCTTCAAGCGGCACTACGACAGCCATGACGTGTTCATCCTGCAGATCGCGGGACGCAAGCACTGGCGGCTTTACGACAGCCCGATCGCGCTGCCGTTGCGCGGTCAGGGCTTCCGGCCCGGCGATGCCGGAGCCGGCGCGCAGAGCGCCGCCTTCACCCTCGAGCCAGGCGACGTGGCCTATATCCCGCGCGGGATGATGCACGAGGCGGAATCCGACGACGAGATGTCGCTGCACATCACGGTCGGCGTGCTGGTCCGCACCTGGCACGACCTGTTCGTCGAGGCGATGTCGGGCGTCAGCCTGACCGACGACGCCTTCCGCCGCAGTCTCCCCACCGGCTTCGTCAAGGCCGGTTTCGACCGCGCCGGCGCGCGCCTCCAGTTCTCCGACTTGCTCCGCCGCATGGCCGACCACATGGACTTCGACTCCGCGCTGGACCGCTTCGCCGATGAGTTGGTCGCCACCCGCCACCCGCTGCTGTCCGACCAGCTGGCGCAGATCGCCGGGTTGCCGGGCCTTACTCCCGACAGCATCGTCGCGCCGCGCCCGGACCTGCTCTATCGGCTGCAGCGCACCGGCGAGGGCATCGCGATCCACTGCTACGGCAACGTCATCTCCCTGCCCGCCCATGCCGAGGAGCCGATCGTGGCCGCGCTGGCAGGCAGGACCGCCATCCGCGCGCTGCCTGGCACGCTCGACGACGACGGCAAGCTGGTGCTGGTCCGCCGGCTGGTGCGCGAGGGCCTGCTGACCGCGCAGTAGCCGGCGTTCACCTATTGTGCTTGCCTGTTCGCGATCGCCACGGCGTAGTGGTGCCATGACGATTCGCCTTTCTGCCCACGATGCCCGGCGGCTGACGCTCGGCCTGCAGGGACTTGCCGACCCGCCGCGCCGGTCGATGGCGGCCAAGGATCTGCGCGCGCTGATCCACCGCCTGGGCTTCGTGCAGCTCGATAGCATCCAGACGGTCGCCCGTGCGCACCACATGATCCTGCGCGCCAGGTGCGACAGCTACCGGCCCGATCTGCTCAAGCGGCTGCACGAGCGCGAGCGCGGGCTGTTCGAGCACTGGACCCATGATGCCGCGGTGATTCCCGTCGAGTTCTATCCGCACTGGAACCGGCGGATGCTGCGCAGCACCGAACGGCTGCAGGAACGGTTCAGCCGCTGGCACGGTCCGGAGTTCACCCGCGAACTGGAAGCGGTGCTCGAGCGGGTGCGGCGCGAGGGGCCGCTGCTGGCGCGCGACTTCGCAGCGCCGCGAAAGGAAGGCCAGGCACGCGCCGAGCCCGGCTGGTGGAACTGGCACCAGGGCAAGATCGCCCTGGAGTTCCTGTGGCGCAGCGGCCGGCTGGCGATCGCAGGCCGGCAGAACTTCCAGAAGGTCTACGACCTGGTCGAGCGGGTGGTGCCCGAGCCCTATGCCTCGGCCGCCACCGACCACGACGCCTATGTCGACTGGGCTTGCCGCAGCGCGCTCGACCGGCTGGGCGTCGCCACCCCCAGCGATCTCGCCCGCTTCTGGGACCTGGTCACCATCGACGAGGCGAAGGCCTGGTGCGACCGGGCGGTGGCGGGCGGCGCCATCGGCACGGCGGCGGTCGAGGCGGAAGGCATGGCCAAGGCACGGACGATGGTCGCCCGGCCCGATGCGGCCGCAGTGGTCGCGGCCATGCCTGAGCCGCCCGAGCGGATCCGCGTGCTGAGCCCGTTCGACCCGGTGCTGCGCGACCGCAAGCGCCTGGAGTGGCTGTTCCGCTTCGACTACCGGATCGAAGTGTTCGTGCCGGCGCCGAAGCGGAAATACGGCTACTACGTGTTCCCGCTGCTGGAGGGCGACCGACTGATCGGCCGGATCGAC
>JBHJOG010000305.1:0-8823 GCA_050329975.1 Alphaproteobacteria bacterium | reverse complement strand
TTGTGCCGGGGCCCGGGCCGCGCGGCGGGCGCAACAACAAGGGGGCAACCATGAAACTGGTCATGGCCGTAATCAAACCCTTCAAGCTGGACGAGGTGCGCGAAGCGCTCACCACCCTGGGCATCCAGGGGCTGACGGTCAGCGAGGTGAAGGGTTTCGGCCGGCAGAAGGGGCAGACGGAGATCTACCGCGGGGCGGAGTACGCGGTGAATTTCCTGCCGAAAGTGAAGATCGAGGTGGCGGTCAGCGACGAGCTGGCGGACCAGGTGGTCGAGGCGCTGCAGAAGGCGGCGAACACCGGCCGCATCGGCGACGGCAAGATCTTCGTGCTCGACATCGGACGCGCGGTGCGGATCCGCACCGGCGAAACCGGCGACGAAGCGCTCTAGGGGGACAACACAGCAATGGCACTGAAATCAATCTGGATGCAGCGGCTGGCAGCGGTGCTGCTGGTCCTGTTCGCCGCGTTCGCCGTTCTCGATCCGGCCTGGGCCCAGGAGGACACTCCGGGCGAGGCGACCGAGGAAACCATCGTCGAGCCGACCGAGGACGCCGCCGAGGCTGAAGAGGCGACCGCCGAGGCGGACGAAGCGACGGCCGAGGCCGTCGAAGCCGAGGAGGAGGAGGTCGTCCTCACCCGGACCAGCGACGAGAGCCGGTTCATCTTCAACACCTTCTCGTTCCTGGTCTGCGGGTTCCTGGTCATGTTCATGGCCTGCGGCTTCGCCATGCTGGAATCCGGGCTGGTGCGCTCGAAGAACGTGGCGACCATCCTGTGCAAGAACATCGCGCTCTATTCGACCGCCGGCATCATGTATTTCCTGATCGGGTACAACCTGATGTACCTGGATGTCGACGGCGGCTATCTGGGCTCGATCGCGCTCTGGTCGTCGCCCGATCCCGGCGCTGAAGGCGATGCCCTTGGCGACTATGCCGGCGCATCCGACTGGTTCTTCCAGATGGTGTTCGTTGCCACGGCGGCCTCGATCGTGTCCGGAACGCTCGCCGAGCGCATCAAGATCTGGCCGTTCATGCTGTTCGTGGTCGTTCTGACCGGCGTGCTCTATCCGATCACCGGCGCCTGGCAGTGGGGCGGCGGCTGGCTGGCAGAGGGCGGGTTCAGCGACTTCGCCGGCTCGACCATCGTGCATTCGGTCGGCGGCTGGGCGGCGCTTGCCGGCGCCATCGTGCTCGGTGCCCGCAGGGGCAAGTTCACGGCGGACGGCAGGGTCAACCCGATGCCGGGCAACAACCTGCCGCTGGCGACCATCGGCACGTTCATCCTGTGGCTGGGGTGGTTCGGCTTCAACGGCGGCTCCCAGCTCGCGCTGGGCTCCGGCGCCGACGCAAGCTCGATCTCCCGCATCTTCATCAACACCAACATGGCTGCCGCCGGCGGTGTGATGGCGGCGATGATCCTGACCCAGGTCCTCTACAAGAAGATCGACCTGACGATGGTGCTGAACGGGGCGCTTGCCGGCCTGGTGAGCATCACCGCCGAACCGCTGGCTCCCAGCCTCGGCCTGTCCCTGATCATCGGGGCGATCGGCGGCGTGCTGGTGGTGATCGCGGTACCGCTGATGGACAAGCTGCGGATCGACGACGTGGTCGGTGCGATCTCGGTCCATCTGGTCGCCGGTATCTGGGGCACGCTCGCGGTCGTGCTGTCCAACGACGCGGCCTCGATCGGCTGGCAGCTCATCGGCATCGTCTCGGTCGGCGCCTTTACCTTCATCGTCTGCCTGGTGCTGTGGACGGTGCTGAAGTTCACCATCGGCATCCGGGTCTCGCAGGAGGACGAGGAACTGGGCATCGACAAGGCCGAGATGGGCATGGAGGCCTATCCCGAGTTCGGCCGCGGCTCGCAGACGATATGACGGCAGTCTGACCACGATCCGGTCCGCCTGGCGATCCGTCGCCGGGCGAACCAGACGACGCGCTTCCCTCCCGGCACGCGTCGACCACTGCCCCTCTCCGCCAGCGCGGGGAGGGGTTCCTTCTTTCGGCGGCCAACGCGACTCGATAGAAACGGATGGCCGCGACGGGCTTTCCGTCCGGCCCGCAAATCGTCTAGGGTCCGCGCGAGCGCAATTGCGGCAGGAGCCATCGCCCGGTGGCGGTTTCCCTTCGACTGATCCAGCGTGCCAGTGTCGCCGTGGTCCACGACCTGGCGATGGCCGGGCTCGGCTTCATCGCGGCGCTGTACCTGCGGCTCGGCGACCTGCTGTGGTACGAGGACTGGACGCGGATCGGGCTTGCCACAGTCCTGTTCGTGCTGGTCGCGGCGCCGGTGTTCTGGTTCGCCGGGCTCTACCGGGGCATCTGGCGCTATGCCTCGATGCCCGACATGATCGCCATCGCCAAGGCGGTGACGCTGACACTCCTGATCTATGTCCCGATCCTGTTCCTGGTGACCCGGCTGGAGGGGTTTCCCCGCTCCACCTTGATCATCACCTGGTTCGTGCTGATGGCCCTGCTCGGCGGGCCCCGGCTGGCCTATCGGTTGTTCAAGGACCGCCACGCCGGGCATGTGCTGGAGCACAGGCGCGACGACCTGCGGCGCACGCGCGTGCTGCTGGTGGGCGCGGGCGACGAGGCTGAGCTGTTCATCCGCGAGATGGCGCGCCGCCGCGACGCACCCTATGAGGTGGTCGGCATCATCGACGAGAAAGGCCGGCGCACCGGCCGCCAGATTCGCAGCGTCCGCGTGCTCGGCGACCTTGACGACCTGCCGGAGGTGATCGCCCGGCTGCGCGCCCGCGGCATGGCGCCGAAGCGCCTGATCCTGGCCAAGTCGCGGGTGAAGCACGCGTTCATCGAGCAGCTCCTCGACCTTGCCGACGCCAACGGGCTGACCCTTGCCCGGGTGCCCGACCTCGCCGCCCTGCAGCGCGGGGACGCCGACACCCTGCGCCCGGTCGCGATCGAGGACCTGCTCGCCCGGCCGCAGGCGGTGCTCGACCGGCCGGCGATGCGGGCGCTGATCGAAGGCCGGCGGATTGTCGTTACCGGCGCCGGCGGCAGCATCGGTGCCGAGCTCACCCGCCAGATCGCCGCCCTGATTCCGGCGACGCTGACCCTGGTCGACGCCAGCGAGTACAACCTCTACGCCATCGACCGCGACCTGTCGGAGCAGGCGCCTGCCGTCCCGCGTGCGGCGGTGCTGGCCGACATCCGCGACCGGAAGCGCATGGAGGCGGTCTTCGCGGCGGCTGCGCCCGAGCTGGTATTCCATGCTGCCGCCCTGAAGCACGTGCCGCTGGTCGAGGCCAACCCGGGGGAAGGCGCGCTGACCAACGTGGTCGGTACCCGCATCGTCGCCGACCTGTGCGCCGAGCACGGCGTCCACGCCATGGTGCAGATCTCCACCGACAAGGCGGTGAACCCGGTCAGCGTGATGGGTGCGACGAAGCGGCTGGCCGAGGCCTACGCCCAGGCGCGCGACATCGCTGCCGCTGCCGTGCACGGGCCGGCGCGGCGTCCACGCTACGTCACCGTGCGCTTCGGCAACGTGCTCGGCTCGAGCGGGTCGGTGGTGCCGCTGTTCCAGCACCAGCTCGCCCAGGGCGGCCCGCTGACCGTCACCCATGAGGACGCGGTCCGGTATTTCATGACCATCCGGGAGGCGGTGGAACTGGTGCTGCAGGCGTCCGTGCTCGGCGTCGGCGAGACGACGGCGGCGCCGGGGCGGATCCTGGTGCTGGACATGGGCGCGCCGGTCCGCATCGTCGACCTCGCGCGTCGGATGATCCAGCTGGCCGGCTTGCGTCCCGACGTCGACGTCGAGATCCGGATCACCGGCCTGCGCCCCGGCGAGCGGTTGGCCGAGGACCTGTTCCACGAGATGGAGACCCTGGACCGCACGCCGGTCGACGGCATCCGGTTGGCCGCGCCGCGCGCGGCCGATCACGCCTTTCTCGCCCGCGCCATCGACGACCTGCGCCAGGCTGCGCTGCAGGGCGACACCGTCCGGGTGCTGAAGCTGCTGCGCCAGTTCGTGCCCGAGTACCGGCCGGACCGGGCCGGGGAGGGGCCTGTCGCCGGCACGCGCGACGGAGACGGCACGATCGTGACGTCGGACGCATGAGCCAGGCCGTCGCGCCGGTCCGCCGGGCCCTCATCTCGGTCTCCGACAAATCGGGCTTGGCTGGTTTCGCCAAAGGGCTTGCCGACCAGGGGGTGGCGCTGGTGTCCACCGGCGGCACCGCGCGCGCGCTCCGCGATGCCGGGCTGGCGGTGACCGAGGTTGCGGATCTGACCGGCTTTCCCGAGATCATGGACGGCCGGGTGAAGACCCTGCATCCGGCGATCCACGGCGGGCTGCTCGCCCGCCGCGACCTGGCCGACCACCGGGCCGCGGCAGCGGTGCACGGCATCCCGATGATCGATCTGCTGGTGGTCAACCTCTACCCGTTCGCCCAGACGGTGGCCTCCGGTGCCGGCTTCGACGACTGTGTCGAATCGATCGACATCGGCGGTCCGGCGATGATCCGGGCCGCGGCGAAGAATTTCGGCCATGTCGGGGTGGTGGTCGAGCCGGCCGATTACGCACCGGTGCTGGCGGAGCTGGCGGCGCAGGGCGGACTGGCGGCAGAGACCCGGCTGCGACTGGCCCAGGCCGCCTTCGCCCATACCGCGCGCTATGACAGCATGATTGCCGGCTGGCTGGCGCAGGCGCGGGGCGACCGGCTGCCGGAGGTGCTGACCCTCGGCGGCCGTCGCAGCATGACGTTGCGCTACGGCGAGAACCCCCATCAGCAGGCGGCGCTCTACATCGACGGGAGCGGGCGCCCCGGGGCGGCCACCGCCCGCCAGCTTCAGGGCAAGGCGCTCAGCTACAACAACCTGATGGACGCCGATGCCGGGCTGGCGCTGGTCGCCGAATTTGCCGAGCCGGCGGTGGCGATCATCAAGCACGCCACGCCCTGTGGGGTCGCCATCGGCGACGACCCGGCCGAAGCCTATGTCAAGGCCCGTGTCGCCGACCCGATCAGCGCCTTCGGCGGGGTGGTCGCGGTGAACCGTCCGCTGGACCTGGCCCTGGCCGAGGTGCTGGCTCAGACCTTTCTGGAGGTGGTGATCGCGCCTGCGGCCGAGCCGGCGGCACTGGCACTGCTGGAAGCGAAGCCGGCGCTGCGCATCCTGGTCACCGGCGCGATGCCGGCGCCAGACGCCGGCCGGCTGGTGCTGCGCCCGCTGTCCGGCGGCTTCCTGGCCCAGACCGAGGACGCCGCGCACCCGGACGCCGGGCAGTGGTCGGTGGTGACCCGGCGTGCGCCCGACGCCCGCGAGGTCCGCGACCTGGTGTTCGCCCAGATCGTGGTCAAGCACGTGAAATCGAACGCCATCGTCGTCGCCCGCGACGGGGCGACTGTCGGCATCGGCGCAGGGCAGATGAGCCGGCTCGACGCGGCGCGGATCGCGGTCGACAAGGCGGCCGCGATGGCGCGCGACGCCAGCGAACTGCTCAGCCGGGCGGTCGGCGCGGTCGCCGCTTCCGACGCTTTCTTTCCCTTCGCCGACGGGCTGGTGCTTTGCGCTGAAGCTGGCGTCGAGGCGGTGATCCAGCCGGGCGGCTCCAAGCGCGACGACGAGGTGATCGCCGTCGCCGACGAGCGCGGGGTGGCGATGGTGACCACGGGAACCCGGCATTTTCGCCACTGACGCGGCCGCAGATTGCAGAACTTTGACTTGAGGGCATCACGGTTTCGGTGTGGTTGTGACACATGATCGTGCCCCTTACCCGCCGTGCCGCGATGCGGCTGCTGGCAGCGTTGCCGGCGGTTCTCTCGGCCCGGGGCGCCGCCGGCCAGGCGCGTACCGGCGCCGGCCCGGACGATTGGCGCAGCCATCTGCGCCTCGGCGCGCCGGGGCCGTTCGACTTCGAGCGCCTGACCGCGCGTGCCGAAGCGCTGGCGGCAGCACCGCACGTCGAGGCCCCGGTCGCGCATGCCGACCTTCTGGAGTCGATCGACTACGCCGCCTACCAGGGTATCCGCTACCGGGCCGATGCGTCGCTGTGGCGCGACGAGCCGGGGCTGTTCCCGGCGCAGCTGTTCTTTCCGGGCAGGTATTTCAAGCAGAAGGTCGCCATCCATGTGGTCGAGGGCGGTGCGGCCCGGACCGTCCCGTTCGACCGGGGGCTGTTCGAGTTCGACGACCCGGCGCTGGCCGGCCGGCTGCCGGACGATCTCGGCTTTGCCGGGTTCCGGCTGCATGGCGCGGACGGGCGGCCGAACGACTGGCTCGCCTTCCTCGGCGCCAGCTATTTCCGCAGCGCGGGCGCGGAGGACCAGTACGGGATGTCGGCGCGCGGGATCGCGGTCGACACCGCGATGTCGGACGGCGAGGAGTTCCCGCGCTTCACCGATTTCTGGCTGGAACAGGACCCGGCGGACCGGCACCGGGCCGTGATCTGCGCCCTGCTCGACGGCCCGAGCCTGGCCGGTGCCTACCGGTTCGACTGCCGCTTCGACGCCGACGAGGCGGCGCGGACCGGGCACGGCCCGGTGATGCACGTAACCGCGCGCCTGTTTCTGCGCCGGCCGATGGCGCGGCTGGGGGTCGCGCCGTTGACCAGCATGTACTGGTTCTCCGAGACCAACCGCCACCGGGCCACCGACTGGCGGCCGGAAATCCACGACACCGACGGGCTGGCGTTGTGGACCGGGGCAGGAGAGCGAATCTGGCGGCCGCTGAACAACCCCTCGGTGGTGCGGACCAGCGTCTTCGTCGACGACAATCCGCGCGGCTTCGGGCTGTTGCAGCGTGACCGGGCGTTCCACAACTACGAGGACGACGGCGTCTACTACAACCGCCGGCCTGGGGTATGGATCGAGCCGGACGGCGCCTGGGGGCCGGGCGCCGTGATGCTGCTCGAGATCCCGACCGACGACGAGATCCACGACAACATCGGCGCCTTCTGGGTGCCGGCGGAGCCGATCCGTGCGGGCGGCCGACGCGACTTCGCCTACTGGCTGCATTGGACGGCCAGCGATCCCTATCCGGCCCCGGACGTGGGACGCGTGGTCCACACCCGACTCGGGCGCGCCGGGGTGCCGGGGGAGCCGCGGCCGGGCGACGGCATCAAGTTCGTGGTCGACTTTGCCGACGGGCCGATTGCCGGCCTTGGCCAGCGCTACGACGTGGAGGTGGTGGTCGACACCTCGCGCGGTCGGATCGTCGAGCCCTACGCGCTGCAGGTGGTCGGCACGCCGGCCTGGCGGGCGGTGTTCGACCTCCATCTCGACCCCGAAGCCCCCGGCGGCGACCCGGTAGAGCTGCGCTGCTTCCTGCGCCTGGACGGCCGCGCGCTGACCGAGACCTGGCTGTTCCAGCACGAACCGTTCGCCTTCTGATTCCCCGAGTATCGGAGCAACCCTGAGTTCGCCGATTCGGCAAACGCTATCGGGCCGCGCGAGTAGATCCGTCAGGATAGGTGACAAGAAACTGGCCGCCCTGTAATGATCCGGGCGTTCCGAGTGGTGACACGGCGCTCGCTATTGTATGCGCCGGTAGAAGCAGTTTTCTAGTCGGGGCGCGATGAAGTCGGCGATGTTTGTGGATGGTCCCGAGAGCATTCGGCCAAGCTGTCGCAACTCGCCATGAACTACCAGGTCAATCGCCACGGATTGATCCAGACTGTGGGATTGTTACGCAATTTGACGAGATAGTAGCCTAGATGGTTTCTGTGGAGATGAAAATACATAGACTGACATTTGTAGTGGTCAATATTGATTAGTCGGATCTTGGAAAAAAGGGAGTATACTCTGTATATGAGTTAATCTTGCAACTCATATTTACTTAGAAATACTCGGAATAGTTCCAGACATTTGGTGGCGGTCTCAGATATGAGCCGCATTATGGTTAATTTTTGTCGGCTTGATTTGACTCTAATGAATCGAAAATTCTTGACTGTATCTTAACGCTTCGTTAATGCAGGCGGTTGGGACAGGTATGGGCCTTCGGGTCCGACAGACGGTTCTGAACGTGCGCGTGGTTCCATGCGCACTCAAAGGGGGCGAGCAATGACCGGCCAGATCACACGTCGTGGATCCAGCAAGGACACCAACCACGGGCTGGACGGCCTTTCGACGTGGGGACAGGCGGGCTTGCCGGTGCGCATGGAGCGCCGTCGGCATCGTTTTGCCTTGCGGGCGACCTCTGCGATCACGTCGGTTGCGGTGGTGGGGTCGAGCCTGCTGTCGAGTGCGGCCTATGCGCTGCCGCAGGGCGGGACGGTGATCGAGGGCGACGCCACGATCTCCTATGGCGAGAACTCGGTGGTGATCAACCAGGGGTCGAGCCACGTCATCATCGAGTGGCAGTCGTTCGACATTGCGGCGCACGAGAGCGTGCATTTCGACCAGGCGGCGTTCATGGCGGCGCTGAACCGGGTGCTGTCGGGCGAGGCATCGGTGATCCTGGGCTCGCTGACCGGGGCGGGCTCGATCACGCTGGTCAACCCGGCCGGGATCGCCTTCGGCGCGGGCGCGCATGTGGATGTGGGCGCGATCACCGCGTCGACGCTCGACATCCTCAACCAGAACTTCATGGCCGACCAGCTGGTGTTCGACCAGTACGACCCGAACTTCGCCACCGCCAGCGTGACCAACGCCGGGACGATCACGGTCGCCGACCAGGGCCTGGCCGCGCTGGTCGGGCCCGGCGTCGCCAACAACGGGCTGATCCAGGCGCGCACCGGCGCGGTGGTGCTGGCCTCGGGCACGGCGTTCACGGTCGACTTCTACGGCGACGGGCTGATCAACTTCGCGGTGACCGGGGCGACCGAGGCAGCCCCGGTGGACGCCTACGGCAACCCGC
>JBHJOG010000304.1:0-23085 GCA_050329975.1 Alphaproteobacteria bacterium | reverse complement strand
GGAGCTGGACGCGCTGCTGACCGCGATCGCCGACGCCGAGGACGCGCTCACCGCCGCCCGCGACGCGCTCGGCGGCTACGCCCGCAGCCTCACCCTGTAAGCATGACACGGGGCGCCGCAGCCAGGACTGCGGCGCCCCGGTACGATTGCGCTAGATCATTGAATCGTTCGGAGGATCTGGCTTGTCTCGGCTTCCAAACCGAGATGGGGAAGACGATGCGTGAAATCGGAGCAGGGCGCGCGCTGGGGCTGGCGGCAATGATCGGCCTTGTCGCGGGGTGCACGGCGCCGGAGGGGTCGGGGCCTGACGTGGCGGCGGGGGACGAGCAGGTGACCCTGGTGACGACTGCCGCAGCGGCGCCAGTGCCGGAGTTGCCGCAATCGGTCACGGTGTCCGACGACCCACTGCGGGAGCTTGTATTCTCGTCGACGCTGACCGCGCGGCAACGGGATCTGATCGAGGCCGAGTTCGCCGATGAGATCGCCGCCAGCCGTGGTCCGGCCCGGCCGACGGTGGCCGAGTTCGACCTGGACGCCGACGGCACCGACGAGCTCTTCGTCATCATCAAGGCGAATGCCTGGTGCGGGTCCGGCGATGTTTGCAACCTCTGGGTCTACCAGCAGGCAGGTGATGGCTGGCGGGCGCTCAGCGACGGCGAGGACGCCGCGTCCTGCGTGTCGATCCTGCCGACCGCGACCAACGGCTACCGGGATGTTCGCATCCACGGGCAGTGTGCGCTGGACATGTGCACATTCGACCTCCGGTTCGACGGGGCGCTCTACCAGTGGGACGGCAACCGCGACTGCCGGCCGCTCGATCTGGAATAGGTTCGCCGCTGCGACAGCTTGCCGCGCCGCGCAACCCGGGCCCTCCCGGTTCGTTGTGCAAGGTCCAGGCGAAAGCTCCGTCTGGACCGAACGCTACGTGGGGGGCGCAATGCTGAACTATCGGAGGCTCGGCTGCGGGACAGCCATGGGCGTGGCGGCACTGGTGCTGCTGGCGGGCTGCAGCGACACCCGGGACCTGGCTGGACTCGAACCGGCGGCAGGGCCTGCGACCGAGAGCGGGCAGGGCCTGGCAAGCGGGCAGTCCGCGGTGTTGCAGCCGGGCCCCGGATTGCTCTCGAGGGCCGCACAGCAGGAGCCGGACCTCAGCGCCGGTACGCCGGTCGCGTTCCGCTCCAGCCTGGACGCCGACGAGCGGGCCCTGGTCGAGCGACACCTCGCCGAGCCGATTGCCATCTCCGGCGGGGCTGCGGCCGATGTCAGGGTGGCGCGGCCGGACCTGAATGGTGACGGCCGGGACGACGCGATCGTGATGATCCATTCCGGCCCCTATTGCGGCAGCGGCAATGTCTGCAATTTCTGGGTGTTCGAGAACACCGGCGGCGGCTGGCGCGCCGTCAATGATGGCGATGGCGACGCCGCCAACCGGTTATACCTGCTGCCCGGCAGCAACGGCGGCTACCGCGATCTCGGATTGGCCGGCCAGTGCGGCCGCGACGGGGGCTGCAGCTTCCTCCTCAGGTGGACCGGCACCGGCTACGCATGGCCCCACGACCCCGGGCAGGCTTGACGCAGCCGGCGATTCGGGCGATGCCGGGCCGGCTTCCCGAAGCCAGCCCCAGGACCGCCCGATGACCGATCCCAAGCCGAACCGCCTCGGCATCGCCACGCGCGCCATTCATGCCGGACAGCGGCCCGATCCGACCACCGGCGCCATCATGACGCCGATCTACGCCAGCTCCACCTTCGTGCAGGAGAGCCCGGGCCGGCACAAGGGCTACGAATACGCCCGCACCGGCAATCCGACCCGTGCCGCGTTCGAAGCCTGCGTCGCCGACCTGGAGAACGGAGAGGCGGGTTTCGCCTTCGCCTCCGGCATGGCGGCGACCGCGACGGTGCTCGAACTGCTCAACCATGGCGACCACGTCATCGCGATGAACGACCTCTACGGCGGTACCTACCGGCTGTTCGAGCGGGTCCGCAAGCGCAGCGCCAACCTCGACTTCAGCCTTGTCGACATGACCGATCCGCGGACGATCGCCGCCGCGATCCGGCCGAACACCAGAATGATCTGGGTCGAGACGCCGACCAACCCGATGATGCGCCTGGTCGACCTTGCCGCGGTCGCCGAGCTGGCCAAGCGCCACGGGCTGATTTCGGTCGCCGACAACACCTTCGCCACGCCGGTGCTGCAGCGCCCGCTCGACCTGGGTTTCGACATCGTTGTCCACTCGGTCACCAAGTTCATCAACGGTCACTCCGACATGGTCGGCGGCATCGTCGTGGTCGGCCCGCGGCCCGACCTGGCTAAGGACATCGCTTTCCTCCAGAACGCGGTCGGGGGCATTCTCGGCCCGTTCGATTCCTTCCTCGCGCTGCGCGGGATGAAGACCTTACCGCTGCGCATCGGGCAGCACAGCCGCAGCGGCCAGGCGATCGCCGCGTTTCTCGAATCGCATCCGAAGGTGGCGCAGGTGATCTATCCCGGGCTGCCGAGCCATCCGCAGCACGATCTGGCCCGGCGTCAGATGATCGGTGGCTTCGGCGGCATGATCACCGCGATACTCGCCGGCGGCCTCGATGACGCGCGCCGCTTCCTGGAGCGGGTGGAAATCTTCGCGCTCGCCGAGAGCCTGGGCGGGGTGGAGAGCCTGATCGAGCATCCGGCCATCATGACCCACGCCTCGATCCCGCCCGAAACCCGTGCAGCGCTCGGCATCGGCGACGGTCTGGTCCGGCTGTCCTGCGGCATCGAGGACACCGGCGACCTGATCGCCGACCTGGAGCAGGCCCTGGCCTGAGCCGAAGCAACCAGGCGCTCGAAACGGCAACACCCCGCGCCTGGGCGGCGCGGGGTGCGGGACCGTACTGGAAGGACGATGAAGGCGGGTCAGCGGACCCGGTTGCCGGCGACCAGCGTGTTCTCGCCCCGGGTCGCTCCGGCGCCGGTGACCGGCTCGTAGGTCGAGAGGCGGTTGCCGTCCAGGTACCACTCGTAGCAGACTTCGCTGCCGCTCCACGGCGCAAAGCTCGGGAAGCTGTGGCACATCATATCGTTGCCGCTCACCCGCCACGCGCCGCTGTAGTTCTGGCTGAAGATCTGCATCTCGGCATCGCCGTTCGGGCTGTAATGCACCGAGAGCCGCGGGCCCATCATCGTGTTGCCGCTGGCCACCTGGGCGATCTCGCGCGAAACCAGCTTGCGGCCGGGGATGTCGTGTACGAACATCTCGCCGGTCGGCCGCTCGGCGAGCTGGATCGCCTGGGATAGCGGCAGGCTCTGGCGCGGCGTATCGCCCATCATCGACCCGATGGCCATCGGCGCGAAATCGCTCTGGCCGCCGCTGAACACCGCCCCTTCCGCATTGGCCATGTAGCTGTCGCCGACCGGTGCACCCCGCGCGGAGAGCGACGGACCGTCACTGCCGCTGGAGCAGCCGGCAAGCGCCAAGAGCGCGAGAATTACGCCACCAGAAGCGGTCTTGAGCATCGATCGTCCTTCCACATGACTCTGAAAACCGGCTTCCGCGCCAGCGCTTCAGAAAGTACACCCCGAACTTGCCTTGTCTTGAGCCGACATTATGCAGCCCTTATTTACGCGCGATTAACTTTAGATCGCATTTGATCATTTATAATTCGATACATTCCCTCCACTTAGCGTCGCCCGAACAGACGTTCGATGTCGCCGAGCTTGAGCTCGACGTAGGTCGGCCGGCCGTGGTTGCACTGGCCCGAATGCGGCGTTGCCTCCATCTGGCGCAGCAACGCGTTCATCTCGTCGCCGGTCAGTCGGCGCCCGGCCCGAACCGACCCGTGGCAGGCCATCGTGCCGCAGACCGCCTCCAGCCGCTCCTTCAGCGACAGGCACTCGTCCAGGCTCTGCAGCTCGTCGGCCAGGTCGCGAACCAGGCCGGCCGCGTCGACTTTGCCGAGCAGCGCCGGCGTCTCGCGGATCACGATCGCGTCGCGGCCGAAGCGCTCGATTACCAGACCGAGCTCTGCCAGCTCCCCGGCGCGCCCGGCCAGGCGCTCGGCAGCTGCCTCGTCGAGCTCGACCACCTCGGGAATCAGCAGGCCCTGGCGGGCGACGCCGCTCTCGGCGAGCGCCCGCTTCATCCGCTCGTAGACCAGCCGCTCATGGGCCGCATGCTGGTCGACGATCACCAGCCCGTCGGCCGTCTGGGCGACGATGTAGGTCTCGTGCAACTGGGCCCGCGCCGCGCCCAGCGGATAGTCGCGGAGTGGTGCCGGAGCCCGATCTCCGGCAAGGGCGTCCGGCGAGGCTTCGGCGCGTGCCGAGGGGGCAAGCGCTATCGGCGCCTGATACGCCATCGCGGCCTCTGCCAGCCCCGGCCCGGGACGCCAGCCGTGGGCCGCAAAGCCACCGTGGCCGCCGCCGCGGCTGTCCGGGGCCCGCATCGCGCCGAGGGCACCGATCGCAACCGTGGTCGAGGCCCGGTGGCCGGCCTCGGCCAGCGCGTGGCGCAGGGCGCCAACGATCAGCCCGCGGACCAGGCCTGCGTCGCGGAACCGCACCTCGGCCTTGGCGGGGTGCACATTGACGTCTACCTCGCTCGCCGGGCAGTCGAGGAACAGTGCGACCATCGGGTGGCGGTCGCGGGCGAGGAAATCCTGGTAGGCGCCGCGCACCGCCCCGATCAGCAGCCGGTCACGCACCGGCCGGCCGTTGACGAACAGGTACTGCGCCTGGGCGGTCGCCCGGCTGAGCGTCGGCAGGCCGGCAAAGCCTGTAAGCCTGAGGCTCTCGCGCTCGGCGCGGATCTGCAGGGCATTGTCGGCGAAGTCCCGGCTGATAACCGCGGCCAGCCGCTTCAGCCGCCCCTCCCCGGTGGCGGCGAGCCCGGGCGGGCAGGCCGGATAGTCGCGCTTAGTCGTGCCGCCGTCGCTGATCCGGAACGCGACGGCCGGATGGGCCATCGCCAGCCGGTCGACGGTTTCGAGCACCATCGTCAACTCGGATCGGTCGGTCTTGAGGAATTTCAGCCGGGCGGGGGTGGCATAGAACAGGTCACGGATTTCCACCCGAGTGCCTGGCGGGTGGGCAGCGGGCATCGGCGTTCCGGTCGCGCCGCCGTCGACGGTCAGCGACCAGGCGCCGTCGGCACCGGCCGGGCGGCTGGTCAGCGTCATCCGGGCGACCGCACCGATCGACGGCAGCGCCTCGCCGCGGAAGCCAAGGCTGCGGATGTCGACCAGATCGTCGTCGGGAAGCTTCGAGGTTGCGTGCCGCTGCACCGCCAGGGTCAGCATGCCGGCATCCATGCCGGTGCCGTCGTCCACCACCACGATGCGGCTCTTGCCACCCTGTTCGAGCGAAATCTCGATCCGCGTCGCCTGAGCGTCGAGCGCGTTTTCGACCAGTTCCTTGACCGCTGCCGCCGGGCGCTCAATGACCTCGCCGGCCGCAATGCGGTTGACCAGCGTCAACGGCAAGATCCGAATCGACGACATTGTTATTTGTGCTTCCCCGCCCGATTCAGCAGAATCTAGTGGGTTCTATTCAGGCAGGGAAGCAGCGATGGCTAAATTCGCGGTAATGATCCTGAACACCCGGCGGTGATAACCTGACCGTCGGCTACTGGTCTGTCTCGTCCTCTTCCTCCGGCAGGCCGATCATCGCCTTCATCTGGTCGGAGGCGACACGGGTCGGCGTGATCCCGACGGGACGGCCGACGACGACCACCAGAAGATCCTCGACATTGTACCACTGCCGGGCAGTCTCCAGCGCGATCTCCGGGGTGACCGCGTCGACCAGTGCATGGCGGACGTGGTAGTAGTCCGGCGGGAGATCGAGCTGCTGCCAGCCGCGCAATGCCGAGGCGATCGACGCGGTATCGTCGTAGCGCAGTGGATAGGAGCCGTTGATGTACAGCCTCGCCTCCTCCACCTCGGCGGCGGAAGGGCCCTCGGCGGCCATCTTCTCCCATTGCTCGAACAGGATCTGCAACGTCTCGCCGGCGCGCGCGTTGACGGTCGAGGTGCTGCCCATGATCAGCCCGGTATGCTCCAGGCCATGCAGCCATGTCGAGACGCCATAGGTGAGGCCCCGTCGCTCGCGTATCTCCCGGTACAGCCATCCGCTGAAGCTGCCGCCGCCGAGCACGCGGTTGACAACATTGACCGCGTGAAACGCCTCTGAGCGGGTGACCGGTCCGGGCTGCCCGAACAGGAAGTTGGTCTGCGGCAGGTCGATCTCGACCAGCACGATCTCGCCGCGGCCCTGCATCTCGACATCCGGCACCGCCCACGGAGTTGCATGTTCGGGCAGCGCGCCGAAGGTCTCGTCGAGCAGGGGCCCGAGCTCCTCGGCGGTGATGTCGCCGACCACGCCGATTACCAGATTATCCCTGGCAAACCGGGTGCGGGCGAACTCCTGCAGGTCGGCGCGGGCAATCGCCAGCACGGACTGCTCGGTGCCCTGGATCGGCCGGCCATAAGGGTGGTCCGGATAGGCTGTCGCCCACCAGGCACGCGAGGCGATCGACCAGGGGTCGCGCATCGCGTCGCGCAGCTGCACCAGCAGCGCCGCCCGCATCCGCCCCAGCGGCTCCTCGTCGAAGCGCGGCGCGGTCAGCGCCTTGTTGAGCAGGGAGAAGGCGAGGTCTCGGTTGGCGCTGAGCGTGTAGAGCGACCCGCCGAACTCGTCGAGCCCGGCACTGAAGCGCATGAAGATCGAGTTGGTATTGAGCGCGGACTGGAAGGCCCGGGAGTCCATGTCGCCCGCGCCTTCGTCGAGCATGTACGACACCAGCTCGGCCACCCCTTCCTTGCCTTCGGGGTCGAGTGACGAGCCGCCCTCGAAAGAGAAGTTCACGCTGATCAGCGGGATCTCCGCCGACGAGACCAGCCATGCCTCGATTCCGCCCGGGCTGACCACCCGCTCGCCGACGAAGGCCTGGGCTCCGGAAAAGGAGGCAAGGGCGAGAACCATCGCGCCGGCGGTGGCACGGGCCAGGGATTCGAACCGGGAACGCACGCTCATCGGCGGCCTCCTACATCGCCGGTGTCGGCAGGGCGATGCCGGTGACCGAGTTGTTCAGGACAAAGACGGCGCGCGCCGCAGCGTTGACGTCGTCGGCGGTGACGGCCGCGATATGCTCCGGCCACGATTCCACGTCCTCGATGCTGCGACCGGTGATCAGCGCCTGCCCGATCACGTTGGCACCCAGCATCAGCGAGTCCCTGGCAAAGATCGCGTCGGCCTGCAGCTGCGTGACCGCTGCCTCGACCTCTGCCTCGGTCACGCCGGCTTCGAGCAGCCGCGCGATCTCGGCCTCGATTGCCGCCTCGATGGCCGCGATCGCCGCGGTGTCGTCCTCGCCGACCGGCGGGCTGCCCCAGAGCACGAAGGTGCCCATGTCCATCGGATCGGGATTGTAGCCGGAGCCGGCGCCCACCGCGATGCCCTGGTCGAGCACCAAGCTTTGATACAGCCTGCTGTCGGTGCCGTGGCCGATGATTTCCGACAGCACCTGCAGCGCATAGGCGTGCTCGCTGGCGCCGGCGGTGTAGCTGGGCGCGAGATAGTACCGGCTCCATGATGCCTGGCCGAGCTGCGGATGCTCCAGCACGACGCGTCGCGGGGCAAAATGGTCCGGTTCGGCCACGCGCCGGCGCTCGGGAGTCTCCGCGGCAGGGATCCCACCGTAGGCTTCCTCGGCCATCACGCGCAGCTCGTCGAGCGTCACCGGCCCGGCGACCACGACCACCGCGTTCCCCGGCGCGTACCAGGTCTCGTAGAAGTCGATGATCATGGCGTGGTCGGCCGACGCCAGTTCGCTCATATAGCCGATGATCGGCACGCCGTAGGGATGATGGGTGAACAGCGCGCTGCGCACCTCGACTCCCAGCCAGGAGGACGGCTCGTTGCCGATCCGGGTGTTGTACTCCTCATAGACCACCAGCCGCTCGGTATCGATGACTTCCGGCGTCAGCACCGAGTTGGTCATCCGGTCGGCTTCCATCTCCATCATTCGGGCCAGATGCTCGGGCGCCACGATCTGGTAGTAGGCCGTGTAGTCCCAGCTGGTGAACGCGTTCTCGCTGCCGCCGACGCGCGCGATCTCGTCGGAGAAGGCGCCGTCCGGATGGCTGGGGGTGCCCTTGAACTGCAGGTGCTCGAACAGGTGCGCCAGGCCGGACTGGCCGGGCGCCTCGTCGGCGGAGCCGATTCCGTAATAGACGATGTGTCCCGTCGCCGGCATGGCCTGGTTCTCGATCAGCACCACCCGAAGACCGTTGTCGAGGGTGAACAGCTCGGGGTTGAACACCCCTTCCGCCAGGGCTGGCGCGAAGCCGAAACCGAGCAGGCCGAGCGCCACGGCAGTCGCCCGGTGTGACCTTGTCCGTCGAGTCATCGAAGTCTCCCTTGCCCACCCGGCAGCAGCCGTCATTGCGTCGTCGGCCCGCTGTACGGGCCGCGGCAGCCACCGAGCGGCACAGTAGGGGATGTCCGTGTCCCGGCCAAGCCGAACGCGCTCGGAGACTCAGAACAGGCGAATGCCCCCGCTTGTACGCTCGATGACCGGGGTCTCGCCGGCCGTGATCGGACGGCCCGCCGCCTGGTTCTCCCGGATCCGCTGCGCCTCGCCGGCGGCGTCCACGATCACGCCGGCCGGCGGCGTCTCGCGCCAGAACAGAAGGAAGTCGGCCAGGCCGGAGCCGGTGGATTCGGACTCGATCCTGCTTTCGGCATCGATGGTCAGGCGGATCGACGGGTCGACGCCGATGGCGCCCGCCGTGGCCAGCAGGGCATTCTCGCCCTGGGTGGTGCTGCCGGTCGGCGCGCCGGTGCTGCCGGTGACGGCTGCGCGCGCCTGCGCCTGCGGCGTCGTGGTTCCAGGTCCGGTCTCTCCCGGTGCGGGCGGCCGCAGGGCGAATTCCGGCGGCAGCGAGAGCGGTGCATGGGTGACCACCTGGAACTCGTCGGGCGGCGTGCGTCGCGACAGGCCGATGGCTTGGCTCAAATCGGAACAGCCGGTGACCGCCACCGCCGCGGCTAGCGCGCCGATCTGCGCAACTCGAAAGATCCCGGTACTCATCCCCCCTCGGCTCCTGCTTCTTTCTTCGGACCCAGAAATGCCTCCAGCAGCACGATCCCTACGCCGATGAACACCGCGGAGTCGGCGACGTTGAAAGCCGGCCAATGATAGCCCGCCGCATGCACGTCGATGAAGTCGATCACCGCGCCGAAGCGCAGCCGGTCGACGACGTTGCCGACTGCGCCGCCGATGATCAGCCCAACGGGCCAGACCAGCCAGCGCATGCCGCTGCGCAGCAACCATCCTAACAGAAATGCGGCAATAATAAGGGCGATCGGGATGAACAGCCAAAGCCCTGCGCCGGCGAACAGCCCGAAAGAAACGCCGGTATTGCCGACCAGCACCCAGTTCAGGAAGCCGGTCACCTCGATCGCGCGTGGCGGCAGCGCCGCGAACAGGTCCGGGTCGTTGAAGTCGCGGCCGAACAGCAGCGCCACCGCCCAGTATTTGGTCGCCTGGTCGAGGATAAACACCACCGCGACCAGCAGCCCGGTGCGAGCGAGCAGGCCTGCTGCCTTGCCCCGGCGCGGACGCTCCGCCATCGCGCTCATGCTGCCGCACTCCGCGCGGCGTGCACGGCGTCGGCGCAGCGGACGCAGGTCTGCGGCGCATTGGGATCACTGCCGACCTCCAGCAGGACCCGGTAGCAGCGGGCGCATTTCTCGCCGGCGGCCATGCCGACCACGACGCCCACATCGGGCAGGTCGGGCAGCCTGAACGCGTCCTCGGGCGGCGTGGCGTCGACCAGGTCGGCGGCCGAGGTGATGCCGATCTCGGCGAGGTCGAGGCCCTGCAGCGCTTCGTGATAGGCGTACGGCGCGTAGACCACCGGATGGGCCTGCAGCGACGAGCCGATCCGCTTCTCGTTGCGGGCGATCTCCAGCGCGCCGGTGATTGCGCGGCGCAGGGCGCGGATCCGGCTCCACTTGGCGTCGAGCGCGGGGTCGGCCCAGTCGGCGGGGGCGCGTGCGAACAACTGGCGATGCACGCTGTCGGCCTGCTCGCCGTGCCGGGTCAGCCAGGCCTCCTCCGCGGTGAACACCAGCACCGGCGCCAGCCAGGTGGCGAGCGCCTGGAACAGGATGTCCAGCGTCGTCCGCGCCGCCCGCCGCACCGGGCTGTCCGGCCGCTCGCAATAGAGAGCGTCCTTGCGGATGTCGAAATAGAAGGCCGAGAGGTCGCTGGTGCAGAAGTTGTGCAGCTCGGTGAACTGGCTGTGGAAGTCGAAGCCTGCCGTGGTCGTCTGCATCACCCCGTCCAGCTCGCTCAGGCGGTGCAGCACCCAGCGTTCCAGTTCCGGCATCGCTTCCGGCGCCACCCGCTCGGCCGGCGAGAAGCCGGCGAGGTTGCCGAGCAGATAGCGGTAGGTGTTGCGGATCCGCCGGTAAAGGTCGACGTGGCGCTTGATGATCTCCGGCCCGATGCGCAGGTCGTCGGAATAGTCGGAGCCGACCACCCAGAGCCGGAGGATGTCTGCGCCATACTCGCCGATCACCTCTTCGGGAAACACCTGGTTGCCCAGCGACTTGGACATCTTGCGGCCGTCCTCTGCCATGACGAAGCCGTGGGTCAGCACGGCGTCATAGGGTGCCCGGCCGCGGGTCCCGCAGCTTTCCAGCAAGGATGAATGGAACCAGCCGCGATGCTGATCGGAGCCCTCCAGGTACAGCGACGCCGGCCATTTCAGGTCCGGCCGCTTCTCGAGCACGAAGGCATGGGTGCACCCGCTCTCGAACCAGACGTCGAGGATGTCGTCGACCTTCTCCCAGTCGTCGGAATCGTAGGTGTTGCCCAGGAAACGCGACTTGGCGCCATCGGCGAACCAGGCATCGGCGCCTTCTGCCTCGAAGGCGGTCGCGATCCGCTCGTTGACAGCCGGATCCTGCAGCAGCGCCCCGGTCGCGGTGTTGACGAACACGGTGATGGGCACGCCCCAGGCCCGCTGGCGCGAGATCACCCAGTCCGGCCGCTGCTCGATCATTCCGCGCAGGCGGTTCTGGCCGCGCGGCGGATAGAAGGCGGTCTCGTCGATCGCCTTCAGGGCCTTGCCGCGCAGGCCGTCCGGTCCGCGCTTGTCGCCCATGCTGATGAACCATTGCGGCGTGTTACGGAAGATCACCGGCTTCTTCGACCGCCAGCTGTGCGGGTACTGGTGGTCCAGCCGGCCGCGGGCGGCGAGCATCCCGGCGGCGAGCAGCGCGTCGATCACCGCCTGGTTGGCGTCGCCCTTGTCGCCGGCTTCGGTCAGCACCCGCTTGCCCTCGAAGCCTGGGGCCTCGGCGGTGAACCGGCCGTCGCCGTCGACGGTGAACGGGATCCGGGTCTCGATGCCTCGCCCCTTCAGGGCCGCCTCGCTGGCAGACCAGATCTCGAAGTCGTCGGTGCCATGCCCGGGGGCGGTGTGGACGAAGCCGGTGCCGGCCTCCTCGGTCACATGCTCGCCGTCGAGCAGCGGCACCACGAAATCGTAGCCGATCGCATGCAGCGGGTGGCGACAGGTCAGGCCGGTCGGGTCGACGGTGCCACGCCGGAGATAGCCGTCGGCCGCGATCCGCGCCTGGGCGAACATGTCGGCCGCCAGCGAATCCGCTAGCACCAGCCGGTCGCCCGGCTTGACCCAGTTGTCGGCCGGTGCATCCGTCACCTCATACAGCCCGTAGGCGATCCGCGACGAGAAGCTGATCGCGCGGTTGCCCGGGATGGTCCACGGCGTGGTGGTCCAGATCACGACAGCCGCACCGTCGACCAGGGCGGCGGAGGGGTGGTGCTCCGGCGGTACGGTCACCGGAAACTTCACCCACACCGTGTCCGAGCGGTAGTCGTGGTACTCGACCTCGGCCTCGGCGAGGGCGGTCTTCTCGACCACCGACCACATCACCGGCTTGGAGCCGCGATAAAGCTGGCCGGAGGCGGCGAACTTCATCAGCTCGCGCGCGATCTGCGCCTCGGACGCGAAGTCCATGGTGGCGTAGCGGTTGTCCCAGTCCCCGGCGGTGCCCAGGCGCTTGAACTCGTCGCGCTGCACGTTCAGCCAGTGGTTGGCGAATTCCCGGCACTCGCGACGGAACTCGTTGACCGGCACCGCGTCCTTGTCCCGCCCCTCGGCCCGGTAGCGCTCCTCGACCTTCCATTCGATCGGCAGACCGTGGCAGTCCCAGCCGGGCACGTAGTTGGAATCCTTGCCCAGCATCTGCTGCGAGCGGCTGACCACGTCCTTCAGGATCTTGTTCAGCGCGGTGCCGATGTGCAGGTGGCCGTTCGCGTAGGGCGGGCCGTCATGCAGGATGAACGTCTCGCGCCCGTGTGAATCCGCCCGGATCTGCCCCCACAGGTCCTGCTTCGCCCAGCGCTCCAGCAGCAGCGGCTCGCGCCTGGGCAGTTCGGCGCGCATCGGGAACTCGGTCGCCGGCAGGAAGACGGTGTCGCGGTAGTCAGGCGCGGCGGTGCGGTCTTTGGTGGTGCTCATCGGCTTGGTTCAATCGCTTGGTCGCTGCCGGCGCGGCCCGGTCCTGGGGGCGGCGTCCGGCGGCACCTGTGTTCGGCGCGCGAACGGGAATAGGGGTCGTGGCCGGCCCGGCCCGCGGTCAGCAGGCCGGGTCGGTAATTCGCTTCTCTGCCCGGCAGCCCTGTGTCGGCACGATGCAACCCTTTTCTCGACGGGGCGCGATCCTAGGGGTGCGGCACTGTCGTTGGCAACCGCGAATATCGGGACAAATCCGCTCGCCGCGGCTCAGGCCCGCAGTGGCACCCGGCCGGAAAGCAGCGCACGTGCCTGCTCCATGTCGCTGGCGATCTGGGCCTTGAGCGCCGGCAGGCCGTCGAACCGCGCCTCGCCGCGCAGGAACTCGGCCAGCGCCACCCGCAGCCGGCGGCCGTAAAGGTCGCCTGCGAAGTCGAACAGGTGGACCTCCAGCAGCTCGCCGCTGCCGCCGACGGTGGGCCGGACACCGATATTGGCCACGCCGTCCAGCCACCGGGTCGCGCCGCCCTCGTCAAGCGCGACGTGGCAGGCGTAGACGCCGAAAGCCGGGCGCAGGTAGCCGTCGAGCGCGATGTTGGCGGTCGGCACGCCGATGGTATGGCCGAGCCGGCGGCCGGTGCGCACCCGGCCCTCGATCTCCCAGTTGCGGCCGAGGATCTGCGCCGCCTTGGCCGGCGCGCCGTCGCGCAGGTGGGACCGGGCCCGGGTCGACGAGAACACCTCCGGCTCGCTGTCGCCCGAGACCGGCTCGACGCAGGTGAAGGCGAAGCCGCCGGCTTCCGCCACGCCGCCCAGCAGCTCTGCGGTGCCGCGTCGCTGATGGCCGAAGACATAGTCGTAGCCCACGACGATGTGCCGGGCGCCGAGCTGGCCGATCAGCACGTCGCGGGCGAAGCTCTCGGCCGGCATCAGCGACAGGGCGCGGGTGAAGCGCAGGACGAAGGCGCGCTCGACGCCAAGCGCCTCCATCAGCCGCAGCTTGGGCCGGAACGGCGTCAGCCGGAACGGTGGCGCCTCGGGGTTGAACAGCGCGCGCGGATGCGGCTCGAAGGTCAGCACCGCCAACGGCAGCCGGTCCCGGCGCGCGATCGCGCGCGCCGCACCGAACACCGCCTGGTGGCCGCGGTGGACGCCGTCGAAGTTGCCCAGCGCGACGACGCAGCCGCGGGCGTCTGCAGGCAATGCATGGAAATCACGATGGACCCGCATGCGGCCGGACCCTAGTGAGTCGCCGCCCGGCTGGCAATTCGCGCGATCGCAGGGAACGCCGGCCGGCGCGCGCTCACATCTCGCCGCGCGACGGGACCAGGATCTTCGCCACGCCGTCGAGCACGGTCTGCCCCTTGACCGTGCATTCGGTCTTCAGGATGACCCGCCGGCGGTCGGCCTCGATCTCGGTGACGGTTGCCCGCGTCTCGACGGTGTCGCCGACCCGCACCGGCGCCCGGAACCGAAGGTCCTGGCTGATGTAGATGCACCCCGGCCCCGGCAGTTTGGTGCCGATCAGGGTGGAGATCAGGCTTGCGGTCAGCATGCCGTGAACAATGCGGCCGCCGAACCGGGTGCGGCTGGCGAACTCCTCGTCCAGGTGAAGCGGATTGGTGTCGCCCGACACGCCCGCGAACATCACCAGGTCGGCCTCGGTCACCGTCTTGCCGAACACGGCGGTCATGCCGACGGCGAGGTCCTCGAGGTAGTAACCGTGCAATTCCTCGATCGATGGCTCTCGGCGTCCGACCGAACCTTCTGGCGCCATGGGCGGCCTCCTGCTGATGCGTCTGAAGTGGAAGAAAGTCTGAATTGTGCAGTGCAATATATGCGTCTGCGAACGCGAGTGGCAAGCAGAACCTCGGCGCGCTGCCTCTCCTGCAGGCACCGAGCCTGCGGCTATCTGCCTTCTCCTTGACCAGAACCCGGTCTGCGGACTCAGTCGGCCGGAATCAGTCGCGACGGCGGGAAGATCAGGTTCACCGTGGTGCCGGCCCCCGGTGCGCTCTCGATTTCCATCCGGCCGCCGTGCAGCGCCATCAGGCCGCGGGCGATCGGCAGCCCGAGCCCGGTGCCCTCTGTCGGCCCGTACTGGTCGTCGCTGATCCGCCCGAACGGCTCGATCGCCCGGCGCAGCCCGGCCTCGTCCATGCCGATGCCGGTGTCGGCGACCGAGATGCGCAGCGAGCCGTCGGTCGTCACCCGCACCGAGATCCCGACCTCGCCGCCCGGCCTGGTGAACTTGATCGCGTTCGACAGCAGATTGAGCAGGATCTGGCGGAAGCGCAGCGGGTCTGCTCGGAGCTTCGGCAGGGCATCGGGCACGTCGAAAACGAACTCGAGCTTGGCCGCCTCCAGCCGTTCCCGGATGAAACGGAAGCAGGCCTCGAGTTCATTGCGGATCGGCAGGATCGATTCGCTGAGGTCCATCTCGCCAGTCTCGACCCGCGAGATGTCGATGATGTCGTTGATCAGTTCGTGCAGGTGGCGCCCACTGGCGCCGATGTCGGCGAGATAGTCCTTGTAGCGCGGGGTGCCGACCGGCCCCAGGGTCTCGTGCTCCATCAGCTCGGCGAAGCCGATGATGGCGTTCAGCGGTGTCCGCAACTCGTGGCTCAGCCGGGCGAGGAACCGGCTCTTGCGGGTGTTGGCGGCGTTCGACTCCCGGGCCGACTGCTCGAGGCGCGTCCATTCCTGGTACTGCGGCTCGGCGCTGACGAGCAGGCCGGCGGGCACCGGCGATCGCCCCTCCGATCCGGGACGGCGGAACGGAAAATGCTGCAGGACCAGGGCGTTCCCGCTGTCGACATCCCAGTCGAGCCAGGCCGGTGCCGCGTCGACATGGCCCTTGCCGGTCAGATAATCCTCGAACTCGCGGCGCTGCTGGTCCGCGACCCGCTCGAGCATGGTCTTGGCCGGCAGGCACCGCGCGTCGGCGGCGAGCCCGAAGGCGCTCGGCTGGCTCATTGCGTGCAGCACTACCTCGTGACCGCCGTTGCCGTCGGGCTGCGCTGCGTAAGCGAGGAACGGGATGCCCGGAACACTGCCGGCGGGCGCGGAACCAGGCGCCGGGGGCCCGGTTGGGCGGGCCGGCGCGGGTCGCGTCGCGACCGGACGGGTCGCCGGCGCCGCACCCGGTGGCCCTGCGCCCGATGGAATAGCTGGCGCCGGCCGGGCCGCGCGATGCCGGTTCGAACCTGCTGTCCGCAAGGCGACGCCGCAGCCGACAAGGCCGGCGATACCGGTCGCCAGGATCAAGGCGCCGTGGATGTAGTCGATCCCGCTGCCGGCCGGCGGTCGCGGCCGGACATGGACCGCAAGTCCGTAGTCGGGCAGAGTCTGCCTGACCACCGTCCGATGATCTTCCCACTGGGCCAGCCGCCCCGCGGCCGCGTCCGCCTGGTTGCCGGATCCGACCTGCTCGGCCCCGGCCGGCAGGTTCAGCACGGCCTCGTCCAGCGGCGATGTCCACCAGATGCGGTCGACCGGACTGACCACCAGCACCTCGACCTCCTGAGCGCGGGCGAGGGTATCGAGCTGCAGGCGCAGGCCGGCGAGCGGCATGATCGCGGCGTGGGTGCCGCGCGGGTCCGGCGGCGCGACCAGGGCGGCATACCACTGTCCGTCCAACCGATAGGGCGCGGTGAGCCCCGGGCGCCCGGGGTCCGGCCCCGAGCCGGCCGCGGCCATCAGGCTGCCAAGCGGCACGCGCGCATCGCTGCCGTCGAGCGGCAGGCGGGTAACGGTGATCTCCGTGCCGGCGGCGGCCGATGACGCGCCCAACGCCAGCCGCAGCCGCATATCCTCCAGGCGTCTCTCGACCAGGCCGGTGACGCGGGTGGCGGCAGCCGCCAGCCGGTCGCGCTCGGCCTCGGCCGTGGCGACGGCGGATTGGCGGTACCAGACCAGCCCGGCGGCAAGGGTGACCAGCGCGATCAGCCCAAAGCTGAACCACGCGTAGCGTCGTCGCCCGCGTTCCCGTCGCATGGTCTCGTCACGGTCGATGTGACGATCATGCCCCCCAAGCATTCCGTTCACAAACCTGCCATCCTGAAGCGGCGCAACGACCCGATCGTTGCCGCCTTACCCCGCTTTGCGCATCGTCCCCCGAGGCTACGCTAAGCAGTATCGCCCTTCGTGGGCAGCACCATCTTATTGCTGAATCGCATTTGTGAGCAATAAGAAATGAATGTGGCGCATCCGGGTGGCCGTCGGCGCCATCATGATTAAGGTTAATTGTCATCGTCTCTAACATCGGGCAAAAGCCTGACTGTCTCATCCTCTATGAAACACCGTTGCCTTCCATTTGCTCCGATGCATTGCCTTACCGGCCGATCGTCTCCTCGAACAACAGCAGGATCGTACTCAGGCTGGCTACCGCCACGGCGGTGGTGATGATGATCGTCGCTGTGGCCCGCTGGACGTAGATCCCCGACTTCTGCGCCACGATGAAGACGAGCGTGCCGGTGGGCAGGCCGGCGAGGATCACCGCGCAGGCCGTGAGGAACGGGTCGAGGTCGAGGACCAGGACAGCGAGCGCGAAGGTCAGGGTCGGCTGCACCACCAGCTTCACCAGCGTCAGCCACAGGCTCTCCGCCAGCCCGCGGGTGATCGACCGCCCGACCATGAACAGGCCCATCGCGAACAGCGCGCAGGGGCCGGCGGTCACCGCCAGCATGTCGAGGAAGCGGGTTGCCGGAACCGGCAGCGTGCCGGGGTCGAAGGCCAGCGCCCAGCCGACGCCGAGCGCGGTGGCGACCACGAGTGGGTTGCGCGCGACCACGCCGGCGGTCCGGAGCAGCCCTTCGCTCCCGGCCTCGCCGCCGGTCTCCCCGCTGTCGGCTGCTGGTCCCGCCAGCTGCAACGCGGCCATGGTCAGCGGCATGACCACCGCGCCGGTACACAGGGTACCGATCACTGCCGGCAGGATTCCGGGCGCGCCGAACAGGGCGGTCAGAAGCGGTATCCCCATGTAGCCGGTGTTGGAGAAGATCGCGGCCATGCCGTGCAGTACGCGCTCGCGTCCGCCAAGCCGGAACAGCGGCGTCCCGATGCCGACCGCGAGCGCCGCGCTCAACGCCAGCCCGCCCATGAAGGCGGCGATCAGCGGCCCGTTGAACACCGTGGCAAGCGGAGCACTCGCGGTAGAGACGAAGAACAGCGCCGGCAGCGCCACGTAGTAGACATAGCGGTTGAGCGCCTCGGAACTCGCCTCGCCGAGCACCCCGGCACGGCCGCAGCCGTAGCCGGCGGCGATGATCGCGAAGATCGGCAGGGCCACCTCGATGATCGTCTGCATGGCGCTGGGGATCCTGTATCGGGCAGACCCGCTTGATAGGGTGCAATCCGGGCGCTGTCGATTGCGCGACCGCCTTCTGCCGCCGGTTGGTGCAAGAGACACGCCGCAGTGCTTGACGGGGCCGGGTCGGCCGCCGTAACTCGCGATGGCTGGACGGGCCTCCGCGGGCGGACTAGAACCCGGTTCGCAATGCAACGGACGCAAAACGGGGGCGCCTGCCCCATCAGGAGCGGAACACAATGCTGGATGCGCAAGCGGCGCTTGTCTACATCATGGTCATGGCTTCGGCCGCGGATCGGGAAATGACCGATTCGGAGTTGATGACGATCGGCGACATCGTGCGCCACCTGCCCGCATTCCGGGATTTCGACGCCGAGCAGCTTCCCTCGACCGCGGCGGCCTGCGCCGAGCGGCTGAACGCGGACGACGGCCTCGACGCCATGCTCGACGACGTCCGGGAAGCGTTGCCCGCGCGCCTGCGCGAGACCGCCTATGCGCTGGCCTGCGACATCGTCGCGGCCGACGGCACCGCCAGCCAGGAGGAACTGCGGATGCTGGAGATGATCCGCCACCGGCTCGACATCCCCCGCCTCTCCGCCGCCGCCATCGAGCACGGCGCCCGCGTCAGACACACGTCGGCCTGAGCGCGTTCGTCGACTGGTCGGGATGGGCGACGGAAGGGTCCCGGACCCCCCGCCGCTGCAGCCACCGATCGTCAGGCCGGCGGCTTGACCCCCAACTGACGGGCGGCGCCCTTGAGGAAGCCGCTCAGCGTCTGGTGGAAGGCGGGCTCGTCGAGCAGGAAGGCGTCGTGGCCCTTGTCGCTGTCGATCTCGGAGAAGCTGACATTGGCGGCGACTGCGTTCAGCGCCCGCACCAGGTCGCGGCTTTCCGAGGTCGGGAACAGCCAGTCGCTGCTGAACGAAATCACGCAGAACCGCACCGGCGTCTCTCGGAACGCATTGGCCAGCGTGCCGCCATGCTCCGCCGCCAGGTCGAAATAGTCCATCGCCCGGGTGATGTAGAGATAGCTGTTGGCGTCGAAACGGTCGACGAAGGTGATCCCCTGGTGGCGGAGGTAGCTCTCGACCTGGAAGTCGGCCTCGAAGCCGTAGCTCACCGCCTGGCGGTTCTGCAGCCGGCGGCCGAATTTGCGGTGCAGGGTCTGTTCGGAGAGATAGGTGATGTGCGCGGTCATCCGCGCCACCGAAAGCCCGCGGGTCGGGGTCTTGCCCTGGGCGGCATAGGCGCCGCCGCACCAGTCCGGGTCGGCCATGATCGCCTGCCGGCCGACTTCATGAAAGGCAATGTTCTGTGCCGAATGCCGGGCCGAGCCCGCGATCGGAACCGCCGTCGCCACCGCGTGCGGATAGTCGGCCGCCCATTGCAGCACCTGCATCGCGCCCATCGAGCCGCCGATCACGCAGAACAGCCGCTCGATGCCCAGATGGTCCACCAGCAGCTTCTGCGCCCTGACCATGTCGCCGACGGTGATCACCGGGAAGTCCAGCGTCCAGGGCTCGCCGGTCGCCGGATTGATCTCCAGCGGGCCGCTGGAGCCCATGCAGCCGCCCAGCACGTTGGCGCAGATCACGAACAGGCGGTCGGTATCGATCGGTTTGCCGGGCCCGATCATCATCGACCACCAGCCGTCCTTGCCGGTAATCGGATGCACCTCGGCCGCGAACTGGTCGCCGGTGAGCGCATGGCAGACCAGGACCGCATTGGTCCGCTCAGCGTTCAGCGTGCCATAGGTCTGGTAGGCGATGGTGACCGGGCTCAGCGAGGCGCCGCAGCCGAGCACCAACGGCGCATCCTCCGCCAGCCGGACGCGATGTCCGGGCAGGTCCTGGATATAGAGGTCGGCGTTGCGGACGGTCGTGGTCTGGCTCATGGCGTCGCGCCGGCGGTGCGATCCCGGCGGAAGGATCCCGCCCGGTCGGTCGCACGAGGGCGGCGGAAGCTGACACAGCTTGCCGGTGGGGGCAAGGGCCGCCGTCACACGAGCTTTCCTTTTGCGTTCCGATTTGGCGATGGCTACTACTGGCCTCCCGCGATCGCAACCACGACAGCACAGCAATGCCTGCCAAAGCCTCGGACAACGCGACCTCCGGCGAACCGGTGCCCAACGCCGCAATGCCCGGTTCAGGGTCGCCCGGCGCCGCGATGGCCGACGGCGCGGGACAGGACAGTGCCCCCGCCAGCGAAACGGAGGCGGCGGACCTGGCGGCGATCCGCGTCCAGATCGATTCCATCGACAGTGCCCTCTGCGACCTGATCCGCCAGCGCACCGCGTTGTCACGGCAGGTTGCGGTGGCGAAGAAGGCCGAGGGCAACAGCCGGCCGGTACGGCCGGCGCGCGAGGCTCAGATCATCCGCTCGATGATCGGCAAGCTGGGCGGCGAGGTGCCGGTGGTCTCGGTGACCAGAATCTGGCGGGAGTTGATCGCCGGGGCGATCGAGGCGCACCAGGGCGGGCTGACCGTCCTGATCGGCGGCGATGCGACGGTGTGGGACTTGAGCCGGGAACATTTCGGCTCGGCCCCGAAGCTCGAATATTGCCCGGAGATGCCCGTGATCCTGCGCCGTCTGCGGGAGAACGAGCGGACCCTGGTGGTGATGCCGGCGCCCTCGGACGACGACCCGTCGCCCTGGTGGGCGCAGATGCTGGACGTCGACGGGCCGCAGCCGCGAATCTGTGCCAGGTTGCCGTTCATCACGCCGGACTCGCCCCGGCTGGCGCGCGCCGGTGCGCTGGCGGTGGCGGCCGGGGTCGAACCGGAGCCGAGCGGCGAGGACAAGACCATGTTGATCGTCGAGTACGATCGCGACTACAGCCGGGCCAGCGTCGCCGACGGCCTGCGCCAGGCCGGCTGGACGGTGCGAGACCTGATCTCGTGGCGGGTGCCCGAAAGCGGCCCGCTCAACCGGGTGCTGGTCGAGCTCGACGACTTCATCGCCGTTGACGACCCGCGTCTCGAGGGGGTGCGCGAGGCCGCCCGCGGCCATATCCGACGCATCGTCCATTTCGGCGGCTATCCGGTGCCGGTTGCCGGCGGTGCGATCCCGGCCAGTGGCGCTCGGGGTGGCGCTCGGGGCAGGTCTCCGGGCGGTGGCGATGGCTGAGCCGGCGGGCATGGCTGCACGGATTGCGCTTCCGAGCGCCTCTCCCCGCCCGCGGCCCGGTATCCTCGACATCGCGCCCTATGTTCCGGGCGCGCAGGCGGCGGAGGGGCATGACAACCCGGTCCGACTGGCGTCCAACGAGAACCCGCTCGGCTGCTCGCCGCGGGCACGCGAGGCCTATCGCGACCTGGCCGGCGAAC
Source organism: Alphaproteobacteria bacterium (assembly GCA_050329975.1). Lineage (GTDB taxonomy): Bacteria > Pseudomonadota > Alphaproteobacteria > CALKHQ01 > CALKHQ01 > CALKHQ01. Next base: position 1,923 of record JBHJOG010000304.1, on the reverse strand, counting down.
TCCACCTCTACCCGGACGGCGGCGCGGTGGCGCTGCGTGCGGCGATCGCCGACTGCCACGGGCTGGAGGCCGATCGGATCGTGTGCGGTGCCGGCTCGGACGAGTTGATCGCGCTGCTGGCGCGCGCCTATGCCGGCGTCGGCGACCGGGTGGTCTACAGTCAGTACGGCTTCCTGATGTACCACCTTTCGGCGCTGGCGGTGGGTGCGACGCCGGTGCCGGTGCCCGAAGCCGACTACACCGCGAGCGTCGACGGTTTGATCGCCGCCGGATCGGTGCCGGGCACGACGGTCGTCTATCTCGCCAACCCGAACAACCCCACCGGCACCTGGCTGCCGTCAGCCGAGATCCGTCGCCTGCGCGCCGGCCTGCCGCCGTCGGTGCTGCTGGTGCTCGATTCGGCCTATGCCGAATACATGACCCAGGACATCTACGACGATGGGGCTGCGTTGGTCCGCGCCAGCGTGGGCGCCGGCGACAACGTGGTCATGCTGCGCACCTTCTCAAAGCTTCACGGCCTCGCCGCGCTCCGGCTCGGCTGGGCCTATTGCCCACCGGCGGTGGCGGCGGTGTTGGACCGGGTTCGCGGGCCGTTCAACACCAGCGCCGCCGCCCAGGCCGCCGCCCAAGCCGCCCTCGACGACGAGGGCTTCCAGCAGCGCTCGGTCGCCCACAATACCGAATGGCGGCCCTGGTTGGCGGAGGCAGTCCGCGAACTCGGCCTGCAGGTGCCGGGCGATGCCGGCAACTTCGTGCTGGCGCGTTTTCCCGCCAAACCCGCCGCGTCGCCGGTGCAGGTCGCCGCCGCCCTCGCCGCGCGCGGCTTCCTGGTCCGGCCGGTGGCGGCCTATGGCCTTGCCGACTCGCTCCGGATCACCGTCGGGCTGCCGAACCAGAACCGGGCCCTGGTCGCCGCCCTGCGCGACTGCCTGCAGGCCCGATGAGCAGCGCCGAGCCGGTCTTCGGACGGGTCGCCATCGTCGGCCTCGGCCTGATCGGCGGTTCGCTTGCGCTGCGGGCGAAGCGCGACGGTATCGTCGGCCACATCACCGGCTGCGCGCGCTCCGACGCCACGCTGCTGTTCGCGCTGGCCAGCGGCATGGTCGACGTCGGTACGCTCGACGTGGCCCAGGCCGTGGCGGGGGCGGAGCTGGTGGTGATCGCAGCGCCCATGGGCGCCTATCCAGCGCTGGCTGCGGCGATGGGGCCGCATCTGGCGCCGGGTACCATCGTTACCGACGTCGGCTCGGTGAAGGCGACGGTCGCCGCCGAGGTGGCGCCGCACCTGCCGCCGGGCGTGGTCCTCGTTCCCGGCCATCCGGTGGCCGGCACCGAGAACTCGGGCCCCGAGGCCGCCTTTCCCGAGCTGTTCGATGCCCGACGCTGCATCCTGACCCCGCCGGAAGGCGCTGACCCGGCAGCGGTGGCCAAGGTGCGCGCGCTGTGGGAGCGCTGCGGCATGACGGTCGACCTGATGGATGCCGCCCACCATGACCTGGTGCTGGCGCTGACCTCCCATCTGCCGCACGCCATCGCCTACACGATCGTCGGCACCGCCACCGACCTGGAGCGGGACCTGCAGGCCGAGGTGGTGAAGTTCTCCGCCGGCGGCTTCCGCGACTTCACCCGCATCGCCGCCTCGGACCCGACGATGTGGCGCGACATCTTCCTTGCCAACCGGGATGCGGTGCTCGAGGTGCTGAGCCGGTTCGACGAGGACCTGACGCGGCTCAAGCGGGCGATCCGCCGCGGCGACGGGGCGGCGATGTACGAGATGTTCGAGCGCACCCGCCAGATCCGCCGCTCTATCGTCGCTGCCAACCCGAAACCCTGATGTTCGCCGGGGTCGCCGTGCAGGAGTATTCAGCCATGGACAGACCAGCCCAGCGCCGACCGGGCCGCCGCGGGCGCGGGTCCGCGACG
>JBHJOG010000303.1:0-4618 GCA_050329975.1 Alphaproteobacteria bacterium | reverse complement strand
TCGGCGAAGCCGCTAACCGCCAACTGCTGCGGGGAGAGGAAGCGGTGACCGTGGGTGAAGTCGACCAGCGGCACGCCGTGCAGCGCACCGCCCAGCGGCACGCCGTCGAACAGCGCCAGCACCTGGTGCAGCGGCCGCACCCAGCGCAGCTCGCCCCAGCCGGCCCGCATCGACTTCGGCCACGGCAGCCGGACCAGCGCCTCGTCGATCAGCTCACGCAAAATCTCCACCGTGGGCCGGCCCTTGCGGGCGATCACCGCGAACCAGAAGGCGGCGCCCTTGACCTCGCGCTGCTCGAGCTGGTCCTGGCTCATCCCGACCGAGCGCAGGAAGCCCTGCATCGCCTGCTCCGGCGCGCCGACCCGCGGGCCCTTGCGCTCCTCGGCAACGTCCGGCTGCGCCGTCGGCAGCCCGTCGACGACGAGCGCCAGCCGCCGCGGGGTGACGAAAGCTCGCGCCTCGGCGAACTCCAGCGACGCGGCCTTCAGCCCATCGACGACCAGCGCCCGCAAATCCTCCGCCGCCCGCCGCTGCATCCGCGCCGGAATCTCCTCGCTGAAGATCTCCAGCAGGAACTCAGCCATCGCGCGGCTCTCCTGCCGGGAGATCGGCGACTCGATTTGACTCCGCGCCGGGGCCCCCTCCCCAACCCTCCCCCGGACCGGAGGAGGGAGGTGCTGCCGGCGGCCTCCGCTCCCTCCCCCGGTCCGGGGGAGGGTTGGGGAGGGGGCCGGCGCCGGCATCAAGCGCGCTCAGGATAACAGTCAGGACTCCATCAATATTCCCGAGAACATCGTTGTTCCAGAATCTGACGATCCGGTAGCCGCTCGCTTCGAGCCAGCGATCGCGGGCCTGGTCGGACCTGGCCTTGCGCGTATGACCGCCGCCATCGACCTCGACCACGAGCCGCTCGGAGAGACAGACGAAATCGGCGACGTATCGGCCGATGGGGGCCTGCTTGCTGAACCGGAACCCAGCCAACCGACGACCGCGCAGGTGCAGCCAGAGGCGCTTCTCGGCTTGCGTCAGTGCGCGGCGGAGGGCGCGGGCACGGTTGCGGGTCGAGCGGTCCGGGCGGGTTGGCGTCGGCGGGGCTGATGGTTCCGCGTGGCCCCCTCCCCGACCCGCCCCCATCCTGGGGGAGGGAGAACTGGCGGGCCCCGTTGTCTGCTCGCTCAAGAGTGTATCGCCCACTCCCATGACCATCACGCCGCCTCGCCGCGGCTGGCGAGCCAGGCTTCGGCGCAGGCCTTGGCGAGGGTGCGGACGCGGCCGATGTAGGCTTGGCGCTCGGTCACCGAGATCACGCCCCGGGCGTCGAGCAGGTTGAACTGGTGGCTGGCCTTGATGCACTGGTCGTAGGCGGGAAGCGCCAGGCTGGCCGCCAGCAGCGCCTTGCATTCCGCCTCGGCGTCGGCGAAGTGGCGGAACAGGCGGTCGGTGTCGGCGTGCTCGAAGTTGAAGGCGGAGAACTGCTTCTCGCTCTCCAGGAACACCTCGCCATAGGTCGTGCCGGCGTCGTTGAAGGCAAGGTCGTAGACGTTGTCCACGCCCTGCACATACATCGCCAGTCGCTCGAGCCCGTAGGTGAGCTCGGTCGAGGTCGGGTTGCACTCGATGCCGCCGACCTGCTGGAAATAGGTGTATTGCGACACCTCCATGCCATCGCACCAGATCTCCCAGCCCAGCCCCCAGGCGCCGAGCGTCGGGCTTTCCCAGTCGTCCTCGACGAAGCGGATGTCGTGGGCGAGCGGGTCGATGCCGAGCTCGCGCAGGGAATCGAGGTAGAGCTGCTGGCTGTTCTCCGGCGCCGGCTTCAGGATCACCTGGAACTGGTAGTAGTGCTGCAGCCGGTTCGGGTTCTCGCCATAGCGGCCGTCCTTCGGGCGGCGCGACGGCTGCACGTAGGCCGCCTTCCACGGCTCCGGGCCAAGCGCGCGCAGGGTCGTCGCCGGATGAAAGGTGCCGGCGCCCATCTCGACGTCATAGGGCTGCAGGATCACGCAGCCCTGCCGCGCCCAATAGTGCTGCAGGCGAAGAATCAGATCCTGGAAACTGGGAGCGGCCATCGCGGAGCGCCGTCGGGAACATGAATTTTTGGCCACCGGCCATGATGCGGCGCACCATATCGGCGGGCCCCTGCAGGGTCAACGGGCGCGCTCCCGCCGTCGCCGCGCCCGACCACGCCGGCAGGTTCAGGCGGCTTCCCGCGCCTCCAGATGGGTCGACTCGCTCATCGCCCGCACCGACATCGCGTCCAGGTCGAAGACTCGCCCCAGGGCAAGGGTGTCGCGCTCCGTCACCGCCAAGTCGCCCATCTCGATCGCCGCGATCTCGGCCGGCTCGCGCAGCAGCGATTCGGCCAGCTCCGCCTGGGTGATCCCGGCCTGGTCGCGCAGTGCGCGGATCAATGCGCCGCAATCTGCATGCGTCATGCTCAACTCCTCGTCTACGGGCGTTCGTCGGTTATGCACCCAGCTAGTGCAATCGCCCACTTCCTGAACCGTGTTCTGACTATATTTGAACCTTTTGCTGCACTGCGCAAGGGCTTTGTTCGCAGTCGCACAATCATGAACCCGGCTGACGGCACAGGTCTGTCATGCGCAAATCGGGGGTTGCGCGCCTTGCCGCCGCTGGGGACATGCGGCATGGTTCGCGCCCGACCCGATCGCGACCCGTCGACGAAGAAAAGGGACTGATCCGATGGCCGACACCGATTTCGACGTGCTCTACATCGGCGCCGGCCCGGGCGGCTACGTCTCGGCGATCCGCGCCGCCCAGCTCGGGCTGGCGGTGGGCGTGATCGAGAAGCGGGGCGCGCTCGGCGGCACCTGCCTCAACGTCGGCTGCATCCCGTCGAAAGCGATGCTGCAGTCCTCGGAGAAGTTCGCCGAGGCCGGCCACGAGATGGCGGCCCACGGCGTCAGGCTCGGCTCGGTCGAGCTCGATCTCCCCACCATGCTGGCGCGCAAGGACAAGGTGGTGAAGGACCTGACCAAGGGCATCGCCTTCCTGTTCGACAAGAACGACATCGAGTGGATCGAGGGCGAGGGCCGGATCCTGGAGCCGGGCCGGGTGCGGGTGACCGACGGCAAGGGCCAGACTTCGACGCTCACCGCCCAGTCGATCGTGATCGCCACCGGCTCGGAATCGACGCCGCTGCCGGGGGTCGAGGTCGACGAGCAGCGCATCGTCACCTCCACCGGCGCGCTGGAGCTGAAGGCGGTGCCCAGGCATCTGGTGGTGATCGGCGGCGGCTATATCGGGCTGGAGATGGGCTCGGTCTGGCGCAGGCTCGGCGCCGAGGTGACCGTGGTCGAGTTCCTCGACCGGATCACCCCGGGGATGGACGGCGAGATCTCCAAGCTGTTCCAGCGCGTGCTCGGCAAGCAGGGCTTCAAGTTCCGGCTCGGCACCAAGGTCACCGGGGCAACAGCGAACAAGTCCGGCGTGACGCTGACCCTGGAGCCGGCGAAAGGCGGTGACAGCGAGCAGCTGGAGGCCGACGTGGTGCTGCTGTCGATCGGCCGGCGGCCATATGTCGAGGGCCTCGGGCTGGAGGAGCTCGGCGTCCGGCGCGACAATCGCGGCTTCCTCGAGGTCGACGAGGCGTTCCAGACCAGCGTGCCCGGCATCTACGCGATCGGCGACTGCATCCCTGGCCCGATGCTGGCCCACAAGGCCGAGGAGGAGGGGGTGGCGCTGGCCGAAATCTTGGGCGGCGAGAAGGCGCATGTGAACTACGACGTCATCCCCGGCATCGTCTACACGTGGCCGGAGGTCGCCTCGGTCGGCAAGACCGAGGAGCAACTGAAGGACGCCGGCATCCACTACCGGATCGGCAAGTTCCCGTTCACCGCCAACAGCCGGGCGAAGGCGAACGCCGATACCGACGGCGTGGTCAAGATCATCGCCGACGCCAAGACCGACAAGGTGCTCGGCGCCCACATCCTGGGACCCGACGCCGGGACGCTGATCCACGAGGTGGTGATCGCGATGGAGTTCGGCGCCTCGTCGGAGGACATCGCCCGCACCTGCCACGGCCACCCGACCTTGAACGAGGCGGTCAAGGAGGCCGCACTCGCCGTCGACGGCCGGGCGCTGCACATCTGAGGTTCGTCGCCCGCTCAGTCCAGGCCGTCGCGGATGAGGCCGATATCGTCCAGCAGGTAGTCCGGCAACGCCTGCAGGCGCTGCCGGTCGCGCCGCCACCGCAGATGCCGGTCGATGCGCAGCAGGATCGCGATCGGTCCGGCGCCAGGGGCCGTAACGCCGGCATCGGCCGGACTGTTCACCGAAGACATCGCCGCTTTCATGATCCTCTCCCTGCTCCCGCAGCCGGCAGCGACTGCGCCGCGCCCGCTGCGCCTGCCGTCCGGGTGACGGCGGCCATGGGTCGTGAGATGGCGAAGCGGCGTTTCCACATCGCGCCGCCGAAACGGCAGCTACGTTTTCAACTGAGCCGGGAGGTACCCTGGGCGCGCCCGAGTCGGGGCGCAGACAAAAAATCCGCCGAATCGCGTTGCGGCGATTCGGCGGTCCAAGTCACAGGGAGGCTTCACGTCTGGGAGACATGATGGATCGAAACGACCCAATCTGCTCGGCGAATCGATGACCG
>JBHJOG010000302.1:0-28545 GCA_050329975.1 Alphaproteobacteria bacterium | reverse complement strand
AGCTGGCCCATGGCATAGCCCCTGCATGTCATTGCCCAGACTCATGACCTGTGTTACGCACCAGTTAAGGACGGTCACAAGCAACAAATATCGGCCGGCCGCAACAGGGATTTCCGAGGGAGCATAGCGATGACAATGTCGAAACTTCTCGCCGCCGCACTCGGCGCCGCCGGCGCCATGGGCATCACCGCCGCGCATGCCGGTGCCGATCTGGATGCCATCATGGAGCGCGGCAGCCTGATCTGCGGCGTGAACGTGGGCCTGGCCGGCTTCAGCATTCCGGACAGCCAGGGCGAGTGGACGGGGCTGGACGTCGACTTCTGCCGCGCAGTCGCAGCCTCGCTGTTCGGGGACGCCGACGCGGTCAGCTTCGTGCCGCTGAGCGCGCAGGCGCGGTTTACCGCCCTGCAGTCGGGCGAAGTCGACATCCTGTCACGCAACACCACCTGGACGCTGACCCGCGACACCTCGCTGGGCCTGAACTTCACCGGCGTCACCTATTACGACGGCCAGGGCTTCATGGTGCCGGCTGAGCTCGGCGTCACCAGCGCCAGCGAGCTCGACGGCGCCACCGTCTGCGTGCAGTCCGGCACCACGACCGAGCTCAACCTCGCTGATTGGTTCCGCGGCCAGGGCATGAGCTTCGAGCCGGTGGTCATCGAAAGCTTCGAGGAGTCGAAGACGGCCTTCTTCAATGGCCGCTGCGACGCCTACACGACGGACGCCTCCGGCCTGGCGTCGATCCGGGCGATCGATGCCGCCAGCCCAGACGACTACGTGATTCTGCCGGAGCTGATTTCCAAGGAGCCCTTGGGCCCGGCCGTACGTCAGGGCGACGACCAGCTCTTCAACATCGTCAAGTGGGTCGGGTTCGCCCTCGTCGAGGCGGAAGAGTACGGCATCACCCAAGGCAACCTCGACGAGATGATGGGTAGCGACAACCCCAACATCCAGCGCATCCTCGGTGTGGCCCCGGGTATGGGCGAGATGCTCGGCCTGTCCGACGACTGGGCCGCCAACGCGATCCGCGCGGTCGGCAACTACGGCGAGATCTTCGACCGCAACGTCGGCCCGGAGACGCCGCTTGGACTGCCGCGCGGGCTGAACGCGCTGTGGACCCAGGGCGGCATCATGTACGCACCGCCCATCCGCTGATCGGTCACCGCCGCCCGGGCCACCGGGCGGCGGTTCGCGCTTCGCGACCCGACTGCAGAGGTACGCCGTGCCATGACGGACGTCACCCGGTCCACGCGCCCTGCCGCAGGCAACCTGCTGTACAATCGTACCGCGCGGGCAATCGTCTACCAGGTGGTCCTGATCGCCACCGTCATTCTGGTCGGCTGGTGGCTGGTCGACAACACGCTGACCAACCTCGCCCAGCAGAACATCGCCACAGGCTTCGACTTCCTGGTCAACCGCCAGGCCGGCTTCGCCATCGGCGAGTCTGTCATCCCCTACAACGAAACCGATTCCTATCTGCGGGCTTTCATTGTCGGCCTGCTCAATACGATCAAGGTTGCCGTGATCGGGGTCGTCCTGGCGACCATATTGGGCACCATCATCGGCATCGCTCGCCTGTCGCCCAACTGGCTGCTCCGCAAGCTGTCCTCGGGCTATGTCGAGATCGTTCGCAATATCCCTCTACTGCTGCAGCTCATCTTCTGGTACGCGGTTCTCACCGAGATGCTGCCGGCCGTCCGGAACGCCATCGAGCTGGTGCCGACGGTATTCCTGAGCAATCGGGGGCTCTTCGCGCCGGCGCCGGTCGACGACCCCGGCTGGTGGCTGATGCTGGCCGGCATCGTCCTCGCCATCCCGGCCGTGATAGGGTTCCGCAGGCGGGCGCAGGAGCACCAGGACAGGACCGGCGTGCCGTGGCCCACCGGCCTGATAACCACCGGCATCATCCTCGGGCTGGCGCTGCTCGGCTGGCTGATTGGCGGAGCGCCCACCGAATTCTCGGCGCCTGAGCTGCGTGGCTTCAACTTCAGTGGCGGCACCCGTCTCACGCCCGAGTTCCTGGCGCTGCTGCTCGGGCTCACGATCTACACGGCCGGCTTCATCGCAGAAATCGTGCGCAGCGGGATCCTCGCCATCAGCCACGGCCAGACCGAGGCCGCCATGGCGCTCGGGCTGAATCGCGGCATGACCCTGCGCCTGGTCATCCTGCCGCAAGCGATGCGGGTGATCGTGCCGCCGATGACCAGCCAGTATCTGAACCTGACCAAGAACTCGTCGCTGGCGATCGCGATCGGTTATCCCGACCTGGTGTCGTCGATGAACACCAGCCTCAACCAGACCGGACAGGCGATCGAGTGCATCGCGGTGGCCATGAGCGTCTACCTGATCATCAGTCTCAGCATCTCGTTCTTCATGAACTGGTACAACGCGCGGATCGCGCTGAAGGAACGATAGATGGCGATGCCCCAGATCGAGGCCCGTGTGCGGCAACTGCCGCCGCAGCTTCAGTGGGTCTATCGCAACCTGTTCTCCAACTGGTGGAACAGCCTGCTCACCGTGCTCTCGGTCTGGCTGCTGATCGAAGTGGCCATCGGCGTCCTGGACTGGGCGGTTCTGAGCGCGGTGTGGGGCGCCGTGGATCCCGAAGGCCTTGTGCCCTATGACGAGCAGTGGCGGCTGCTGGTGTCGGTCCTGGTGCTTGTAGGCCTGCTTGTCATGACCTCGGTCAAGCTTGCCCGCGGTTCCCATCTCGCCATCGTCTGGGGCCTCGGGGCCGCCTTCGTAGCCGTGCTGTTGTGGGACATGGTTGCCTCGATCGAGCGCAACGCTGACGCGGCCGCCTGCCGCGACCCCGATCTCGGCGCCTGCTGGGCGGTGATCGGCGAGAAGTACCGGTTCATCCTGTTCGGCCGCTTCCCCTATCTCGAGCAGTGGCGCCCGTTGCTGGCGACGATGATCTTCCTCGGGCTGATCGCCTTCAGCTGCCTCAAGTTCGCGTGGAAACCCTGGCTCGCCCTGGTCTGGATCGCGGGGCTCGCGATCTGCGGCGGCCTGATGTATGGCGGCTTTCTCGGCATGCGGTTCGTCAATACCGACCTGTGGGGCGGGCTGCCTCTGACCTTGATCCTGTCGGTGGTCAGTTGCGTGCTCGCTTTCCCGCTGGCGATCGCGCTTGCGCTGGGCCGCCGGTCGGAAATGCCGATCATCAAGGCGATCTGTGTCGGTTTCATCGAACTCGTCCGCGGCGTGCCCCTGATCACCGTCCTGTTCATGGCCTCGGTGATGCTGCCCCTGTTCCTGCCCTCGGGCGTGACCATCGACAAGGTGCTGCGTGCCCTGATCGGTATCACGCTGTTCGCATCGGCCTATCTGGCGGAGGTCATCCGCGGCGGACTGCAGGCCATGCCGCGCGGCCAGTACGAGGCGGCCGACGCGCTCGGCCTCACCTACTGGCAGAAGACGGGCACCATCATCCTGCCCCAGGCGCTGCGGTCGGTTATCCCGCCGCTGGTCAACACCTTCATCGGCACGTTCAAGGACACGTCTCTGGTGGTGATCATCAGTCTGACCGACCTCCTGCTGGCGGCCAAGGTGTCGACCGGCGATGCGCTCTGGCGGCCCTATTTCGTCGAGATCTACGTCTTCGTTGCCGTCATCTACTTCGTCTTCTGCTACTCGATGTCCAAGTATAGCCAATGGCTCGAGCGCGACCTCGCGCACGGGGAGCGGCGCCAGGCCCATGAGCAGAAGAAGATCGCGGCCATGTCCCGGCCGGGGCCGGAGGGGGGCGGCGTCTAATGACCATGCGTCAACCGGGGAAGATCAGATGAGCACATCCAGCCCTGCTCCCGTGGCCGAGTTCGAGACCGCCATCCAGTTGGTCGACGTCAACAAGTGGTTCGGTGCGTTCCACGTGCTGCGCGACATCAACCTGACGATCGGACGCAAGGAGCGGGTGGTGGTCTGCGGACCCTCGGGCTCCGGCAAATCGACCATGATCCGCTGCATCAACCGGCTGGAGGAGCACCAGTCGGGCAGCATCGTCGTCGACGGCATCGAGCTCACCAACGACCTGAAGAACATCGAGGCGATCCGCCGCGAGGTTGGCATGGTGTTCCAGAGTTTCAACCTGTTTCCCCACCTGACGGTGCTTGAGAACCTGACGCTCGCGCCCCGCTGGGTGCGCAAGATGCCACGCAAGCAGGCCGAGGAGATCGCCCGCCACTACCTGAACCGTGTGCGCATTCCGGAGCAGGCGGACAAGTATCCCGGCCAGCTCAGCGGCGGTCAGCAGCAACGGGTGGCGATCGCGCGGGCGCTGTGCATGCAGCCGAAGATCATGCTGTTTGACGAGCCCACCTCCGCGCTGGACCCTGAGATGGTCAAGGAGGTGCTCGACACCATGGTCAATCTGGCGGAGGAGGGGATGACCATGGTCTGCGTCACGCACGAGATGGGCTTCGCCCGCCAGGTCGCCGATATGGTCGTCTTCATGGCCGACGGAGAGATCGTGGAGATGGCCCCGCCCGATTCCTTCTTCGACAACCCGAAGGAAGAGCGGACCCAGACTTTCCTAGGCCAGATCCTTCACTGATTTCGGATCCTTCACCGAGCGGAGCACCGGCAGGCTCTCGTTCAGCGCACCGATCCAGCCACGCAATCGCCGACGATTGACGCCGAAATCGGAATAGCCGATGCGGGACCGGCTGAAGAGCGCGATCGACGACCGCTCCGGTCCGAGGGGAACGTACGCGACGCCGATGTCGTCGGCAAAGCGCAGAATGGCCGTCCGCTGGACGAGATCCATGCCGTCCTGTTCATCGCGATCGATACTGATGCGCGGCTGGCTGCGGATCAGCTTGCTCCATTGTTCCCGTAGCCGGTCTGCCCCAACGCCATATACTGGCGGTACTTCGTCGGGCTCGCGATTTGCGAAGCCGGGCGGACAGATCAGCCAGCGGTTGGGCCGTCGGCTGGCCGGTATGGCGCGAAAATTCATGGCTATTATTCATTGGTTTCATGCTTTCGCCGGCATTGATAGTAGCAGGGACCGACGCTGATTAGAACCGGTCTGCAGATGCCGATCTTATTGTGAGTCGGGGCCCGCATTGTCCAGGCGCCGGAGGATCAATGCCGGATCGTCGATCACCATCGTCTCCCGCCGCACCGGCGTGAAGCCGGTGCGCTGGTAGAGCGTGAGCGCGCGGGGATGGTCCAAGGTACAGGTATTGACCGTGACCTTGTCGGTCGCGCCCTGCCAGGCCTGGTCGACCCCCCAGGTCAGCAGATAGCGCCCGAGCCCGCGGCCGGTATAGGAGTCGATAAGCCCGAGGAAGCGGATGTCGGCGACGCGTTCCTGCCGCCGGTCGATCTCCAGGAAGCCGGCGGGATTGCCGCGGACGTAGAGCACGAAGATCTCCACCGCCGGGTCGTGGATGATCGCCAGCAGGGCTGCGTCGTCGATCAGGCGACGCTCGTACCACAGCCACGGCCGGCCGATCGTATCGTGCATGAAACGGTAGAAGTCGGGCGCCGGCTCGTGCAGCCGCAGGATGGCGTGCGGGACCGACGGAGGCGCCACGACCAGTCGGGCCGGCCGCGCGTCCATTTCCAGATACGTCACCGTCACCTTGCGCTTGCCGGAGCCATCCGTTACCGGTTTGGGCGCCAGCCAGCGCTGCAGCACGTTGACCGGTGACAGCTCATAGCCGAGCGCCCGGTAGAACGCTTCGACCCCCCGGTTGGTTGGTCGAACCATCAGCATCGCCTTGCCGACCCCGTGCGCCGAGACCCAGGCTTCAGCAGCCGCCACCATGCGCCGCCCATGGCCGCGGCGCCGGTGGTCCGGCGCAACGGCAAGGTAATAGAGCCAGGCCCGGTGACCGTCGTGCCCGACCATCACAGAGGCGACGATCGTGTCCCGAGCATCTGTGCCGACAAGGAGTGTCCCGTGCCCGGTCTTGCGCATTCGGTCGATGTCTTCCTGGGGCGGGTTCCAGGCGGTCACCAGGCCGCAGGCTGTCCACAGCTCGACGAGCCACGGGTCGTCGACCGGGTCCGCCGGCCGGATCGTCAGGTCGTTGTTGTTCTCGTCGCTCATCGGCCAACCGCAGGCGGATCCTAGAGCAGCCTGCATCCAGACGGATGCAGAACAGGCGCTCCAGCAGGATCATTTCGTCTCAGAGCGGACGAGTCCATCGGTTGGGAGGCTGATCCAGTCAAGGCGCCACCGGCGTGTCGCCGGGCAGTCCCCACTCGGCCCACGAGCCATCGTAGACGGCGACGTCCGTTCGGCCGATCAGGAACGCGCCCAGGGCCACTGCGCAAGCCGTGATGCCCGAGCCGCAGGAGGTCGCCCAGGGACGGTGTCCCGCCCGATCAAGATCGACGCCGGCGGAGGCAAACCGATCCCGGATCGCGTCTGCCGGCAGCAGGGTCTTGCGGACAGGGTCGATCAGGTCTGTGTAGGGCAGGTTGTGGCTTCCCGGAATATGCCCACGCCGCCGGCCCGGCCAGACCTCCTCCGCCACTCCGGAAAAACGCTCGGCCGCGCGACCGTCGACCAGCCTTGGCGCACCGGTCGCAACCCGGTCACGGACGTCGGCGATGCCGGAGACCAGCTCCGGCCGGTAGCGGGCGGTGAAGCTGGCACGCGCGTTACGGGCGGGCGCATCGGTGACCGGCCATCCCTCGCTGCGCCATTTCGGCAGGCCGCCGTTGAGCACGGCGACGTCGTCGTGGCCGAAGACGCGGAACATCCACCATACCCTTGCCGCCGACATCAGCCCCAGCGCGTCATAGACGACGACCCGATGCGTGTTGCCGACACCGAGTGCGCCGGCGGCGGCCGCAAAGTCCTGCGGGCTCGGCAGCATGTGCGGCAAGGGGGAGCTGCGATCGGATATGGCGTCGATGTCGAAGAACGCGGCGCCGGGAATATGCGCCCCCGCGTACTCCGCGCGCGCGTCGCGTTTCATTGCCGGCAGGAAATAGGTGGCATCGAGCACTCGCAGCTGCGGATCGTCCAGATTGCCCGCTAGCCAGCCGGTTTCGACCAGGGCCTCCGGATGGGCGTAGCCGGCGCTCACGACCCCTCCTCGACGAAGGCGACGCTGACCCGCCGGTTCTGCTTGCCCTTGCTGACGATCTTGACGACGGCGACCGGCCCGATCTCGCCGGTGGCCCGGACGTGGGTGCCGCCGCACGGCTGCAGGTCCCGGTCCGCGATGCGCACCAGCCGCACCCGGCCGCTGCCGGTCGGAGGCTTCACCGCCATGGTCTTGACCAGGTCCGGCATGGCCGCCAGCTCCGCATCGGATATCCACTCGGTCGTCACCGGCTCGTCGGCCGCGATCAACGTCATCAGGGCCTCGCTCAGCAGTTCCTTCTCTGGCGGCGACCCGTCCATGTCGAAGTCCAGCCGGCCCTTGTCCGCCGCCACCTGGCCGCCGGTGACCGGGTAGGGCAGCACCGCTGACAGCAGGTGCAGGCAGCTGTGCATCCGCATATGGCGGAACCGACGTTCCCAGTCCAGGCGCATCGTGACCGGCTCGCCGACCGTCGGCAGCAGCTGTCCCTCGGCCGGCACGTGCACGATGTCGTCCGGTTTCTCGCCCTTGACGGTGGTGGCAATGGCGAGCATGCGTCCATCGCCGAGCATCAACGTGCCGCTGTCGCCGGGCTGGCCGCCGCCTGTGGGATAGAAGATCGTCCGGTCGAGCACGATGCCGCCGAGCCCATTGATCCCTGTCACGACGGCGTTGGCCTCGCTGATATAGGCATCGTCTCGGAACAGCGCCTCCGTCACCATGTGCGTCTCCTCGCTCAGGCCATCCAGTCCGGTGTCGGCAGCCCCTTTTCCCGCAGAAAGGCAGGGTTGAACAGCCGCGACATGTAGCGCGACCCGGAATCGCAGAGCACCGTCACGATGGTGTGGCCTGGCCCCAGTTGCCGGGCGAGCCGGATTGCCCCGGCGACATTGATGCCGCTGGAGCCCCCTAGGCACAGGCCTTCGTGCTTCAGCAGGTCGAAGGTCGTCTGCACCACCTCGGTGTCGTCGATGCGGTAGGCCTCGTCGACCGCCGCACCTTCCAGGTTGGCCGTAATCCGGCCCTGGCCGATGCCCTCGGTGATCGAGGTCCCCTCGGCCTTCAGTTCGCCGTGCTTGTACCAGCTGAAGAGCGCGGCGCCGTGCGGGTCGGCGAGTCCGACGACGACATTCGGATTGCGCGCCCGCAACGCCGCGCCGACGCCGGCGAGAGTGCCACCGGTGCCGACCGCGCAGATGAACGCATCGACTTTGCCGCCGGTCTGCTCCCAGATCTCGGGGCCGGTGGTCCGTTCATGGCCGTCCCGGTTGGCGACATTGTCGAACTGGTTGGCCCAGAAGGCGCCGTGGGGATCGCTCGCAGCCAGCTCCTCCGCCAGACGGCCTGAGACCTTGACGTAGTTGTTCGGGTCCTTGTACGGCACTGCCGGCACTTCCCGGACGTCCGCGCCGCACATCCGCAGAGTGTCCTTCTTTTCCTGGCTCTGGGTGTCCGGGATCACGATCACCGTGCGCAGGCCGAGCGCGTTGCCGACCAGGGCCAGCCCGATGCCGGTGTTGCCGGCGGTGCCTTCCACGATCGTGCCGCCGCGCTCGATCCGGCCATCGGCGAGCGCGTCCTCGATGATCGCCAGCGCCGCCCGGTCCTTGACCGAGCCGCCCGGGTTCATGAACTCGGCCTTGCCGTAGATTTCACAGCCGGTGCGCTCCGATGCTTCGCGCAGTCGGATCAGCGGCGTGCGCCCGATCGAATCCAGCAGCCCCTGGCGCACGTCACGCTGCATCCCGCTCACTGCCATGCCTCGGGCAGGCTGGAGCGGTTGAGGGTCAGCCATTGCAGCGCGATGATCGTCAGCGCGTTGGTGATCTGTCCGGTGGAGCATTTGTCCAGCGCCTCCTCGCGCGGCATGACATGGACGCGGATATCCTCATGCTCGTCGGCGAGCCCGTGCAGACCGGCTACCGCGGAGGCATCGGTCCGCGCGCAGATGAAAGTGACGACTTCGCTGGTGCCGCCGGGGCTGGTCAGGTACCGGAAGACCTCGATCGGATCGTGGATGGGACAGCCGGCCTCTTCCAGCGCCTCGCGCCGCGCGACATCGAGTGCGCTTTCGCCCGGCTCTACCAGTCCGGCGATCACCTCCAGCTGCCAGGCCGGCAGGTCGGCCAGCAGGGCGCCCACGCGGAACTGCTCGACCAGCACGACCGAGTCCGTGGCCGCATCATAGGGCAGCACCGCGACCGCCGGTCGCCGCACGAACACCTCGCGTTCGATCGGCGGCGACATGCCGCCGCGGAACAGCCGATGGCGCAGCGCCAGGATGTCCATCCGGAAGAAGCGCCTGTAGGCGGTTTCGCGCGAGAGGATCTCGACGTCGGCAATGCCAGTCATGGTCAGATCGGAAGGCATGTCCTGATCCAGGGGGAGACGGGGCCGCATTGTCACCTGATCCGCACCGGCCGCCAAGGCAAGCCTGTAGGATCAATCGGCTGAATTTCGCTCAGGCGGGAGCGAATTCCTTCTCCAGTTCGGCCAGTTCGGCGCCGCCCGCCATCAGCATGCGGATCTGCTCGCCGTCGAGCTCGTCGGTCGTGCCGGCGCCGATGACCCGACCGCGGCTCAGGAAGGTGAAACGGTCGGCGATCAGCTTGGCGTGCAGGTCGTTGTGGGTGATCAGGATGATCGCGACGTCGCTGTGGTCGTGGACCCGCCGGATCATCCGCAGCACCTCCAGTTGCTGCTTCTGGCCGAGCGCCGAGGTCGGCTCGTCCAGGATCAGCACGTTGGCGCCGAAATAGACCGCGCGCGCGATCGCCAGCGTCTGCCGCTGGCCGCCGGACATGGTGCCGATCGGCTGATTGGGATCGGCGACGTCGATCCCCAACTTCGCCATCTCGCGGCGCGCGATCCCGGCCATCTCCGGCATGTCCAGCCACTTCACCGGTCCGACACCCTTACGGATCTCACGCCCCATGAAGAAGTTGCGGGTCACCGACATCAGGGGCACGAGCGCGAGATCCTGATAAACCGTCCCGATGCCGGCGTTCGCCGCCGCCCGCGGCGTGGAGAACGTCACCGGGTTGCCGTCGAGCAGAATCTCGCCGGCCGTCGGCAGGTGGACCCCCGATAGCGTCTTGATCAGGGTGGACTTGCCGGCACCGTTGTCGCCCAGCAGGGCATGCACTTCCCCCCGATAGGCTTTGAACGAGACGTCGTTAAGCGCGATGATGTTGCCGAACCGCTTCGCCAGGTTGCGGACCTCGATCAGCGGGGTCTCGTTCATCGTCACAGGCCCCCGGTGGCCCGGCGGCGGATGAAGGTGTTGAAGCCCACCGCGACCAGCAGGATTCCGCCGACGAAGACCCGGTACCAGTCCGAATCGATGTTGGTGTAGAAGAACCCCTGGGCGACGACACCGAAGATCAGCGCCCCGATGCAGGCGCCGACCACACTTCCGTAGCCGCCGGTAAGCAGGGTGCCGCCGACGACCGCCGCCGCGATCGCCTCCAGCTCCTTCAGGTTGCCGCGCGCGCCGTCGACCGATCCGCCGTCGAAGGCCTGGATCGCGCCGAATATGGTCGCGCAGAGGGCGGTGACCATGAACAGGGCGATCTTCACCCCGGCTACCGGCACGCCGACCGAGCGCGCGGAGGCGGCGTTGCCGCCCGAGGCGTAGATCCAGTTGCCGGCGCGGGTCCGTGCCAGCACCCAGGTCGCTAGCAGGCCGAGCACGACCCACCACAGCACCGACATCGGCACGTTGATCGTGATCTCGATGACGTTGTTGCCGCGCACATTGGTGCCGGTGAAGCTGAACAGCTCGCCGCCGAACATCGCCGCGACGAAATCGGTCTGCTTCAGGGCCGCCATGCCCTCGACCTGGGTATCGCCATGGAACGTCCGCATCGAGACGAGCATCAGCCCGCGCAGCAGGAAGAGGAATCCCAGGGTCACGATGAACGATGGCAACTTGGTCGCGACCACGATGACGCCGATGGAGAACCCGATCGCCATCGACATGATGACCGTGATGACCAGCGCCATCCAGACCGGCAGGTCGGCCTCGACGATCAGGATGGCTAGGATGGCGCTGGAAAAGCCGATCATCGACCCCAGCGACAGGTCGAACTCCCCGCCGATCATCAGCAGGCAGGCGCCGATCGCAATGATCCCGAGCTGGGCGCAGACGTCCAGCCAGTTGACGATGCCCTGCGGCTGGAACATCGCCGGGTTGCCGTAGAGCGCAAAGAAGAGGAGCACGATGACCGCACCCGAGATCGCGCCCAGTTCCGGGCGCGACAGGGTGCGCGCGATCATCGACTGCCGATGGATGCGCTCATCCTGTGCCGGCTTCGCGCCTGGAACCGCTTGCTCTGCAGACATGGCGATGTCCTTCGCCGGCTTGGCCGCCGCGCGAGTGGAGCGGGCCGGACGACGCGCCGGCCCGCTCCGTTGCGCCGTCGTCCTAGCGGTAGGTGCCCGCCAGGTCCAGGACCTGCGCCGCGTTCTCCTGCGTCACGAAACCGGGTCCCGACGGGACGTCCGAACCGGGCAGCAGACCGTATTTGTTGTACAGGTCCAGCACGATGATCGGCAGGTAGCCCTGCAGGTACTGTTGCTGGTCGATGGCGAAGGCGACGTCGCCGTTCTGGATGCCTTCGACGACCCCCGGAGTCAGGTCGAAACAGCCGAGATGGATCTGGCCGTTGAGGCCGAGGTCGGTCAGCGCCTGGACAGCGGCTTCGCAGACATGGGGGCCGACGGCAAGGATGCCGTCGATCGACTCGTCCGTCGACACCGCCGCCGAGGTGCGGGCCCTGATCTCGGCGGGATCGTTGGTCACGTCGATCATGTTGAGCTCCTGGCCGAGGCCATCGGCATAGCCCTGGCACCGCTGTTCCAAAGCGACGTTGAACGCCTCCTGGTTCAGGCACAGGCCGCGAGTGACCCCTTCCTCGACCGCGCGCTCGCCGCCCGCCATGCCTGCTTCATATTCCGGCTGGCCGACATGCATCAACACGCCGAGCGAATCCGCCACGTCCGCGCCCGAGTTGATCGAAACCACCGGAATGCCGGCGGCGATCGCCGCCTGGATCGGGCCGCCGAGGATGTCGGCGTCGGGGATGGAGACGACGATGCCGTCCGGGTTCTGCGCCGTTGCCGCCTGGACGATCTGGCCCATCTCGACGAGGTCGCCGGCCGAGGGGTGTCGGTAGTCCAGGGTGGCGCCGACCGCGGCCGCCGCGTCCTCCGCCCCGCGCTGCACCACCGGCCAGAACGGGTCGGTCCCGGCGGTGTGGGTGATGACGATGTAGTTCTCTGCGATGGCGAACCCGGCGAAGCCTGCCAGCGAACCGGCCGTCAGCGCTGTTCCGACAAGCAGCTTGAATGATGTTCTCATGTGCTCCCTCCCACCAAGAAACCCGCTTTTTGTCTGTGATGTTGCCGCAGCCATGCGGCGGTTATCGCCCAAGACCTCGCAACAAATCGGCTGGATTGTAAACCGGTATTTTGGGGCCGGAAGGCCGTCGGCGTTTCCCGGCTCGCGGCGCAGCAGCGCCCGGGACAAGGGCGGCCGACGCGGCCGGGAAATTGCATTCCCCACCTTGCAAGTTTGACAGGCCCGCATGAGACCCTGATAATAGGGCGATCCAAACGGTGCTGATCACTCAGCAACACGAACCCGCTCATCGGCTCTGGATCGAGGCTTTATTTGGAAAGTCGCTTACAGACTGCGGGAACACCAAGACAAACAAGGTTGAGTCGCGCCAATTCCTTGCAGAGTGCCAGTTATCTGCAGATGGCCGAACCGCCAACCGACATCGACACAGGAGAGCGCAATGGCAGACCCGACATGGTGGAAGACCGCACATCCCGCATTGCCCGAAATGGCGGAGAAACTGCGCAAGGATGAGATCGACCGGCGCGACTTCCTGCGCACCGCGACGATGCTCGGCATGTCGGCTGGCGCAGCCTATGCCATGGCGGGCGAGTTGACCGGGCGCGGCGTGGTTCCGGCGGCGCTCGCCCAGGAGTCGCCCGAGATGGGCGGCGCGCTGCGGGTCGGCATGCGCGTCCAGGAGATGAAGGACCCGGCCGTGTTCGACTGGACGGAAAAGTCCAACCAGGCCCGCCACGTCCTCGAATACCTGACCGTGACGGATCAGAACAACGCGACCCATCCGTATCTGCTGGAGAGTTGGCAGCCGTCCGAGGACCTGAAGACCTGGCAGCTCAACCTGCGCCCGGGCGTCAAGTGGAACAACGGCGACGATTTCATCGCCGACGACGTCGCCCATAATTTCCGCCGCTGGATCGACCCAGCGACCGGCTCGTCGAACGCCGGTCTGTATTCGGGCCTGTCGGAGAGCGGAATCGAAATCGTCAACGACCACACGGTCGTCCTGCACATGGACAAGCCGGACCTCGCGGTTCCCGAGAACCTCTACAACTACCCGGCGGCGATCGTCCATCGCAGCTTCGACGAGATGGGCAGCGACTTCGAGGCCAACCCGATCGGCACCGGTCCCTTCGAGGTCGCCGAGTTCGCGGTCGGCGGCATCTGCCGGCTGGTCAAGCGCAACCCGGCCGACTACTGGGGCGAGGAAGTCTATCTCGACGGGATCACCTACATCGATTTCGGCGAAGGCACCGGGCCCACGGTGCAGGCGCTGCTGGCGGGCGAGGTCGACACTGTCTACGAGATCGGCGTCGAGGAAATCGATATCATCGAGGGCCAGGCGGACCTCGAGGTGCTGCAGGCGATCACCGCGCAGACCGGCGTTGCACGGATGCGGGTCACCGAGGAGCCGTTCACCGACCGGCGGGTGCGGCAAGCCATCGTCGCCTGCCTGGACAATGCCCGGCTGCTGGAGATCGGCTATCGTGGCCGCGGCGCGCCGGCCGAGAACCATCACGTCTGCCCGATCCATCCGGAGTATTTCGCGCTGCCGCGAATCAGCCAGGACTATGAGCTTGCGCGCAAGCTGCTGGAGGAAGCGGGTCACGCCGACGGGCTCAACATCACCATCGACGTCCGCAACGCGCCCAGCTGGGAAGTGAACACCATGCAGGCGTTCAAGGAGATGCTGGTGCCGGCCGGCATCAACCTGCAGCTCAACGTGATGCCGGACTCCCAGTACTGGGAGGTCTGGGACAAGACTCCCTTCGGCTTTACCGCCTGGACCCACCGCGCGCTGGGCGTGCAGGTGCTCAACCTCGGCTATCGTTCCGGCGAGTCCTGGAACGAGAGCGGCTACGCCAATCCTGAGTTCGATGCCGCTCTCGACGTCGCCAACGGGCTGATCGACCCGGCCGAGCGTTCGCGCCAGATGGAGGCCGTGCAGCGCATCCTGCAGGAGGATGCGGTGATCGCCCAGCCGCTGTGGCGCGCCGTGTTCACCGCGGCCAACAAGCGGGTTGCCGGCCGCTACTGCCACCCGACCTTCTACCACCAGTTCAACAAGGTCTGGCTGCGCAGCGCATAGGCCGAGGCGGGCCGGTGCGCACCCCGATGTGCCTGTGCTGGGCGATGCGGGCCGGCCCGTGATCGGCCTGATCGCCCGGCGAACCGCGCTGACACTGCTGACCATGCTGGTGGTGTCGGTGCTGCTGTTCCTGATCTTCGAAACGCGGGTCGACAGCATCGCGCTCAACGTGCTCGGCCCATACACGTCGCTGGAACAGCGCGAACTCTGGCTGGAGGCCCGCGGGTATTACGATCCGCTGTGGGAGCGCTACCTGCGGTGGCTCGGCAATGCGCTCATCGGCGATTTCGGCGAGTCCGTCCAGTTCAAGCGCTCGGTGAACGAGGTGCTGTGGCCGAGGCTGGGCAATACCGCGCTGCTCGGTGCGGTGGCGATGGCGGTCATCATCCCGCTGTCGCTGTTGCTGGGCGTCCTGGCCGGCATGCGCGAGGGCTCCCGCCAGGACCGGGTCATCTCCTACACCTCGATCATCACCACCTCGATCCCCGAGTTCGCCAGCTCGATGTTCCTGATCGGGATCTTCGCCGTGGCGCTGGACAACCTGCTGCCGGGCACGACCAACCTCGCCGACGGAATCAGCCTGCGCGAGCTGATCCTGCCCGCAACCGTGCTGATCCTCTACGATTTCGGTTACGTGGCGCGGATGACGCGGGCCTCGATGGCCGAGGTGATGACCACCAACTACATCCGCACCGCCGTGCTGAAGGGGCTGCCATACCGGCGGGTGATCCTGCGCCACGCGCTGCGCAACGCGCTGATTCCGCCGTTCACTGTGATCATGCTCCAGTTCAACTGGCTGCTGTCCGGCGTGATCGTGGTGGAGGTCGCATTCGCCTACAAGGGCTTCGGCTACCTGCTGTTCGAGGCGGCGACCAACGACGACATCTACGTGATCCAGGCCTGTACAATGGTGGCGGTGCTGGTCGCAGTGGCGACCCAGACCATCTCCGACATCGGCTACGGGCTCCTGAACCCGCGAATCCGGTTCGGCTGAGGGCGAGGGGATGGCGACAGAGGTCGACAGCACCACCTACCCCGGCCGCCGCTCGCGGATGCGCGGCTTTCTCAGTCAACTCGCGCTGATCCGCGAGAGCAGGGTGGGGATGGTCGGCGTCGGCTTGATCCTGTTCTGGATCCTGATGGCGCTGCTGGCCGACGTGATCGCGCCCTATCCCCCGAACGCCTCGATCAGCGCCCGCAACCTGGAGCCGCTGGCCGTGGCGCCGCTCAATCCCGCCGCCTACCAGCAGGTATCGGTCGTGGTAGCGGGCGTGCCGGAGGACGCTGCGCTGTCAGCCGGCGAGCGCCGGGAGGACGGACGCTGGGTCGTGCCGGGCCGCCAGCTCGACGCGCTGCGGATTACCGTGCCGGAGGAGTTGGGTGGAACGGTCCGGCTGGAAGCCGAGGCATTCACCGGCGACGACCGGATCACCTCGGGCTCCCTGAGCTTCGATATCGATGCTGCCCGGTCCGCCGCCCTGGAAGAGGTGGAGGTCGAGGAGGACCCCTATGCCGCCTATGGGCAGAGCGTAGCACCGGTGGAGCTGGACGAGGACGACCTGTCGCTGCCGCTGCGGCTGGTGGATGCGCTGCCCGAGCGTTTCCTGCTCGGTACCGACCATCTCGGCCGCGACATCCTCTCGCGGATCCTTCACGGTTCGCGCACCGTGCTGATCTACGCCCCGATCGCGACCTTCTGTGCCTATGTCGTCGGCATCCTGCTCGGGCTCGCTGCCGGCTACTACCGCGGCTGGACCGACACCGCGCTCTCCTTCGTCGCCAATGTGATCCTCGCCTTCCCCGTGCTGGTGCTCTACATCGTGACCATCACGGTGATCGGGGCCACCGGGCTCAACATCGTGCTCGCCGTCACCTTCGCCAGCGCCCCCGGTATCATGCGCATCGTGCGTGGGCTGACCCTGGACCTTCGCAATCGCGAATACATCGCTGCGGCGCAGACCCGGGGCGAAAGCGCCTGGTACATCATGCTGGTCGAACTGCTGCCGAACGCGCGCGGGCCCCTGATCGTCGACGCCTGCCTGCGCCTGGGATACGTGACCATTACCATCGGCGTGCTCGGCTTCCTCGGGCTCGGCCTGCCGCCGCCGGATCCGGACTGGGGCGGGATGGTCAATGACGCGCGCAACAACGGTGCACTGGGCAACATGCACACGGCGCTGTTCCCATGCCTCGCCATCTCCTCGCTCGTACTCGGGCTCAACCTACTGGCCGACGGCCTGCGCGAGATCTCGCTGAAGGACTGATGGCCGCCATGACCGACAGAGCGCCGCCACCGCTGCCGAACGTGCCGTTGCTGGAGATCGAGAACCTGTCGATCTCCTATTTCACCCGCGCCGGCGAGATCCCGGCAGTGATCGACTTCAACCTGACGCTTGAGGCCGGGGAGGCGGTGGGGCTGGTCGGCGAGTCCGGCTGCGGCAAGTCGACGGTTGCCATGGCGGTGATGCGCTACCTCGGCAAGGCCGGCAGGATCGTCGGCGGCACCATCCGCTACAAGGGCCGCGACATGGTGGGGATGTCGGACGAGGAGTTGCGCCAGTTGCGCGGCGCCGAGATCGCGATGGTCTACCAGGAGCCGATGGCTTCTCTTAACCCTTCCATGAAAATCGGCGAGCAACTTATTGAAGTACCGATATTTCATGAGGCCATAAGCCGAGCGGAGGCGCGCGAGCGCGCTCGGGAAATGCTGGCGGCGGTGCGGCTGCCTGACCCGGATCGGGTGATGGGCGCCTATCCGCACCAGCTGTCCGGCGGACAGCAGCAGCGGGTGGTGATCGCCATGGCGCTGCTGTCGAAACCCTCGCTGCTGCTGCTCGATGAGCCGACGACGGCGCTGGACGTGACGGTGGAGGCTGGGATCGTGGCGCTGATCGCCGAAATCAGCGAGCGCTTCGGGACCGGGATGCTCTACATCTCGCACAATCTCGGGCTGATCCGGGAGACCTGCGACCGGCTCTGCGTCATGTACTCGGGCCAGGCGGTCGAGACCGGGACGATCGACGCCATATTCAATCAGTGCCGGCATCCCTATACGCGCGGGCTGTTCTGTTGCATTGCGCTGCCCAGCGCCAGCCGCTTCGACCGGCCCCTGACCCCGATCCGCGGCAACCTGCCGCTACCGCACCAGCGGCCGCCGGGGTGCAACTTCGGGCCGCGGTGCGATCACTTCCAGGCCGGTCGCTGTGACGCCCAGCCGGTCCCCATGGAGTCGGCAGACGTTGGCCATCAGACGCGCTGCCTGCGCTGGAACGAGATCGACTGGGATGCCCCACCGGCCGCCGGGGCGCGCTTCGAGGCGACCGTGCCCGGTGAGGCCGTGCTCGAGGTCCAGGACCTGAGCAAGCACTACCAAGTGACCGCGGGCGGGCTGGCGGCGGTTGTCGGCGGTGGCGTCGTCCGCACCATCAAGGCCAACGAGTCCATCAGCTTCACCGCCCGTGAGGGCGAGACGGTAGCCATCGTAGGCGAATCCGGCTGCGGCAAATCCACCTTCGCCAAGGTGCTGACCGGCCTGGAGACCGCAACTGACGGCAAGCTGATGTTCATGGGCGACGATGTCGCGATGACCGGCGTGCAGCGCCGCACGCCGCGCCAGATCAGCGCGCTGCAGATGATCTTCCAGAACCCGTTCGACACCCTCAACCCGAGCCAGACGATCGGCGCCCAGATCTCCCGGGTGATCCGCAAGTTCGACATCGAGCGCGACGCCGGCAAGGTCCGCGACCGAATGCTCGACCTGCTCGACCTGGTCAAGTTGCCGCGCGACTTCGCCCGTCGTCGGCCGCGCCAGCTCTCCGGCGGCCAGAAGCAGCGGATCGGGATCGCGCGCGCCTTTGCTGGCGAGCCGACGACCGTGATCGCCGACGAGCCGGTTTCGGCGCTGGATGTGTCGGTCGCCGCCGCTGTCACCGGCCTGCTGCTCGACCTGCAGCGGCGCAACCGCACGACGCTGATTTTCATAAGCCATGACCTCGGGGTGGTCCGCTATCTCGCCGACCGGGTGGTGGTGATGTATCTCGGCCAGATCATGGAGCAGGGGCCGGCGCAGGCGATCTTCGAGCCGCCCTATCACCCCTATACCGAAGCGCTGCTCGCCGCCGCTCCGGTGGCCGATACCGGGGTCGACAAGCGCCGGATCATCCTGGAGGGCGCGTTGCCGAGCCCGCTGGACCCGCCTACGGGATGCCCGTTCGCGAGCCGCTGTCCGCGCAAGCTCGGACCGATCTGCGACGAGCAGCCGCCACCGGTGGTCAGTCCGGCGGAGGGCCACGACATTGCCTGCCACATCCCCCTCGACGATCTTCGCAAGGTCGCCCCCGTCTTCAGCGTCGGGCGAGAGCCGGAGCTGGCCGCACAGTAGCGCTCAGATCGGCTCGCCGGATTTGCGCTTCCACCTGCCGGTGGTGGCGTCCCATTTCAGGTCGATATCCGGATAATCGACGAAATCGTCATGCTTGCGGCTGCCAACCTCCAGCAGCAGCACCGGCCGGTCGCTACGATTGACGATGTGGTGGCCGTCGGCCACGCCGGCCGGAAACCCGGCGCACATGCCGGGCAGGAGGGGCGTCTCACCCCTGTCCGTGACCAATGTCGGCGTGCCTTCCAGCACATAGACGAACTCGTCCTCGCGGCTGTGCCAATGGCGCTGCGACGACCAGCCGCCCGGCGGCAGGGTCAGCAGGTTGACACCGAAATCGGTGATCGCGAACAGGTCGCCCAGCATTGCGCGCGCGCGCCCCCGGCAGGGCTCGTCATGGGGCGGCGGATAGTCGGCGCCTCGGTGTTGAGGCACCGCGCCGGCGTGAACGGCCGCCGGCGGCAGTCGCGAATCGCTCATTCCTGGGGTCCTTGCCGGTGGCATCAGGCCGGCCCATCACGGCCGACCAGCCGGTGGGTGCGGCGGGCGGCGTTGTTGAATGCCCCAGGGCGGCCACGAATCGGCACGGAGTCGTCGCGGCCCATCTGGAGGCGGCTCATGTGGGTGTCCTGGTGCGCTGGCTCCATGAGTTGACTCTGGGCGAGTTGTCCCGCTAGGGCAAGGCGCAGCTTCACTTCCTCTGACGGCGTGGTAGCCTTGGGAGACAATCGCAGAGCACCCTGACGCGGGTGCCGGGGAGAGAACAGATGCGACGCTCCGAGATCAACACAATCCTGCGCAACACCGAAGCGTTCCTGCGCGAGAACCGCTTCCACCTGCCGCCGTTCGCCACCTGGTCGCCGGCGGACTGGCAGGCGAAGGGCGCCGAAGCGGCCGAGATCGTCGACAACCAGCTCGGCTGGGATATCACCGATTTCGGCACCGGCGACTTCGACCAGTGCGGGCTCTCGCTGTTCACCTTGCGCAACGGCAGCCCCGACAACGCGCGCACCGGCACCGGCAAGACCTATTGCGAGAAGGTGGCGATGATGCGTCAGGGCCAAGCCTGTCCGCACCACCACCACTTCGTGAAGGTCGAGGACATCATAAACCGCGGCGAGGCGCCGCTGGCGGTGACGCTGCACAATTCCGCCGACGACGGCAGCTTCGCCGACACACCGGTAACCGTCAGCTTGGACGGCGTCGTGCACACCTTGCCTGCGGGTGCCGAAGTGCGGTTGCGCCCTGGCGAGAGCGTCACTTTGGTCCCCGGCTGCTACCACGCGCTGACCGCGCCGGAAGGCGACGTGCTGTTCGGCGAGGTCTCGGTGGTCAACGACGACCACGCCGACAACCGCTTCCACACCCCGGTCGGTCGCTTCCCTGCGATCGAGGAGGACGAGCCGCCGCTCTACCTTCTGGTCCAGGACTACGGGCGCTACTGGCGGGGGTGAAGTGACCGCGCTCCGGTTCCGGCGCGCGCGCGAAGAGCTCCGGTTCCGGCGCGCGCGCGAAGAAGAGAGCGCTTTGCTCACGAGGCTGGCCCGCGCTTCCAAGGCGATCTGGGGTTACCCGCAGGCCCTGCGCGCGCAATTCGAGTCCGAGCTCACCGTCACGCCGGCCTACATCCGCGAGAACCTCGTCTTGGTTGCCGAAGCAGGAGAAGGCGGGCCGCTGGCAGTCGGTGCCCTCATCGCCCTCGATGAGAATGCGATGGAACTCGGGCTCATGTTCGTCGCGCCGGGCCAGCTGCGCCGGGGCATCGGGATGGCGCTGTTCGAGGACCTGTGCATCGAGGCGCGCGCCCGTGGCTGCCGTCGGCTCAGGATCGTCAGCGATCCGAATGCGGTCGGTTTCTACCGGTTGATGGGCGCGGTCCAGGTCGGGGAAGAGGAATCCGGCTCAGTTGCCGGGCGGATGTTGCCGGTCCTGCACCTTGATCTCGGTCCGCGACCATAGATGTGCCGCGATTGCATGGTATGGAATGACCGGGTGTGAAGGAATGGGAGGATGCCCGATGACAATAAGCCGTCCGCGGCGGCACCGGCTTGCTGCGCTGCCCATCGTCGCGCTGATGGGGCTGCAGGCGGCACTGCCGGCCGAGGCGGCGCTGCCTCCGGAGTACCAGCGGGTGCGGGAGTTCGAGGCGATCCTGAACAGCGACGCCGTGCTGTCGTCGTTGCGGTATGAGCCGATCGAGATGATCCGCCGTGTCGCCCCCGACCTGTACGAGGTGCACGCGGGCTTGTGCTGGCTCGAGGTCCGCATCGCCAGCGATCCCGCCTTCGACCCCGAGCCCGGCTGGGTGGGGCCGCGCCAGTTCGTCCTCGATGTGGGGGAGCCAATGTGCGAGTAGGGGCCTGCGACAGCCTCATTCGCCGCCGCTGATCCACAGCCGCACCAGGTTCGCACGCGCATTCTGCACCCGCAGGCGGGCATCGAGGATGCAGCCGCTGGCGTCGATGAGCGCGAGTGCGGCGTCGAGATCGCCGAGGATCTCGCGACGCTCGGCGCTCGGGGTCAGGCTTTCGATCCAGCCGGTGGCGGCGAGCCGGGTGCCGCGGGTCACCGGCGCCACCGAGTGGACGTAGCGGCTGGGGTAGAGCACCAGGTCGCCGGCCGCGTGCTTGCGCATCTCCCAGCCGGCCCCGGTCTCGACGATCAGGTCGCCGCGCTCGTAGTCGGTGGGGTCGGTCAGGAACAGGGTGAACGACAGGTCGGTACGGCAGCCGGCGATGATCGGCTCGTCGACATGCGGGCCGCAGCCCATGCCAGGCTCGTAGCGGTTGAACTCCAGTCGCACGATCCGCTTCGGCAGGGCTGCGCGCAGGAAGGCGCGGTTCGCCAGCAGCCGCGCGACAATCCTGGCCTGCAGGCAGGGCATGTCCCGCCCGTTCGGCAAGCCGCCCAGGGCGGCGCGTGCCGCGTCGATCGTGGCCGGGTCGAGGACCGAAGGAATCAACGTGATCATGGGTCAATTGCTATCGCGACAAGTTCTCATTTGCAATGCGAATGATTCGCAAATAACGTTGAACGGCGTCGACACCACGCGATGCGGCAGCGCTGCCGCATCGCCGTATCCGGCGCAGGCGGCACGGAGGAGTCATGATCCGGAGGAACACCCGGCTGCGCTGGTTGACAGGGCTCGCGGCAGGCGCCATCGCCATCACGATCACCGGTCACGCAGCACTTACCGATCCCCCTGCCGAGACGGACGCCCCGTCGGTTCGATCGGCCTCGCCGGCTCAGTGAAAATCCCGCGACGGGAATAGCGAACGGGTCTGGTTGCGGGGGTGGCGGTGGGTGCCCGGCTGCCTGCGCCCGCTGTGGGGTCGGCTGACCGCGTCCGCGCGGTCGATCGGGGTCGGCACCGGGCCGTCGAGGCCGGAGAGCCGGTCGAGCGCGTCGGATCGGTCCTCGATCCGGGCGGCGATGACGTGGATCACGCTGCCTTCGCGCTGCAGCCGGCCGCGGATCAGCAGCAGCCGGCCGCGCATCACCGCCTTGCGGAAGCGGGTGAAGCTGTCCGGCCATACGACGATGTTCGACCAGCCTGTCTCGTCCTCGATGGTGATGAAGATGACGCCGCTGGCCGTGCCCGGCCGCTGGCGCACCAGCACGATTCCGGCGACGGTGACCGGCCGGCCGTCGTCCATCCGCAGCAGGTCTGCGTTCGGCGTGACGCCGGCCGCCGCCATCTCACCGCGCAGCAGGGCCAGCGGATGCTCGCGCAGCGACAGCCTCGCCGCCACGTAGTCCTCCACAATCTCCTCGCCCAGCGGCATCGGCGGCAGCTGCACCGGCGGGTCGGGGCCGCGCTCCGGCTCCTGCGCATGGGCGAACAGCGGCAGCGGCGCCTCCTTGCCCTGGTCGAGGCCGCGCACTGCCCACAGCGCCTGCCGCCGACCGAGCCCCATCGAGCCGAAGCTGTCGGCGCGCGCCAGGATCGCCAGGCTGCGCGGCTGCAGTCCGGCGCGCCGCCACAGCGCCATCGGGTCCGGATAGCCGTTGTCGCGCAAGGTCACCAGCCGCTCCGCCTCGTCCTGGCGCAGGCCCTTGAGCTGGCGCAGCCCGATCCGCAGCGCCCAGTCGCCCTTGGCGCCCGGCTCCAGGGTGTAGTCCCAGAACGAGGCGTTGACGTCGGCCGGCAGCACCTCGACCCCATGATTGGCTGCGTCGCGGACGATCTGGGCCGGGGCGTAGAAGCCCATCGGCTGGCTGTTGAGCAGCGCGCAGGCGAAGGCGGCCGGGTAGTAGTATTTCAGCCAGGAGGAAACATAGGCCAACAGGGCGAAGCTGGCCGCATGGCTCTCCGGGAAGCCGTACTCCCCGAAGCCCTCGATCTGGCGGAAGCAGCGCTCGCTGAACGCGGGGTCGTAGCCGTTGGCGATCATGCCTTCGATCATCTTCTCGCGGAAATGATGGATGGTGCCGGTCTTGCGGAAGGTGGCCATCGCCCGCCTAAGCTGGTCCGCCTCCTCGGGGGTGAAGCCGGCGCCGACGATGGCGATCTTCATCGCCTGCTCCTGGAACAGCGGCACGCCGAGCGTCTTGCCCAGGACCGCCTCCAGCTCGGGCGAGGGATAGGTCACGGTCTCCTCGCCCCTGCGCCGGCGCAGATAGGGGTGGACCATGTCGCCCTGGATCGGGCCGGGGCGGATGATCGCGACCTCGATCACCAGGTCGTAGAAGGTCCTGGGCCTCATCCGCGGCAGAAAGTTCATCTGCGCCCGGCTCTCGACCTGGAACACGCCTATGCTGTCGCCTTCGCACAGCATGTCGTAGACCTTGGGGTCCTCGGTCGGCACGCTTGCGATGTCGGGGATCGCCACCCCGTAGTGGTGGTGCAGCAGGTCGAAGCCCTTGCGCAGGCAGGTCAGCATGCCGAGCGCCAGCACGTCGACCTTGAGGATGCCAAGTGCGTCGATGTCGTCCTTGTCCCACTCGATGACGGTGCGGTCCTCCATCGCCGCGTTCTCGATCGGGACGATGTCGTCCAGCCGCTCGCGCGCGATGACGAAGCCGCCGACATGCTGGGACAGGTGGCGCGGGAAGCCGATCAGCTGGCCGGTCAACTCCAGGGTCAGAGTCACCCGTGGCGCCGACGGGTCGAGGCCGGCCTCGCGCACCCGGTCCTCGTCGACGCCGTCGGAGCTCCAGCCCCAGATCTGGCCGGCGAGCGCCGAGACCGCGTCCTCGCTCAGGCCCATCGCCTTGCCGATCTCGCGCACCGCGCTACGGGCGCGGTAGCTGATGACGGTCGCGGTAAGCCCGGCACGGTGGCGGCCGTATTTCCCGTAGATGTACTGGATCACCTCCTCGCGCCGCTCATGCTCGAAGTCGACGTCGATGTCGGGCGGCTCGTTGCGGGCGGCCGAGATAAAGCGCTCGAACAGCAGGTCGACCGCGGTCGGGTCGACGGCGGTGATGCCCAGGCAGTAGCAGACCGCCGAATTCGCCGCCGAGCCGCGGCCCTGGCACAGGATTTCCTGCTCGCGGGCGAAGCGGACGATGTCGTAGACGGTGAGGAAATAGGCCGCATAGCCGAGCTGGCCGATCAGAGCGAGCTCGTGGTCGAGCTGCTGCCGAACCTTGTCCGGCACCCCGCGCGGGAACCGCCAGGCGGCGCCGGTCGCGGTCAGCGCCTCCAGCGCCTCCTGCGCCGTCGCGTAGCCGGCCAGTACCTCCTGCGGGTAATCGTAGCGCAGCTCGTCCAGGCCAAACCGGCAGCGCTCGACAATTTCCCTCGTTTTAGCAATGGCTTGCGGGTAATCCTTGAACAGCGCCGCCATCTCCTCGACCGCCTTCAGGTGGCGTTCGGCATTGGCTTCCAGCCGCCAGCCGGCATCGTCGATGGTGCATTTCTCGCGGATGCAGGTCAGCGCGTCCGCCAGCTTCTTACGCCCGGGATGGTGGTAGCGGACGTCGTTGGTGGCGAGCAGCGGAATGCCGAGCGCCCGGCCCAGGGCGGCGACCGCCGCCAGCCGGCCGGCGTCGCGGCCGGTGAGGTGGGCGTGGGCGACGAGATAGCAGCGGTCGCCGAACGCGTCGGCCAGCGCGCGGGCATGAGTCCGGCAGGCGTCGTCGATTGCCGGCGGCGGCAGCAGGGCGACAAGCAGCCCTTCGCCGGCGGCGATCAGGTCGTCGGGCGCCAGGTAAGATTCGCCTTTCGGCGCCCGGCGGCGGCCCAGGGTGAGCAGCTGCGACAGCCGGCCATAGGCGGCCCGGTCCGTCGGATAGACCAGGACACTCTCGCCGGTGGTGAAATCCAGCCGGGCGCCGACCACCAGCCGAAGCCCAAGCGCTTGAGCCGCCTGGTACATCCGTACTGCGCCGGCCAGGCTGTTGCGGTCGGTCACCGCGATCGCCGTAAGCCCCAGTGCCGCCGCCTGGGCGACAAGCTCCTGCGGATGGGAGGCTCCCTGCAGGAAGCTGAAATTGGTGGTGACCTGCAGCTCGGCGTAGCCGGTCATGGCACGTGCCGGAATAGACTGCACATTAACCAAATGCGATAGAGCTTTGATTCTCTAGTCAAAAATGCCGTGGACATACCAGCGGGTCTCGGGGGTGGTGGGCGAGGGCGCGCGGGCGAGCCAGAAGCGGCGACCGTCAGCGGTTTCGATTCGGTAGTAGTCGCGGACCGCGCCCTGTTCCTCCGCCTCCAGCGCCCGCCACCATTCCGGCACGATCCGCTCCGGTCCCTCGGCGCGCCGCACGTCCAGGCTTTGCCGCCGCCAGGTGAAGCGCAGCGGCGCGGCAGCCGGGCTGGCGGCGATAGCCGTCACCGGATCGGGCCGGCGCAGCAGCCGGAGCGGCCGGGAGGCGCGGAACGCCTGGGCGGTGGGCCATTGTCCCGGCCTCGAGGCGGCAAGCACCGGCTTGCGGGCCACCGCGCGCTCCGGCCAATGGCTCTCGCGGGGCGCAAGGCGGAACACATGGCGGCCACCGAGCCGGTTGGTCAGCCGGTCGAGCAGCGCCTCGACCCCCGGGTCGAAGCCGTTCCGCGCCGTTGCGAACACGCCGCCATCGGCCGTGAAACCGCCCTGCCGAACCTCGAACGGCTCGACCACCAGCGCGGTGAGGCGCAGCGCGTCGAGCCCGAAGCCGGGGTCGATCCGCTCCAGCCGGTCGCGAAACAGCCGCATCCAGTGGGCGGGGTCGCGCACCGGCCGGCCGGCGCCAACCCGGATCGCGGAGACCGTGCCGTCGGCGCCATAGGCCTGGAACAGCAGCTGGCGGGCGCCGAGCCCTTCCCGCTCCAGCCGCCGCCGGAGGGTGGCGAGCAGTTGGTCGAGCCCGGCCGCGATGGCCTGGGAATGGCCGATCGGCTCGGCCAGCCCCAGCCGCACGCTGTAGGCGGCGGTGGGCAGCACCGGCGAGATCGGCTCGGGCAGGCGGCCGAGCGCCTGGTCGAGCCGGCGCAGCAGGCCGGCGCTGAAACGGTGGGCGAGGGCGGCTCGCGGGGTTGCCATCAGCGCGCCGATCTGCCGCAGCCCGAGCCGGGCTAGGTCGGCCTCCTGGTCGGGTTCGACGCGGAGGGCGGCGATCGGCAGCGGGGCAAGCGCAGGAGCCGGATCGGCATCTGGGGCGAGCAGGCGCGACGCGGGGTCGGCGTAGCGGGCGAGCGCCCAGGCCGTACCCGGGGTGGCGGCCAGCGCGGCGCGGACGTCGGTGAAGCCGAGGCCTGCGACGGCGTCGCGCACGCACTCGAGCAACTGCGCCTCGCCGCCGAACAGGTGGGCGCAGCCGGTGACGTCGAGCCACAAGCCGGCCGCGCCGCCGGCCTCCGCCCCGCCGTCGGCGGCCAGCGGGGTGAACCGGCTGCACCAGGCGGCAAGCCGCGCCCGGGTGCGGGCTTCGCCGACCGGGTCGGCGTCCAGCACATGGAGTTCCGGCTGCACCGCCCGGGCGTCGCTCAGGCTCATTCCCGGCACGATTCCCTCGGCCTGCGCCGCCGCATTCGCCGCATGCACCAGCCGCCGGTTGCCCTCCGCGGCGACCAGGATGAGGGGAAGGGCGCCGCCACTCCGCTCAGGCGACGGCCGTGCGTACGCCAGATCGGTCGCGAAGCGGGGCAGCCAGAGCGAGATTACCCGTCGCATGATCAACCTCCACGGTCCAGCGATGGCGCGCGCCGGTGCGGCTGCGGGTGAGAGCAAGCTGCCAGCGGGATGCCCTCCCCATGTCCTGCCCCATGTCCTGCCCCAGGTTCTGGCTGGCGGCATCCGCCGCGGCCGAGGGCAGGGCGCGGACGAGCCAGCGGGTCACCGCCGTGCTGGCCCCGAGCGCAGGACCGGCCCCGTCCTCAGCTCCTGTCTCGTCCTCGTCGATGGCCCCGCCACCGGCCGCCGCGCCAGGCGGCGGGCGCAGCAGCAGGGCCATCGCGCCGCCCTGGCCGGCGGCAAGCTGCAGCCGGCGGCTGGCAGTCAGGTCGACGCTCTCGCGACCCTGCAGCTCGCCCACCACGGCCAGCACGCCGGGGCAGCGCAGGCTCTCCTCCATCGCCCAGAGCCGGTCCTCCCGCCGCGGGGCCACCACCATGACAAACCGGTCCATGTCCAGTCCGCGGCCGGCCAGCCCCGGCGCGTAAAGCGAAGCCTGGGGCGCGCACCACAGCACCGGT
Source organism: Alphaproteobacteria bacterium (assembly GCA_050329975.1). Classification (GTDB taxonomy): domain Bacteria; phylum Pseudomonadota; class Alphaproteobacteria; order CALKHQ01; family CALKHQ01; genus CALKHQ01. The sequence goes on along the minus strand of JBHJOG010000302.1, from coordinate 1,047 downwards.
CGGCCGCCGCCTTCGCCCCGGTCCAGGTCCAGCAGCCGGCGCAGCAGGTGCACCACGAAGCCGGTGCCGGCCCCTTCGACAGCGCCGGCCACCTCGTGCAGCCTGCCGGGCTGCAGCCCGCGGCCGGGCAGCCGGCGGTCGATCTCAGCCACGCCCAGGGTCACCACGCCGAGCGCGCTGGCCGGGCCGGTACCGCGCCCCATGTCCCTAGCCGCACCGGTTGCCGCGTCGCTGGCAGGCGGAGCAGGAGCGATCGCGATTCGCCGGCCGGCCTCGCCGCCTTCGAGACGGGCGATGTGCTGGCGCAGGCGGGCCAGCCTATCCTCTTTGTCCGACATGCTCCTCTTTGTCCGGCATGCTCATGTTCGTGTTAAGTTCTAATTTTCTTGTCCCGTTCCGTCAACAGAGGTTTTTGTTATGTTCCAGATATCGCGGTTGCCGCACCCCAGGAATCCCGGCAGGGTGAAATCGCGACGCACCTGGGCGGACTCGGCCCGGCGCTCGGAAAATCGAAAAGGAACGAGACAAGGAACGACGGCCTCGGATGAAGATTGACGGCACGGCCTATCGCACGATCTGGGTGAATGCCGACGGCTGGTCCGTGGACATCATCGACCAGACACGTCTGCCGCACGCGCTCGTCACCGTGACGTTGTCCAGCCTCGAGGACGCGGCCGAGGCGATCGGCACCATGCTGGTACGCGGCGCGCCCCTGATCGGCGCCACCGCTGCCTACGGGCTGGCGCTCGCCATGCGTGCCGACCCGTCGGATTCGGCGCTCGCCGCAGCCCATGCCCGGCTGCTGGCTACCCGGCCGACCGCAGTCAATCTGCGCTGGGCGCTTGACGACCTGAGCGCCGTGCTCGCCAACACACCGCCGGAGCGCCGTGTCGCCGCAGCGTATCGCCGGGCGGCGGAGCTCTGCGACGAGGACGTGGCGATGAACAGCGCGATCGGTGACCACGGGCTGCCGCTGATCCAGCGCATCGCCAAGGACAAGGCGGCGCGCGGCAGCGAGGGGCCGGTCAATGTGCTCACCCACTGCAA
>JBHJOG010000301.1:0-2458 GCA_050329975.1 Alphaproteobacteria bacterium | reverse complement strand
GGTCGTCTGTTTCGACTGGGTGCAGGGCCAGCGCCATTTCTTCACCAACGAGGAAGTGCGCACCCCCGAGGACCTGGACGGCCTGCGCATCCGCACGCCGCCGGCGCCGATCTGGCAGGAATCGATCCGTGCGCTGGGCGCCACGCCGGTGGCTATGAACTTCGGCGACATCTATTCCGGCCTGCAGCAGGGCGCTGTCGACGGCGCCGAACTGGTCTATCCCAACATCACCGCTGCCAATCTGAACGAGGTGCTCGATTACGCGGTGGAGACCGGCCACATCCTGCTGGTCAACTTCCAGATCGTGAGCGCGGACTGGTTCGACGGACTGCCGGAGGACTACCAGGCAGCCTTGGTCGAAGAATGCCGGCACGCGGGCCAGGAGACTTCGGAGGCGGTGCAGCAAGCGGTGGACCAGGCCAAGGCGACCCTGGTCGAGCGCGGCATGACCGTGATCGACGATGTGGACATGGACGCCTTCCGCGCCGCCGGCATGGCCGCCTATGAGGCCCTCGGGCTTGTCGACGCCATGCAGCAGGTCCAGGGCGAGATGGGCCAGTAGTCCCGTCTCCAAGCGCCTTGCGCCGACCCAGGAGCTTCTGTCCTTGTCGCGTCGGGGAGGGCATCAGGTGACGGCTGGCAGGAACATGGTAGCGCCGGGAGATTGCGGGTGCGCGCCGCCTATGCGCTGCTGCTGAGGATCGAGACCGTTCTCGCCGGCAGCTTCCTGCTGCTGATGGCGGGTCTGATCTTCACCGGCGGGGTGGCGCGCCTGCTGCGCCAGCCGCAGAACTGGACGATCGACCTCGCCACCTGCTTCTTCGCCTGGGCTGCCTTCCTGTGCGCCGATATCGCCTGGCGCCGCGGCGGCCTGATGTCGATCGACCTGGTCGCCGCGCGGCTGCCGCATCGGCTGCAGCGGGGACTCCTCTACGTCAACTACCTGATCATCGCTGCCTTCCTGGCCTATGTCGTGGTCGCCGGGCTCGAGCTCGCCTGGGTCAGTCGGGCGCGCAGCTTCCAGGGCATTCCCGGCATCAGCTATTCCTGGGTCACCATGAGCCTGCCGGTCGGCGCGGTCCTGCTTCTGGTCACCACCGGGCTGAAGTTCCGCGACGCATTGCGCGCGGACCGCAGCGCCTCTGGGCCAGACCGGACATGACCCGATGCTGATCGTCGCGATCGCATTCCTGGTGCTGCTGCTGATGGGGATGCCTGTCGCGTTCGCCATCGGCATCTCCGGCGCGCTGTTCTTCATCCAGCACCCCGAACTGCCGTTCACCATCCCGGTCCAGGTCACCGTCTCCCAGACCCAGAACTTCGCGCTGCTTGCCGTGCCGCTGTTCATCCTCGCCGGCAACTTCCTCAACAAGTCCGGGATCACCGAGCGGCTGCTCGAACTCGCCTCGGTGCTCACCGGCCGGCTCAAAGGCGGGCTTGCGCAGGTCTCGATCGCGCTTTCGGCGCTGATGGGCGGCGTCTCCGGATCGGCGATCGGCGACGCGGCGATGCAGTCGCGGATGCTGGGCGAGGACCTGGTGAAGCGCGGCATGACCCGGGGCTTCGCCGCAGGAGTGCTGTCCTATGGCGCGATCCTGACCCCGATCATCCCGCCCGGCATCGGCATGATCCTCTACGGCACGATCGGGCAGGTTTCGATCGGGCAGCTGTTCGCGGCCGGTATCGTGCCCGCCATGCTGCTCTGGCTCAGCCTCGGCAGCGCCGTCTGGATCACCGCCCATCGGCGCGGCTACGGGGCCGAGCGGCAGTCCAGGCCGACGCTGCGCGAGGTCCTGCACGCGTTCCGCGGCGGCATCTGGGCGCTGCTGTTTCCGGTGTTCCTGGTGCTTGGCCTGCGCGCCGGCGTATTCACCCCGTCGGAGATCGGCGCCTTCGCCGTCGTGTACGCCATCTTCATCGGGGTCGCGATCTATCGCCGGCTGCGACGGAAGAGCTTCGTCGAGGCGCTGGAGGGCAGCCTCGCCGACGTCGGCTCGGTGATGTTCCTGATCGCACTGTCGGCGATCTTCAGCTACGGCATCGTGCTCGAGCGGGTGCCGGAAGTGATTGCCGGCTGGATCACAGGCGCCACCGACAGCCTGTCCGGTGTATTGGTGCTGATCGCGCTGGTCACTGTCGTCCTCGGCTTCTTCATCGACGCCACCGTGCTGATCATCATGCTGACCTCGATCTTCCTGCCGGTGGTGCGCCAGCTCGACGGCGACCCGGTGCATTTCGGCATCGTCTTCATCATCGCCGCCACCATCGGCAATTTCACCCCGCCGGTGGGGGCTGCCATGTACGCCGTCTGCTCGATCATGAAATGCCCGATCGGGGCGTATACCCGCGAGTCGCTGCCGCTGTTCGGCGCGGTGGTGCTGGTGACGCTGCTGCTCGTCTTCGTCCCGGGCATCGTGCTGTTCGTGCCCGAGCTGATCTTCGGCCGCTGAACCCTTGT
>JBHJOG010000300.1:0-35567 GCA_050329975.1 Alphaproteobacteria bacterium | reverse complement strand
CGGATGTCCAGGCCCTGCAGCAGTTCACCGCCATAGATCTCGGCCACCTGGCCGTGCGCCCCGTTGGCCAGCGCCGCCTCCAGCCGGGCGACGTCGGTGTCGACCAGCCCGGGGTTGAGCGCGACCGTCTGCAGATCGAACTGCAGCAGCCCGGGCAGGTGCGGCGAGAGCAGCTTGCGCAGGCTCGAGACCGCCTGGTTCAGGCTGTGTCGAGCCTGGCGGTCGTCGCGGCTGCCCCAGAGCAGGGTCGCCAGCTCGCCGCGCGGCCTCGGCTGCCCGGCCGGCATCGCCAGGTAGGCGAGCAGGGCGCCGGCCTTGCGCGTCGGCAGGACAATCCCCGCCGGCCAGATCACGGCAAAGCTGCCGAGGAGCCTGAGCGACAGCGGCCGTGTCATCGCGCAGCGCCTTCCAGGCTGTTCGACGCCCCAGGCGTCGCCACCCTTGGTGCAAGTGGTTGATCTGGATTGCCCGCGGCGCGGGCGGTCCAGCGCTTAGATACCGTAACCCCTTGCTAACATTCAATGCCCCTGAAGATCGTGGGCCTGCAAGGCCCCCTTGCGACGCCAAAACGCTGGCATCTGCCTGGGCGACGCTGTATCACCGCGGCCTCTCGCCCTCCCGCCATCGTCGATGACCCTGGAGCCGAAGCCAGCCCCATGCCGAAACGGACCGACATCCAATCGATCATGATCATCGGCGCCGGGCCGATCGTCATCGGACAGGCGTGCGAGTTCGACTATTCCGGCACCCAGGCCTGCAAGGCGCTGCGCGAGGAGGGCTACCGGGTGGTCCTGGTGAACTCCAACCCTGCGACAATCATGACCGATCCGGACCTAGCCGACGCGACCTATGTCGAGCCGATCCAGCCCGACATCGTGGCCAAGATCATCGCGCGCGAGCGGCCGGATGCGCTGCTGCCGACCATGGGCGGCCAGACCGCGCTGAACACTGCGCTGGCGCTTGCCGACGACGGCACGCTGGAGAAATACGGCGTGCAGCTGATCGGCGCCAACCGCGACGCCATCGCCAAGGCCGAGGATCGCCAGCTGTTCCGCGAGGCCATGGACCGGATCGGGCTCGCCTCCCCGCGCAGCCGGATGGTCAAGAGCTACAGCGAGGCGCTGGAGGTCATCGACTACACCGGGCTGCCGGCAATCATCCGGCCCTCCTTCACGCTGGGCGGCATGGGCGGCGGCATCGCCTACAACCGCGAGGAGTTCGAGCGGATCGTCGTCGCCGGCCTGCGCGCCTCCCCCGTCCACACCGTGCTGATCGAGGAATCGGTGCTCGGCTGGAAGGAGTTCGAGATGGAGGTGGTCCGCGACCGGGCGGACAACGCGATCATCATCTGCGCGATCGAGAATGTCGACCCGATGGGCGTGCACACCGGCGACAGCATCACCGTCGCCCCGGCGCTGACCCTCACCGACAAGGAATACCAGGTGATGCGCGACGCCTCGATCGCGGTGCTGCGCGAGATCGGGGTCGAGACCGGCGGCTCCAACGTCCAGTTCGCCGTCAACCCGAAGGATGGTCGGCTCGTCGTCATCGAGATGAACCCCCGGGTCAGCCGCTCCTCCGCGCTGGCCTCGAAGGCGACCGGCTTCCCGATCGCCAAGATCGCAGCCAAGCTCGCCGTCGGCTACACGCTGGACGAACTGAAGAACGACATCACCCGCATCACCCCCGCCTCCTTCGAGCCGACCATCGACTACGTGGTGGTCAAGGTGCCGCGCTTCACCTTCGAGAAGTTCCCCGACGCCGACACCACGCTCACCACCTCGATGAAGTCGGTGGGCGAGGCGATGGCGGTCGGACGCTCGTTCCAGGAGGCGCTGCAGAAAGCCCTGCGCTCGCTGGAGACCGGATTGACCGGCCTGGACGAGATCGACATCGAGGGCTGGCCCGAACGCGACGCGGTGCGCGCCGCCCTCGGCCGCCCGGTGCCCGACCGCCTGCGCATCGTCGCCCAGGCGTTCCGCATCGGGCTTTCGATCGACGAGGTCCACCAGGCGACCCGGATCGACCCCTGGTTCCTGGAGCAGCTGCGCGGGCTGGTCCGGCTGGAGGACGAGGTCCGCGACCATGGCCTGCCGATGGATGCCCAGGCGCTGCAGCGGCTGAAGCGCGCCGGCTTCTCCGACGCCCGGCTGGCGACGCTCTCCGGCGTCGACGCCGGCGAGGTCGCGTCCCGCCGCCGCGCGCTCGGCGTGCGCCCCGTGTTCAAGCGAATCGACACCTGCGCGGCCGAATTCCCCTCCGACACGCCCTATATGTACTCGACATATGAGGGCGACGGCCTGGCGACGGCCGAATGCGAGGCCGACCCGACCGGCGCCCGCAAGGTGGTGATCCTCGGCGGCGGCCCGAACCGCATCGGCCAGGGGATCGAGTTCGACTATTGCTGCGTCCATGCCGTTTACGCGCTGCATGCCGCCGGCTTCGAGACCATCATGATCAACTGCAACCCGGAGACGGTGTCGACCGACTACGACACCGCCGACCGTCTGTATTTCGAGCCGCTGACCGGCGAGGACGTGCTGGAGATCCTGGCCCGCGAGGCCCAGCAGGGCGAGATCCTGGGCGTGATCGTCCAGTTCGGCGGCCAGACCCCGCTCAACCTCGCCCGCACCCTGGAGGCCGCCGGGATACCCATCCTCGGCACCACGCCCGACGCGATCGACCTCGCCGAGGACCGGGAGCGTTTCCAGGCGCTGATCCAGAGGCTCGGCCTCCGGCAGCCGGCCAACGGCACCGCCACCACCATCGAGGGCGCGGTTCGGATCGCAGAGTCGATCGGCTACCCGGTGGTGATCCGGCCGTCCTACGTCCTGGGTGGGCGGGCGATGGAGATCGTCTACGACGAGACCGGCCTGCGCCGCTACATGGTGGCCGCGGTGAAGGCGTCGGGCGACGACCCGGTGCTGATCGACAGCTACCTGCGCGAGGCCATCGAGGTCGACTGCGACGCGCTCGCGGACGGCACCGGCGCCGTCTACATCGCCGGGATCATGCAGCACGTCGAGGAAGCCGGCATCCACTCCGGCGACAGCGCCTGCTCGCTGCCGCCGCACTCCCTGACCGATGCCATCGTCGACGAGATCGGCGAGCAGGCGAAGGCGATGGCCCGCGCGCTCGATGTCGTCGGCCTGATGAACGTCCAGTTCGCGGTCCAGGGCGAGACGGTCTTCGTGCTCGAGGTCAACCCGCGCGCCAGCCGCACCGTCCCTTTCGTCGCCAAGGCCACCGGCGTGCCGATCGCCAAGATCGCCGCCCGCCTGATGGCTGGCGAGAGACTGGCCGATTTCGGCCTCGCCGACGCGCTGCGGGCCAACGGGCTCGGCATCACCAGCAAGCACATCGCGGTCAAGGAATCGGTGTTCCCGTTCAACCGCTTCCCCGGGGTCGACACCATTCTCGGGCCGGAGATGAAGTCGACCGGCGAGGTGATGGGCATGGCGCCCGCCTTCGGCAAGGCCTTCGCCAAGGCGCAGATCGCCGCCGGCCACTTCCTGCCCCGCAGCGGCGCGGTGTTCTTTTCGGTCAAGGACCGCGACAAGCCGGCGATGATCGACCTGGCCTGGATGCTGAGCGCGGCCGGCTTCCGGATCAAGGCGTCGCGTGGCACCGGCGCCTATCTGGAACGGGCCGGGTTGGAGGTCGAGGTGGTCAACAAGGTGTTCGAGGGCCAGCCGCACATCATCGACGCCATGATCAACGGCGACGTCCAGGTCATCTTCGTCACCACCGAATCGGCGGGCCAGGCTTTCACCGACAGCCGGCGCGTGCGCCGTGCCGCGCTGGCCCACGACCTACCCTATTACACTACCGTCGCGGGTATTCGCGCCGCCGCGCAGGCCATTACCGCCCTGTCGCAGGGTGCGCTTGAAGTTGCGCCGCTCCAGGACTATTTTGCTGAGACCAACTGGATGGACTGAGCACGACGATCCGCCGACCGTGTCGGCGGACAAATTTTTTGTCTGGATCGGCGACGACGATGGAACGAATTCCGATGACGGCAGGCGGCTACCAGCGGCTTGTCGAGGAACTGAAGCAGCTGAAGGAAGTCGAACGGCCGGCGGTCATCGCCGCGATCTCCGAGGCGCGTACGCATGGCGACCTTTCGGAGAACGCCGAGTACCACGCCGCGCGCGAACGCCAGAGCTTCATCGAGGGGCGGGTGGTCGAACTGGAGAGCGCCATCAGCCATGCCGAGGTGATCGATCCGAGCAAGATGTCGGGCAAGACGGTCCGCTTCGGCGCCACGGTGACCCTCGTCGACGAGGAGACCGAGGAGGAAGCCACCTACCAGATCGTCGGGTCCCATGAATCCGACGTCAAGAGCGGGCTGATCTCGGTCACCTCGCCGCTTGCCCGGGCGCTGATCGGCCGCCACTCCGGCGACTCCATCGAGGTAAGTACGCCCAATGGCGGCCGCACGTACGAGATCCTCGAGGTCTCGTACGTCTGATCCGCGTATGGACCGTTGCGGCCGTCAGTCGCAGACCTCCTGCCCTGCCGTCCGGTACACCTCATAGCTGCACTGGACGCTGGTAGAGAGCTGGCACGTCGTGCTGCTGAACCCGTCCTGGCAGCGGCACGCGCTGAAGTTGGTGCTGACCGGCTGCAGCTGGCCGTTCCGGTACAGGCTGCCGTCCGAGTAGCTCGAAGCGCAGCGCTCCTCGCCCGCGGACTCGATTCGCTGCCAGGCCACCTCGCAGGCAAGCCGCGACTTGTCCGGCCCGAAGCTCACCGTCGTCTGTAGCGGTATGCTGGCCGTGCCGTATTCCCAGCCGGTCTGCGCCACCACGCGGCAGTTGCTGCCACTCGATTGGGCCAGCTCCGTCTGAGCCAGGGCTCCGGCGCTGCCAGTCATCGCGACCCCGAGTGCCAGTGCGCATGCCGCAAGCACCGACCACAGACCCGTCCTCATCCTCATGGCCGTCCCCCTGTCCTGCAATGTGACGGCGAAGCTTAGCAGCAGACACCTGCGCCGGCACTGACAAAGCTCACAGCCGGCCGGGCCCCTGCTGGCACGCTTGTTGCGGTCCTCTGTCGAAGCCGCCGCGCATTGGGCGCGCGGCGAACTGGGGGAGACATGATGACCGACCCGACCTGCCGCCGCGGCCTCGTGCCGGGCGCGACGCTTGCCATGGGCGTCGTGGCGCTTGCCACCGCGCTGCCTGCCGCTGCGTTCGCCCAGGAGGACGCCTGCGCCAGCCTGCCGGACAGCCCCGCCCACTATACCCTGCCCGCGACCGCCGACTCAGTGCACTGGGGCTATTTCAGCCAGGGCCTGGAGCCGCGGCTGGTGGTGCAGTCGGGCGACCTGGTGACCATCGAGACACTGACCCACCATGCCAACGACGATGCCGCCCGCATGATCGCCGGCGACCCCGGCGCCGAGAGCGTCTTCGCCTGGACCGCCGACGGCAAGGGCGTCGACCGCCGCGGCGCCGGCCCGCTCGACGCCTCGGTCTACGGCCGCGGCGCCGGCGAGGGCTTCGGCGTCCACATCCTGACCGGCCCGATCTACGTCTGCGGCGCCGAGCCCGGCGACATCCTGCAGGTCGATATCCTCGACCTCGCCCCCCGGCCCAGCGCCAACCCCGACCATGCCGGCCGCACTTTCGGCAGCAATGCCGCCGCCTGGTGGGGTTACCACTACAACGACATGATCGAAGAGCCGAAGCCGCGCGAGGTCATCACCATCTACGAGATCGACGCGACCGGCAAACAGAACTGGGCGCGCGCGGTCTACAGCTACCGCTGGACCCCGCAGACCGATCCCTTCGGCGTCGTCCACGAGATCATCGACTATCCGGGAGTCCCGGTCGACCACGCCACCGTCGAGGAGAACCACGACGTGCTGGCCGACGTGCGGGTGCCGATCCGGCCGCATTTCGGCACCATGGGCGTCGCGCCGCTGGAGGCCGACTTCGTCGATTCGATCCCGCCCGGCTATTTCGGCGGCAACATCGACAACTGGCGGGTCGGCGCCGGCGGCACGATGTACTACCCGGTCGCAGTCGCGGGCGCGCTCCTCAGCGCCGGCGACCCGCATGCCGCCCAGGGCGATTCCGAGCTCGCCGGCACCGCGATCGAGACCTCGCTCACCGGGCTGGTCCGTGTCACCGTCCACAAGGCGGCCGACCTCGCCGGCACGCCGCTCGAGGGTCTGGATTTCCCGTTGCTGGAAACCGCCGACGAGTGGGTCGTCCACGGCTTCTCCTACGCGAACTACTTGGCCGATCTTGGCGAAACCGCCCAGAGCGACATCTACGCCAACTCCTCGGTCGACGGGGCGATGCGCGACGCTTTCCGCAAGATGCGTCAGTTCCTGATGACCGCCTATGGGCTCAGCGAGGACGAGTCGATCAGCCTGATGTCGGTGGCCGCCGATTTCGGCGTCACCCAGGTCGTCGACGGCAACTGGGGCGTCCACGGCGTGGTCGAGAAGCGCCTCTTCGCCGGCGCCGACTGACCATCCTTCAACGCTGGTGCCAGGCCTCGTTCAGGGGCTTGGCGCCGTTGAGCTCGCCATAGCCGGCCCCGGTGGTCCCGGTCGGCTGCGCGCCGAAGTAGCGCGGGTCCTCCGGGTCGCCGACCGGCTGGAAGCGGACGTCGCAGGACAGCCGGATGCCGCCGTCGGTCGCGTGGTTGTCGAAGGCGCCGTGCAGCAGGTACATGCCGAACACCACCATGTCGCCCGGCTTGAAGTCCGCCGTCAGCAGCCGGGTGCCGCGGCGGGCGGCATAGTCGGCGGGATTCTCCTCCAGCGCGTTGCGCCGGCCGCTGTCGCGGGCGACGTCGTAGCCCTGCACCGCCGCCCTCACGTCCGGCCAGCGGTGCGAGCCTTCGACCACGAACAGCGGCCCGCGCTCCACCGGCACCTCGCCCAGCGCGATCCAGCAGGTGACCACCCGCTCGGTCCGGCGGGTGAAGAACGGCTTGTCGCAATGGATGTCGGTATGCCGGCCGTTGACCGCCGGCCGCAGAAAGACGAAGTCGAACGGCCGCGCAGGCTCCCCGAACAGCTCCGACATCAGCGAAACGAGTTCCGGGCCGTGGGTGACCGCCCGCATCGCCGGCTGCTCGCTGACCGACTGCCAGAAGGCGCCGCGGTCCGGCTCCAGCTCTTCCCGGCGCGAGTCCCCGGTCGCCCGCGCCGCGCCGGCCGGGTCGACGACCTCGCCGACCGCCGCCAGCCGCTCCAGCACCCGGTGCCGGGCCGCGGTCGCCAGCGCCGCCGGTAAGGCCTGGCGCAGGAACAGGTAGCCGTCCTCGGCCAGCCGGTCCGCCAGCGCGCCCGGCGTGCCGGCCAGCGCCGACGAATCGACCAGCGGACCCACCAGCTCGGCTGGCACCGGCCGGCCATGCGCCCTGCAGCGCGACTCAGCCATCCGGATGCCTCCTTTCCTAGTTCGAGCTCTGCCGCATCAACTCGGCACCGTCGCGGATCGCCAGCGCGGTGCACTCGGGCAGCGCCTCCCAGCCTGCCGTATCCAGCGGCACGCTGGCCAGCATGATCGTCTGCGGGTCGTGCACGTCGACCCGCAGGCCCTGCGGCGCGTAGTCGTGCTCGGTCGCCGTCCGGCTCCAGTCCTTGATCTGCAGGCCCGGCGGCTTCGGCGGTGTCGGCTGGCCATCCTCCTCGTAGATCCGGCGATGGGCGTGGACGAACAGCGCGTCGCCGTCGAAATAGAGGAAGTTGGCCGCGCCCAGCGTCGCCATCTCGGCCGAGAAGGCGCGGAACCGGTCCATCCGCTCGGCCAGCGGCGGCGGCCCGCCATGCTCGCGCCACAGCGGCTTCATCCTGTCGAGCAGCAGGCAGAAGGCGAGTTCGGAATCGGTCTCGCCGACCGGCTGGTAGCTCATCTCCGCCGGGCAGGCGCCGTCGATCCCGACCAGCGTCCCATTGTGGGCGAACAGGTGCAACTGGCGGCCGAGCACGCGGCGGAACGGATGGGTGTTCTCCAGCGTGTGCGCACCGCGGGTCGCGTGGCGCACGTGCGCGATCACGCATTTCGACTTCACGCTGTTCTCGGCTACGAAGTCGACCCAGGGGCTGCCGGCCGCCGACAGCGGCTCCTTGATGGTGAAGGCGTCGCGGTCGTGGGTATAGGCGATGCCCCAGCCGTGCCGGTTCGACCTGAGCGCGCTCCCGTTCGCCGCGAATTCGCGCAGCGAATAGGTCACCGCCGACGGCTGCCGGCTCGACATCGCAAACAGCTCGCACATGAAGCTCGATCTCCGGGGGCCCGACTCATTGCGGGTCGCCAACTTATCAGATGGCGGCACGCCTCGGCTGCTGGCAATAATCCACCCCTGTGGCGGACCGGGAAACCGCGCATGGGCGCAACCGGGATACGCCCAGAGCAGGAGAACCAATTGAGGATACTCGCTTGCGCCGCGCTCGCCGGCCTGGTTCCGGCCCTGGCCCTGGCCCAGGACCCGCCCCGGATCGGCAGCTGCGCCGTGTTCCCGCCGGACAATCCGTGGAACCAGGACGTTTCCGCCCTTCCCGTCGATCCGGGCTCCGACGCCTATATCGCCGCGATGACCGCCGACCGCGCGGTGCTGCATCCCGATTTCGGCGAGAACCCGGACTACGGCATCCCCTTTGTCGCCGTCTCCGGCCAGCAGCCGGTCCCGGTCAGCTTCGACTATGCCGACGAAAGCGATCCCGGCCCCTATCCGATCCCGCCCGACGCCCCGATCGAGGGCGGAGACGACCGTCACATCCTGGTGGTCGACCTGGACACGTGCATGCTCTACGAGCTGTTCGACGTCCGCCCCGAGGGCGACGGCTGGCATGCCGGCTCCGGCGCGGTGTTCGACCTCTCGTCCAACGCACTGCGCCCGCTCGGCTGGACATCCGCCGACGCCGCTGGCCTGCCGATCCTGCCCGGCCTGGTCCGCTACGAGGAGGTCGAGGCCGGCGCCATCGACCACGCGCTGCGAGTCACCTTTCCCGCGACCCAGCAGGCCTTCATCCTCCCGGCCACCCATTACGCCTCCGACAGCACCGATCCGTCGCTGCCGCCGATGGGCCTGCGGCTCCGGCTCCGCGCCGACTACGACCTCTCCGGCTACCACGGCCAGGCCCGGGTGATCCTGGAGGCGCTGCAGCGCTACGGCCTGATCGTCGCCGACAACGGCAGCGCCTGGTTCATCAGCGGCGCCCCGTCCCCGCACTGGGACGACGAGGACCTCTCCCAGCTCAAACGCGTGCCGGGGGAAGCGTTCGAGGTGGTGACGACAGGAGAGCTGATCCGCCGCGGCGATTTCTGACCGCCCCGCGCCGGCTTGACGGCCTCGGGCCGTGCCCCCCCCGGCAGCCGGCGCAGGGTCGCGGTGTCGGCGCTGGGATGCAGCGGCCGGGCGCTGGCGCGCGCCGCCTGCCCGATCGCCGCGGCATGGGCGAGGCAGGCGAGCGGCGCGGTTTGCGCTCACCGCGGGTGCAGCCATTTCGGCAGGAAGCCGTAGGCATCCACCTGTTTGGCCCGGTCGAAGGCGACCCCGCTCGCCGCCAGCATCTCCTGCAGCCGGCCCTGGTTGAAGGCGTCGAAGGTCTCGGTGCAGCCGCCGACATACGCGCCGCCGACGAAGATCTGCGGGATCGTCGGCGCGCCGACCTTCTGGCGCAGCGCGACCCGGATCTCGCCGCCGCGGTTGTCCTGCTGGTAGGCCACCGAATCCAGGTCGATCGAGCGGTAGGGAATGCCGGTGGCGGCGAACATCCGCCGCACCGACCAGCAGAACTCGCACCATTCCAGCGCGAACATCACCACCGGCTGCTCCGTGTCGCCGACCACCGCGTCGACGAAGGCCAGCGCCTCCGGCGTTGCCGCTTCGGCCGGCGCGGCCGCCGCCGGCGCCGGCTGGGGTGCGACATCGAAGCGGAAGCGCGGGGTGGAGGCGGCGATCGCCAGCTCCTCCTCGGTCATCACCTCCTCGACGCCCTCGAACAGCGGCGTGGAGAGGTAGCGCTCGCCGGTGTCGGGCAGCATCGCCAGGATGCGGGCGCCCTTCGGCGCGGTCCGCGCCACCTCCAGCGCGCCGGCGAAGGTGGCGCCGCTCGAGGTGCCGACGAAGATGCCTTCCTTGCGGGCGAGGTCGCGGGCGCAGGCCAGCGCGGCGTTACCGGCGATCGGCAGGAAGCGGTCGACCAGCCGCGCCTCCAGCACGTCGTTGGCGAGCTTGGGGATGAAATCCGGCGACCAGCCCTGCATCAGGTGCGGGCGGAAGTTCGGATGGCTGGCGGCCGGGCTGCCGTCGTCGGCATAGGCCTGGGCGATGCCGCTGCCCAGTATCTGGGAGTTATCCGGCTCGCAGGCCACGATCTGCGTCTTCGGGCTCTTGGCCTTCAGCACCCGGGCGACGCCCTTCAGCGTGCCGCCGGTGCCGAAGCCGGTGACCCAGTAGTCCAGCCCGTCCGGCCCGAAGTCGGCCAGGATCTCCTCGGCCGTGGTCCGGCTGTGCATGTCCGGGTTGGCCTCGTTCTCGAACTGGCGGCAGAGGAACCAGCCGTGCTTGTCCGCCAGCTCCCGCGCCTTGGCCAGCATGCCGCTGCCCTTCTCGGCCGCCGGGGTCAGGATCACCTTGGCGCCGAGGAAGCGCATCAGCTTGCGCCGCTCGACGCTGAAGTTCTCCGCCATGGTCACCACCAGCGGGTAGCCCTTCTGGGCGCAGACCATCGCCAGCCCGATGCCGGTGTTGCCGCTGGTCGCCTCGATCACGGTCTGTCCGGGCTGCACCGACCCGTCGGCCTCGGCAGCCTCGATCACGCCGAGCGCCAGCCGGTCCTTGACCGACCCCAGCGGGTTGAACGCCTCGATCTTGACGAACAGTTCGACGCCGTCGGGCGCCAGATTGTTGATCCGCACCACCGGCGTGTTGCCGATGGTCTCGAGGATGGAGCCCTTGATCCCGGCCATCTGCGGCCTCCCTGATCCGGGGCGACGGAGCACGCGGACGGCTGCGCCGCCTGTTGCCGACCGGACTGTGCCGATCGCTACCGCCCAGACAGGTATTCCATGCCCGCCAACCACGCCAGCCCCGCGTCCGGCCGGCCGGTGACGGCGGTCACTGCCGCCGCTACGACGGCATCGTGAACGGCGTCTCGTCCAGGAACCGCCGCAGCACGTTGCCCGTCAGCCGCGACACGGTGTTATCGTAGCCGTTGTGGCTGAGGCTGCCGCACCAGGCGATCGAGCCGGTGGAGAACACCGCCCCGCCGGACGGGGTCTCGTAGAAGGTCAGGTCGGCGCGGCACAGCGGCGACTGGCTGCCAGTGATGTCCGGGGTGGTCACGTTCACCTCCTCGGTCACCACCAGGTAGATGTCGGAATGGCCCTCGGATTGCGCCACCACCAGCGCGTGCGGCGGGGTGCCCAGCTTGTGGTCGGCGCGGTCGAGCTCGAGCCCGGCCGCGCCGTTGCCGATCAGCCCGAAATTCCCGATCAGCTCGCCCTCGACGCCGTCGAACATGAACGCCACCCGCGGGTCGTCCGCCTCCGCGGTGCGCCGGTAGTAGCTGCACCAGTCGAAGCCCTGGGCGGTGAAGCCGACGCCGGTGACCACGTTCGGCGGCAGGTCCTGGCGCCGCCACAGCCCGCCATATTCGCCGGTGAAGCTGTGATAGTACTCGCCCGGCTCGGCCGCCCAGCAGCGGATGCCGTCCTCGGCCCGCCTGACCTCGATCACCGCCGGCAGGTCGCGGTGGAAGGCGATCCGCCAGTACCAGCCGTTGGCGCCGAGATACATCAGCCGGCCGCCGCGGCTCTGCCAGGCCATCATCGCGTCCCACATCTGCTTGGAGTGGTATTCGGGATGGGTGCCGCTCAGCACCACCCGGTACGGCTCCAGCGCCGCCACCCCGTCGCGGTGCAGGTCCTCGTCGGTGACCACGTCGAAGGCGATGTCCTGCGCCTCCAGCCAGTCGAGCAGGTGGGTGTCGGCGTTGTACTGCCACAGCCCGGAGCCGTAGGCGCCGAGCCAGCCGGCATAGCGCGGCCGCATGTTCAGCACCGGCCGCAGGTAGGACGAGTAGCAGACGCCGCTGCCGTCGCGGTGGGAGTCGTAGAGCGACAGCCCGTATTCCGGATGCTGCTGGATGAACAGGTCGGAAGCCGTCATCGTCAGCAGCCGGTTCACCACCATCTCGGCCGCGCCGTCGAGCAGGTGGTTGTGGTCGTTGGCATAGGCCATGTAGGCCGCGGTCGGCACCAGGAACGCCACCTTCGGCCGCTCCCGCCCGGCCGGGGGCTTGCGGGCGCCGTAGACGAACACCGGGACCAGATCCTCCTCGCTGCCGTCCTCGGCGTCACCGACGGCGAGGTGGCAGGCATAGGCGCCGCTCGGCCAGTCGTCGGGCACCGTCCAGGAAAAATCGGACTCCCAGCCGGCGTCGTAGATGTCGTCGGCGTGGAAATGGATCGCGCCGTAATGCTCCGGCTTGCGGGTCCAGTCGTGGCACTCGCCGGTCCAGTTCCAGCCTTTCATCGCGCGCGCCGGCAGGTTGTGCAGCGCCCCGTGCATCTGGTGTGGGCCGGAATCGTGGCCGGTGAGCCCCGGGATGTCGATCGAGAAGTCCCAGCGCGCGACCACATGCGCCGCCGTCGCCGGCGCCAGCGGCCGGCGGAACAGCCCGTCGAGCGCACGCGGGTCCAGCGCCGTATCGAGCAGGACCGGCGCGTCGATCTTGCCGTCGTAATGGTCCGCCGCGCCATCATTGTCGCCGCCTGGCCTCGCCGCGACCAGCAGGTCGACCGCCGCAGGCGCGATCGGGCCGGCGCCGTCGGCCGTCGCCAGGTCGGGCCCCTGGGCGGCGACATAGGGGTCGAGCGCGCGCTGCACCACCGTGATCCTTCCGGTCGCCGGGTCGTGGATGCCGGCCGCCAGCACCCAGCGCCGCTCGGTCAGCACCGACGGCGCGGTCACGCTGCGCACCCTGGTCCCGTCGCCGACCTTGAACCGCAGCCGGCCGGCCTCGTCGATCTCCAGCAGCCAGCCCTTTTTCTCCGCCTCCGACCACTGCCCGATCACCGCCTGCCGGCGGACGTCCGGCGAGACGTCGAGCAGCGTCGGCCACAGCATCGCGGCAACCGTCAGCCCCCGGGTCGGCGTCTGCCGCGGGTCGTGGGCGACGCGCATGTGCGAGCCGGCGGCGATCGCCTGCGGCCGGCCGTCATAGCGGCCCTCGATGCCGCTCGGCCGGTGCTCCAGCTTCAGCCCCGGCCCGGCCGGGTTGGCGTCGCCGTTGATCACCCGCACCAGGCGGGCCGCATAGGGCCGCGGGGTCTCGGTGCTGACCATGAAGCGAACGGTCTCTCCCGGCGCGGCGCTGAGCCGGTCCGCATAGCCGACGATCTTCTGCATCTCAGTTCAGGTCCTCGCCGGTATGCGCCTTCCAGCGCAGCTTGAACACGTGCCACTCGGCCTCCGCCCGGTCGGTGAAGACCTGGTCTTCCAGGATCTGGAACGGCTTGCCGTAGCCCTGGTGGATCGCCAGCACCCACTCGGCGAAGGGCCGCCGGCAGACCAGCACGTGGCGCCCCTTGGCCGGCCCGGCGCGCATCGTGTTCAGCACCCGCTGCAGGTTGGGACTGTGCGGCCCCATCGGGTTCTGCCGCATCTCGTCGACCCACTGCCGGTCCCACTGGCTGATTGTGTAGGGCATGCTCTCTCCCGTCGCCTCGGGCGCCACCGCCAAATCGTTTCGGCAGGCTAGCACACGAAGCGCGCCCTTCGCATAGCGTCATCTGCTCTCGCGGTGATCGGCAAGCACGACCTCCAGCACCCGCCGGCTCTCGACCGCCTGCCTGTCGGCAGCCAGGCGTTCGGCAAGGGTGATCAGCGCCTTCCACAGCGTCCAGCCGCGGCCGCGCGCCCAGGTCCCTTCATCCAGCGGCAGCGCCCGCCGGAACGCGGCCCGGCCCTCCTCGTCCAGCAGCGTCCAGGCGACGGCGAGGTCGCAGGCCGGGTCGCCGACGCCCGAGCTGCCGAAGTCGATCACCGCGCCGAGCCGGCCGTCGGCGACCAGCAGGTTGCCGGCGGCGACGTCGCCATGCACCCAGACCGGTGCACCGCGCCACGCGGCCGCCAGCGCCGTCTCCCACACCGCGGTCGCCGCCGCAGCGTCGATCCGGGACCCGAGCGCCGCGATCGCCCGCCGGGTCTCGCCGTCATAGACCTCCAGCGGCCCGCCGCGGAAGAAGTTGTGCGGCCCCGGCGGCGGCCCGCCGGCGGTCTCGATCCGCTGCAGCGCGACCAGGAATCCGGCCAGCTCCGTGGCGAACCCTGCCATGTCGGCGATCCGCCCGGGCGCGGCGGCCTCGCCCTCCAGCCAGCGGTAGACCGACCAGGGCCAGGGGTAGCCTTCGCCCGGCGCCCCCTGCGCCAGCGGCACCGGGATCGGCAGCGGCAGCAGCAGCGCCAGCCGCGGCAGCCAGCGATGTTCCTTCTCGACCTGCGGCACGTAGCCCGCCGCGCTCGGCAGCCGCACCGTCATCCGGTCGCCGAGATGGAAGGTCCGGTTGTCCCAGCCGCCCTGCGCCACCGGCCTGACCGGCAGCCCGGCCCAGTGCGGGAACTGGGCGGCGACCAGCCGGCGAACCAGGGCCGCGTCGATCCGGTTCCGATCGATCTCCGTGTCGTCAGGGCTCATGGATCGCCTCCCGGTTTGCGCTAGACCCGCCGCTGGACGTGCAGCAGGTATTCCTTGCGGTTGAGCGGATTGTGGTCCGTCCGCGGCCGGACCGGGAACGCGCCGCGGACCGGCTGGTAGCGGTCGAAGGCGGTTTCCAGCACCGCCTCGCCGCGGGTCAGCGCCGGCAGCTGCTGCTGCAGCGCGTGCACCCGCGCCGCCGGCACGTCGCCCTGCAGCACGCAGGACGCGCCCCGCATCTCCGGCGTCTGCGGAACCGCGCCCAGCTTGGTCAGCGCCGGCAGGATCGGCCCCAGCGCGTCGGCCGGCAGCACCAGGCTGAACCGGTGGATCGGCTCGCACACCACGCTGCCGGCTGCCGCGAGCGCACGCATCAGCACCAGCGGCGTCAGGTTGCGGAAGTCGCCGGCGGTGCTCGACATGCTCTTGTCGAAGACCGCATGGGCGTGGCTCTGCCGCGGCCAGTAGCCGCAATGGGTCATCGTCACCGTGCAGTCGACGACCTGCCAGCCCCACAGGCCGCCCTGCTGCAGCGCCTCCCGCACCGATTCCTCGACCGCCTTGTGGAACGCCAGCGGCAGCGATCCGAGCTCCATCTCCAGCCGGTAGTCCACGCCGGAATCGACCGGCGCCGGCTCGATCCGCAGCCCGATCGTGGCCAGGAACGGGTTGCCCTCCTTCTCGCCGACCTCGACGGCTGCGCCGGTGCCGACCGGACGCTCGATGCAGATCGTCGTCGTCTCGCGGAACCCGACCTCGAGCCCGAAGCCGTCCAGCAGTGTGTCGCGGATCACCTCCTTCTGCACCTCGCTGTAGAGCGAGACCGAGATCTCCTGGCGGACGTCGTCCTGCCGCAGGTTGATCAGCGGGTCCTGCTCGGCGAGCTGGCCGAGCGCGACGCGCAGCGCGCCCTTGTCGGCGGCGCGGCGCGGCACGACGACCGTTTCCAGGGTCGGCGGGGCGAAATGGTGCCGCTCCGAACGCGCCCGCGGCAGCCCGATCGCGTCACCGATGCGGATCTCCCCGAGGCCCCAGAGCTTGCCGATCTGTCCGGCGGCGACCGCCGGCCGCGGGACCGCCGCGCCGCGCTCGCAAACCGCGATCGCGGTGACCTTCGCCTCGTTGTCCTCGCCGAACCGCAGCCGGTCGCGGGTCCGCACCGTCCCCGAGAACATCCGGACATAGGCGACCTTCTCGCCGGCCGGGCCGCGTTCGACCCTGAACACGCTGCCGGAGACCTGACCGTCCGCGTCGCCTTCGCGCGCCGGCAGCAGCCCGGTGATGCCTGAGACCAGCGCGTCCACCCCGGCGCCGGTGACCGCCGAGCCGGAGAACACCGGATGCACCAGCGCCCGGGCGGTCTGCGCCGCCAGCGCGCCGCGGAGCAGGCCGTAGTCGACATTGCCCTCGACATAGGCGGCGAGGATCGCATCGTCCTGCTCGGCGAGCAGCTCGGCCAGGCGCCCGATGAAGGCGGCGTCGTCCGCGCCATGCGAGCTGAACCAGGCGCCACGTGTCCCCTGCCCGCCCGTCGACCCCATGGCGACGATCGCCGGCGCCAGCCGCTCGGCGATGCTCTGCAGCGCAAGGTCGACCTGCGCGCCGCCGCGGTCGATCTTGTTGACGAAGATCAGCGTCGGGATCCGCAGCCGCTGCAGCGTGCGCATCAGCACGCGGGTCTGGGCCTGCACCGCCTCGACCGCGGAGACCACCAGCACCGCGCCGTCGAGCACGTCCAGCACCCGCTCCACCTCGGCGATGAAATCCGGGTGGCCGGGGGTGTCGATCAGATTGATCGTGACGTCGCCGACGACGAACGACACCACCGCCGACTTGATGGTGATGCCGCGCTGCCGTTCCAGCGCCAGGGAGTCGGTCTGGGTGTTGCCGTCGTCGACGCTGCCGATCGCGTCGATGACCCCGGCTGCGTAGAGCAGCCGCTCGGTGAGGCTAGTCTTGCCGGCGTCTACGTGCGCCAGGATCCCCAGGTTCAGAATGCGCATTGACCGTCATGTCCCGTCGATAGGCGAAAACTCCCTTCTCGATGGACATGGCCGCTCGCATTGCGCTCTCCCGTGGTGGATGCGTGGTGGCGCGACTTACAGCAGATGGCCGGGAGGCAAGGCAACCCCTTTTTCGGTAATCCGGCCGTCGCTGCAGGTCCGGCATCCTCGCTTCCCCTACCCCGGATAGTCGAGCTTCGGATACCAGTCGGTGCCGCGGCCCTCCGGCGTGATGTCGAGGATGGTCCACAGCGGCATCGGGTCCGGCGCGCCGCGCGGGTCCTGGCCGGGGTCGGCGGTGGCCGGGCTCATTTCCTCGCTCCAGAAATGGCGGATGCTGCCGTCCCGGCGGGTGAACACGTTCAGCGCAGGCATGTCGGCGTCGTCCGGGCTCACATAGTCGCGGGTGTAGTCGCCGCTGGTGTCGGAATAGAGCTTCAGGTCTTTCCAGCCGCGCTCCCGCTTGAACGCCACCAGCCGCTCGATCGGCGAGCGCGCGACCATGGCGAAGGCGACGCGCTGCTCGATGTCGCGCACCTCCCCCTCCCAGGCGCTCATCGCCGAGGTGCACATCGGGCAGGGCCGCTCGCGCTGCGGCCCGAACATGTAGCTGTAGACCACCAGGCTCTGCTTGCCGGCGAACAGGTCGGCGAAGCCGACCGGGCCGGTCTCGCCTTCGAACCGGTAGTCCCGGGTCACCGCACCGCCCGGCGGCAGCCGGCGGCGCAGCTCGGCCACCCGCTCGATCTGGCGGCGCAGCTCGATCTCCTCGACCAGCAGCGCGTTACGCGCCCGCCGGTAGTCGTCGCTCTCGTTGGGGTACTGGGCGCCGTTCCCGGCAACCAGTTCCCGGGCCGGCACGAGGGTCCCATCGGAAACCATTGGCTTGCTCCTGTCGTTGCTGGACGTTCGCCGGCGCGGCCACCGCGCCGGCCCTTGTTCGTCGAACGGGCCGAGCCCGGATCGACAGCGCGGGCGGAGGACCCGCCTATTCGAAGAAGCTGCGGGGAGTCTCGCCGCGCAGGAACGGCCCGATGACGCCGAGCAGCAGCTCCACCTGCGTGATCACCGCGGTATGCGAGGTCGCCGGCAGCACCGCCAGCCGCGATTCGGGCAGCGGCACGCCCATGTCGCCCATCACCCCGCCGCCGAGCAGGCGGAACATCGCCACCGAATGCTCCAGCGTCGCCACGTCGGCGTCGCCGGTGATGATCAGCACCGGGGTCTGCAGTGCCTGCACCTCCGCCTCCCAGGCCATCGGCTCGTGCTCGAGCGCGATCAGCTTCTCGACCAGCGCCGGGAAGCCGTCGGGGTCGGCGGCGAGTTCGCGGTAGCCGTCGGCGAGCGGCGGCATGCCGACGAACATCTCCACCGTCATCTGCGGGATGAACTCGCGGAACGCCGGTTGCCAGCCCTCGACGTCATAGGCGACCGAGGCGGCGACCAGCCGGTCCACCCGGTCCGGATGGCGGATGGCGAGCTGCAGCCCGGCGACGGCACCCATCGAATAGCCGAGCACGTCCGCCCGCTCGAGCCCGACCGCGTCCATGAACGCCGCCACGTCGTCGGCCAGGTCGGGATAGGTGATCGGCCGGTCGATGTCGGTGGTGCGCCCGTGGCCCTGGAACTCCAGCGCGTAGACCCGGCGGGTCTCGGCGAGCCGGGGGATGATCTCGCCCATCGCCGGGATGTTCATGTAGGCGCCGTGCAGCACGATCAGCGGATCGCCGTCGCCGGACACCTCGTAATACATCTGCATGCCGTTGACCGCGACCCGCTCGCCCACCGGCTCGGTCTGGGCAAGGGCGGGACCGCCGAGCAGCAGGGCCGCGGCAACCAGGGCAGGACGCAGCATGGGGATTCTCCTCTCGCGTGCAAGTTCGCCGACATTGCCGATAGGACGAACGATCCCACCCGCGCGCCGACATGAAGGCGTGAAATTTCGTTGAGGTCGGCGAGGGCGTCCGCTCTCGCAGCCCGGGCGATGGCAGGCATTGCGGCCCTTGTGGCGCCGATCGGGTTGGCCCAATGATGATGTCCCAGCTCAGGGGGAATGCCGATGCGCCGGTTCTGTTCCAGGAGTCTCGTCGCCGGTTTCCTGCTGGCATGGGCGGCAGTGGCCGCGCCCGCCCAAACGCCCGACAGCCAGGCCACCGAACGTGACGTCGTTCTGGTGCTGGACGTGTCCAACAGCATGTGGGGCCGGATCGACGCGGTGTCGAAGATCGAGATTGCCCGCGAGGTCATCGCCGACCTGCTGCAGGACTGGGATCCCGCCATCGGGCTCGGCCTGGTCGCCTATGGCCACCGCCGCGAGCGGGACTGCGGCGACATCGAGCTGGTGGTGCCGATCGGCCCGGTCGACCCGCCGGCCTTCGCCACGACCGTCAACAGCCTGGTCCCGCGCGGCCGCACGCCGCTGACCGAGGCGGTGCGCCTGGCCGCCGAGACCCTCGGCTACCGCGACAATCCGTCGACCGTGGTGCTGCTGAGCGACGGCATCGAGACCTGCGACGCCGATCCGTGCGCGCTCGCCGCCGAGCTCGAGCGCACCGGCGTCGGCTTCGTCGTCCACGTCATCGGCTTCGACGTCGCCGAGCCGGAGGCCCAGGCGCAGCTCGCCTGCATCGCGGAGGCCACCGGCGGCCTCTACCTCGCCGCCGGCAATGCCGCGGAGCTGTCGGCCGCCCTCACCGACGTCGCCGTCCAGGCCGCGCTCGAGGACGCGCCGCCCTTGGATACGCCGCCCGTGGACACGCCGACCTTGGATACGCCGCCCCTCGAGGAGATCGAGGACAGCGTCGGCGCCGCCGAGGTCGTCGAGATCGTCCCGGATGCCTCGATCCTGTTCGAGGCGATCGACGACACCACCGGCGCCGTGTTCGACGAGGGCGTCACCTGGACCGTGATCGCGGCCGCCGACCAGCGGGCGGTGCTCGCGGGCGAATCCGTCGCCCGGCCGGAGCTCCGTCTCCCAGCGGGGGCCTATGTCGCCGTCGCCGAGACCGCCAACGCCACCGGCACCGTCGAGTTCACGGTCGTGGCCGGGGTGCCCGCGACCCAGCGCGTGCACTTCGCTAGCGCGATCGAGCCGGCCTCGTTGCGCGTCGACTCGGCCGCCATCCCGATGAGCAGCCGGTTTGCCGTCGGCTGGGACGGACCGGACGCCGCCGACGATTACATCACCATCGTGCCGGTCGGCGCCGCCGAGGGCGCGTTCGGCACCCTCGCCTACACCGCCGGCGGCGACCCGGCCGCGATGCTCGCGCCGGACCGGCCGGGCGCCTACGAGCTGCGCTACGTTTCCGGGCCGACCCAGGACACGCTCGCCAGCCTGGCCGTCACGATCCTGGAGGTGCCGACCGCCGTCTCGGCATCCGACCCGGTGGTCGCCGGCAGCAGCTTCGAGGTCCTGTGGCGAGGCCCCGACGGCCCGGACGACATGATCGCGCTGGCGCCGGCCGGGTCGCCGGCCGACAGCTACGGCGCCTTTGCCCGTACCACCGGCGGCAGCCCGGCGGCGCTGCAGGCAGCGGACACGCCCGGAGACTACGAGGTGCGCTACGTCAGCGCCCAGTCCGGCATCGTGCTGGCGTCGCAGCCGGTCCTCCTGGTGGCGCAGGCGACGTTGGAGGCGCCGGAGCAGGCCGTCGCCGGCAGCCGGCTCCAGGTCGCCTGGACCGGCCCGGCCAACCCCGACGACCGCATCGTGGTCGCCGTTGCCGGGGCCCCGGAGGGCGGGTACCTGAACCATGCCCTGGCCAGCGACGGGTCGCCGGCCGGCCTGCGGCTGCCGGACGCGCCCGGCGCTTACGAGATCCGTTACATGACCGGGCAGGAGCGGCGCACGCTGGCAGCGGTTCCGATCGCCCTCACCCCGCCGCCGGTAACCCTGGACGCGCCGGCCGAGGCGGTGAGCGGCAGCCGGTTCCAGGTCGCCTGGACCGGCCCCGACAACGACAACGACCGGATCGTCGTGGTCGAGGCCGGCGCCGCCGAGGGCCAGCGCGACAACGCTGCCTTTGCCCGTGACGGCTCGCCGGCGACGCTCACCGCGCCCGACGCGCCGGGCGCCTACGAGATCCGCTACCTGTCGGGCCAGGAGTCCCTCACCCTTGCCGCCCGGCCGATCGCGGTGATGCCGGTGCCCGCCCGGGTCGAAGCGCCGGCCAGCGTGGTTGCCGGCGCCCGGTTCGAGGTCGCCTGGACCGGGCCCGGCAACGACAGCGACCGCATCGTCGTGGTCGAGGCCGGCGCCGCCGAGGGCCTGTACCTGCTCTCCGTCCCGACCGGCGAAGGCTCGCCGGCGACGCTCGTTGCCCCCGATGCGCCGGGCGCCTACGAGGTGCGCTACATGACCGGCCAGGACCTGGCGACCCTGGCCTCGGTCGGGATCGCCGTCACCCCAGTCCCTGCCAGCGTGCAGCCCCCGGCCTCGGTCGGCGCCGGCGGCCGGTTCGAGGTCGCCTGGATCGGCCCGGCCAACAGCGACGACATGATCGTGGTAACGGCCGCCGGCGCAGCCGACGGCGACTATTCGGACTATGCCTTCGCCGGCGACGGCTCGCCGGCGGTGCTCTCGGCGCCGGACGAGCCGGGCGACTACGAAGTCCGCTACATGACCGGGCAGGACGACGCGACCCTGGCGTCCGCCCCGCTGGCGGTGACCCCGGTTTCGGCGAGCCTGCAGGCCCCGGCCTCGGTCGGCCCCGGCGAGGCGTTCGAGGTCGTCTGGACCGGTCCGGCCAACCACCACGAGGACCGCATTCTCATCGTCGAGGCCGGCGCCGACGCGGCCTACTACCTGAGCTATGCCTTTGCCCAGGACGGCTCGCCGGCGACCCTGTACGCGCCGGACGCGCCGGGCGCCTACGAGGTGCGCTACCGGACAGGGCGCAGCGGGAACCTGCTGGCCGCGGTCCCGATCGAGGTGCGGTGACCGCGGCCGGCGCCGGCACGACCGCGGCGCGGCTGCAATAGGTTCGGAACATACGGCCCACAACAGCCGCCGCTACCGCCGCCGTTCACGTCCCAGCAACCCCACCCCCACCTCACCCCCACCGCCCCGCGATTGACAGGGCGGCCAGCGGCCCGGCACCGTGCGGCAGCCATGACGACGCTCCATGCCACCTGCATCGCGATCGGCCCGCACGGCGTGCTGTTGCGCGGCGGGTCGGGCAGCGGCAAGTCGGATCTGGCGCTGCGGCTGATCGAGGAGGGGGCGATGCTGGTCGCCGACGACCAGGTGACGGTGCGGGTTCGCGGCGGGAGGCTGGAGGCGAGCCCGCCGCAGGCGATCGCCGGGCTGATCGAGGTGCGCGGCTTCGGCATCGTGCGGCTGCCCTACCGGGCGCCGGTGACGGTGGTGCTGGTGGCGACCCTGGTCGAGCGCGCCGAGGTGCCGCGGCTGCCGGAGCCCGACCGGGTCGAGGTCGCCGGTGTCGTCCTGCCCCACCTGCTGCTCGCCCCGTTCGACGCCTCGGCGCCCGCCAAGCTGCGGCTGGCGGTGCAGGCGGCAGCGGCGTGAGCCGGCGACTGGTCCTGGTCAGCGGCATGTCGGGCGCCGGGCGCTCGACCGCGCTCGACGTGCTGGAGGACGCCGGCTTCGAGGCGGTGGACAACCTGCCGCTCTACCTGGTCGAGCGGCTGGCCGAGCCGGCGCCCGAGGCCGCCGGCCAGCCGGCCGGGCGGCCGCCACAGGCGAGTCAGGGGACCGAGCGGCTGGCGATCGGCGTCGACGTCCGCTCCCGCGGGTTCGCCGCCGGCGCCTTCGCCGAGACCCTGGAGCGGCTGCGCCGGCATCCCGGGCTGGCCGTCGAGCTGCTCTACCTGGATTGCGACAGCGAGGTGCTGATCCGCCGCTACACCGAGACCCGGCGCCGCCATCCGCTGGCCGGCGACCGGCCGGCCGCCGACGGGATCGCGGCCGAGCGGCAGCTGCTGGCGCCGGTCCGCGCCCTCGCCGACCTGGTGATCGACACCAGCGTGCTGCAGGTCGCCGACCTGCGCGCCCGGCTGCTGCAGACCCTGGTCCCGGAGGGGCAGGCGCTGACCATCACCGTGCAGTCCTTCTCCTTCCGCCGCGGGGTGCCGCGCGAAGCCGACCTGGTGTTCGACGTCCGCTTCCTGCGCAACCCGCACTACGACCCGCAGCTGCGGCCGAAGACCGGGCGCGACGCCGACGTCGGCGCCCATATCGAGGGCGATCCGGCCTTTGCCGGCTTCTTCGCCCAACTGGGCGGCCTGCTGCTGCCGCTGCTGCCGCGCTACCGCGCCGAGGGCAAGAGCTACCTGACGATCTGTATCGGCTGCACCGGTGGCCGCCACCGTTCGGTCTACATCGCCGGACGGCTTGCAACGGCGCTGCGCGAGGCCGGCTGGCCGGTGGCGCTGACCCACCGCGACCTGCCTCCGGACGAGGCGCCAAACGAGGCGCCGGACGGCCGCTGACGCCGGGCCGGGCACGGCCGGTAAAGCCAAGGTGCGTTGACACGCGGGCCGATCCGGCCCAAATCATCACTGCATGATAGGATTGGTCCTGGTGACTCACGGCCGTCTGGCCGACGAGTTCGTCGCAGCCCTCGTACATGTGGTCGGGCCGCAAACCCATGTCGCAACCGTCTGCATCGGCCCCTATGACGACATGGAGCAGCGGCGCGCGGACATCGTCGACCGCATCGGCGAGGTCGACCAGGGCCAGGGCGTGATCGTACTGACAGACATGTTCGGCGGCACCCCGTCGAACCTGGCGATCTCGGCGATGAAGCCGGGCGAGATCGAGGTCATCGCCGGCATCAACCTGCCGATGCTGATCAAGCTGGCCAGCGTGCGCACCGGCTCCAGGCTTGTCGACGCGGTCGAGCAGGCCCAGGAGGCGGGCCGCAAGTACATCAACGTCGCATCACGGCTGCTGGAGAGCGCATGAGCGATGCGGCGTCGGCCGAATGCACGGCCGTCATCGTCAACCGCAAGGGCCTGCACGCGCGCGCCGCGGCCAAGCTGGTTGCGCTCGCCAGCCGGTTCGATGCCCGGGTCGAGGTGTCGCGCAACGAGCTGGTCGCCAACGGCCAGAGCATCATGGGCCTGATGATGCTGGCCGCCGCCAGGCACAGCATCGTCACCCTGTCGGCCACGGGCCCCGAGGCCCGCAGTGCCGTCGAAGCCCTCGCTGGCCTGATCGCCGCCGGCTTCTACGAGCAGGACTGAGCCCTCTGCCGTCATTGCGAGGAGCGGAGCGACGCGGCAATCCAGGGCCGCCGCACCGACGTCCGCGCGGTCGCCCTGGATTGCCACGCCGGCTTGTGCCGGCTCGCAATGACGGCAGTGGATACTGGCGGGCAACTCCCCGCCATTGAGCTACGCCGGCCGCTCTGCTAAGACGCGCGCCGCGCCCTTCCCAGACAGGAGCCGACAGATGACCGCCCAGGACTTCAAGGTCAAAGACATGACGCTGGCCGAATGGGGCCGCAAGGAACTCGCCATCGCCGAGACCGAGATGCCGGGCCTGATGGCGACTCGCGAGGAATTCGGCGGGTCGAAGCCGCTGGCCGGCGCACGCATCGTCGGCAGCCTGCACATGACGATCCAGACTGGGGTGCTGATCGAGACCCTGATCCACCTCGGCGCCGAGGTCCGCTGGTCGTCGTGCAACATCTTCTCGACCCAGGACCACGCCGCCGCCGCGGTCGCCGAGCGCGGCGTGCCGGTGTTCGCCTGGAAAGGGATGAGCGAAGAGGAGTTCTGGTGGGCGATCGACCAGACCATCCTCGGCCCCGACGGCTGGCGGCCGAACATGATCCTCGACGACGGCGGCGACCTGACCAAGGTGATGCACGACAAGTTCCCCGAGCTGCTCGACGACGTGCGCGGGCTTTCCGAGGAGACCACCACCGGCGTCCACCGGCTCTACGAGATGCAGCGGGCGGGCACGCTGAAGGTGCCGGCGATCAACGTCAACGACAGCGTCACCAAGTCGAAGTTCGACAACCTCTACGGCTGCCGCGAGAGCCTGGTCGACGGCATCCGCCGCGCAACCGACGTGATGATGGCCGGCAAGGTCGGCGTCGTCGCCGGCTATGGCGACGTCGGCAAGGGCTCGGCCGCCTCGCTGCGCAACGCCGGCTGCCGGGTGCTGGTGACCGAGGTCGACCCGATCTGCGCGCTGCAGGCGGCGATGGAAGGCTACCAGGTGGTGACGATGGAGGAAGCGGCACCCCAGGGCGACATCTTCGTCACCGCCACCGGCAACGTCGACGTGCTGACCGTCGACCACATGCGCGCGATGAAGGACCGCGCCATCGTCTGCAACATCGGCCATTTCGACACCGAGATCCAGGTCGAGGGCCTGCGCAACTTCCGCTGGCACCCGGTCAAGCCGCAGGTCGACGAGGTCGAGTTCCCCGACGGCAAGCGGATCATCCTGTTGTCCGAGGGCCGGCTGGTGAACCTGGGCAACGCCACCGGCCACCCCAGCTTCGTGATGAGCGCCTCCTTCACCAACCAGGTGATGGCCCAGATCGAGCTGTGGACCAACCATGCGAACTACGAGAACAAGGTCTACGTGCTGCCCAAGTCACTGGACGAAAAGGTGGCGCGCCTGCACCTGAAGAAGATCGGCGTCCACCTCACCGAGCTGACCGAGAAGCAGTCCGGCTACATCGGGGTGGCGCCCGCCGGGCCCTACAAGCCCGAACACTACCGCTACTGACCGGATGCAGGTCCGGGGGCGGTGGGCAACTTACCGCTGTCGCCGCCGCCGGCCGCTGCTTAGACTGCCGGCCATGGTGTCACCGCGTCGGGGACGTGGCTGCTGGACGGACATGGCCGTCGCGGGCATCGCCTGCGGCGCGGTCCTGTGCGCCTGGGCCCGGCATGCCTCTGCCCAGCCTGCCTGGGCGCCGCCCCCGGGGCAGTCCGCCGGCGCCCTGCCGCCGCTCGACGCCGCCAGCGCGCTGGTCGGCGCCGCCGTGGTCGCGATCGCGGTCGGCCTGGTCATCCTGGTCCGCAGCCTGCGCCGCGGCCGACGCCCGCCGGTGGACGCCACGCTTGCCGCCAGCCTGCTGCGCGAATCCCCTGGCGCTGTGCTGACCTGGACCGGCCGCGACATCGAGGTGCTCTGCGGCGAGACCTCACCGCTGGCGCCGGTCCGGCACGGGCGCGGCGGCCGGCCAGCCACGCTCGACGACGTCGCCGCCGTCTTCGCCAGCACCGACGCGGTCCGCCTGAAGGACGCCGCCACCCGCCTGCGCGAATCCGGCCGCGCCTTCGAGATCCGGCTCAGCGGCGATGCCGACGCCACCGACCTGCTCGCCCAGGGTCGGCGGATCGACGCCGGCGGCCGGTCGCTGGACGCGATCTGGTTCTTCGACATCTCCGAGCTGGCGCGGCGCAACCGCAAGCAGCAGCGCGAGATCGACGCGCTGGACCACGCCCATCGCGCCGTCGTCGGCCTGCTCGACGCGCTCGCCTTCCCGGCCTGGGTGCGCGCGCCCGACCTGCGGCTCACCTATGTCAACCCGGCCTATGCGCGTGCCGTCGACCAGAAGGACACGGCCAGCGCGGTCCGCGACGGACGCGAGATCGGCGGCGGCGTGCTGGGGGCCGACGGCCGCGCGCTCGCCCGCGAGGCCAAGCGCACCACCACCACCCAGGTCGCCGATCATCACGTCGTGCTCGGCAGCGAACGCCGGTTCATGCGCTTCATCGAGCACGCGCTCGCCGACGGCCGGGTCGCCGGCATCGCCATCGACCGCACCGAGATCGACGAGGCCCGCGACCAGCTGCGCCGGCATGTGGAGGCGCATGCCGCCGTGCTGCACAACATCGCGGTCCCGATCGCCATGTTCGCCGCCGACGGCCACCTCACCTTCCACAACCGCACCTATGCCGAGACCTGGGGCCTGGATCCCGAATGGCTCGGCCATGGCCCCTCGCTGGGCGAGGTGCTGGAGGCGCTTCGCGAGAAGCGCAAGGTGCCGGAATATGCCGACTTCCCCGCCTTCAAGCGCGAGCAGATGCGAATGTTCAAGTCGCTGCTGACGGCGCAGGAGGACCTGGTCCACCTGCCCGACGGCGCCACCTTCCGCCGGGTGGTCTCGCCGCACCCGTTCGGCGGCCTGATCTTCAGCTTCGAGGACGTGACCGACCGGCTCAACATCGAGCGCAACTACAACACCACCGTCGCCGTCCACCGCGAGACGCTGGCCAGCATGCACGAGGGCATCGCCGTGTTCGGCTCCGACGGCCGGCTCAAGCTCTCCAACCCCGCCTTCGCCAGCCAGTGGCACCTGGACCAGGCGCTGCTCGACGACCAGCCGCATGTCCGCGACGTCGCCGCCTGGTGCCGGCCGCTGCTCGGCGGCGCCAGCAACGGCGCCGGCGGCCCGGCCGACGAGATCGTCGACCAGGTGATGCAGCGCCGCGCCGCCGCCGGCACCGTCGAGCGCACCGACGGCATCCTGCTCGACTACGCCGCGGTGCCGCTGCCCGACGGCAACATCATGTTCAGCTACATCGACGTCACCGACAGCGTGCGCGCCGCCCGCGCGCTGGAGGAGCGGGCCCAGGCGCTGGAGGCCGCCGACCGGCTCAAGTCCGAGTTCCTCGCCACCGTGTCCTATGAGCTGCGCACGCCCTTGAACGCGATCATCGGGTTCTCCGAGATCCTCGACAACGGCTATTTCGGCTCGCTGAACGAGCGCCAGCTCGAATACACCCGCGACATCCTCGACGCCTCCAACCGGCTGCTGTCGCTGATCGACGACATCCTCGACCTCGCCTCGATCGAGGCCGGCCGGCTGGAGCTGGAATACACCAAGGTCCAGGTGCCGGCGATGCTCGACGGCATCGCCGCGGTCACCCGGGAATGGGCGCGCAAGCAGGGGCTGGAGATCGAGCTCGACTGTCCGCGCAACGTCGGCGCCATCGACGCCGACGAGGGCCGGATCAAACAGGTGCTGTTCAACCTGGTCTCCAACGCGATCAAGTTCACCCCCAGCGGCGGCCGGATCACCCTGTCGGCCCGCCGCGCCGACGGCCGGGTGCGGATCGCGGTCGCCGACACCGGCATCGGGATCGAGGAGGAGTTCCGCGAGAAGGTGTTCGACAGTTTCACCCGCGGCAAGGGCGGCAGCCGGCAGGCCGGCCCGGGCCTCGGCCTGTCGCTGGTCAAGAACGTGATCGAGCTGCACGGCGGCAGCATCGCGGTCGCCGACAACCCCGGCGGCGGCGTCGTCTTCGCCTTCACCCTGCCGATCCAGGCCGCCACCGATGCGCCCGCCCGCCCGCCGGCGCCGCAGGCCGCCGGCCCGCGCGCCTCGCGGATGGGCTGAGCGCCGGGACGGGCGGAGCCTTGCCCGCTACCCCGCTACCCCGCCACCCAGCCCGGCGCCCGGCGCAGGATCGCCGCCGCCTCCGCCGCCATCCGGGTCACGATCTCGCCGGCCGGCTCGACCGCGTGGACCAGCCCGATCGCCTCGCCGACCAGCGCGCTGACCACCGCCGGGTCACCGGCCTCCGCCGCCGCGCCATAGGCCCGCGCCTCCGCCTCGGCCACCGCGCGCAGGTCGGCCTCGCGGCCGGCCCAGCGGTCCGTCGTCGCACTGCGCAGCGTGCGCAGCGAGTAGCGCTCCGGCCAGCCCTCGATCCCGCGCACGGTGTCGATCACCCGCGCGCGCAGCGTGTCGTCGCCGCTGCGCGTCACCGCCGCCGCCTTCAGCCGCGGATGCGCGATCGCCTCCGCGCTCGCCCACAGCCGGGTGCCGACCAGAACCCCGTCTGCCCCCAGCGCCAGGGCCGCCGCCAGCCCGCGCCCGTCGCCGACCCCGCCGGCGGCGACCACCAGCACGTCGGGCGCGCGCGCCGCCACCAGGTCCGCCACCTCCGGCACCAGGGTAAAGGTCGACCGCCGCTCGCCATGACCGCCGGCCTCGGTGCCCTGCGCCACCACCACCTCGGCGCCGAGGTCGAGCACATGCGCCGCGTCGCGCAGCGTCTGCACCTGCGCGATCAGCGGCACCCCTGCCGCCCGGATCGCCGCGACGAACGGCGCCGGGTCGCCGAACGACAGGAACATCGCCCGCGGCGCATGCTCCAGCGCCAGCTCCAACAGCTCCGGCCGCCGGGCGAGCGACCAGGTGATGAACCCGCATCCCACCTTCTGGTTGCCGGCGGCCGCGAACTCGGTCCGCAGCCAGGCTTCGTCGCCATAGCCGCCGCCGATCAGCCCCAGCCCGCCGGCCGCCGACACCGCGCCGGCCAGCGCGCCACCGCCGGCGAAGCCCATCGGGGCGGAGATGATCGGATGGTCGATGCCGAACCGTTCGGTCAGCCGGGTGCGCAGCATGGCGGGGCTCCTTCTGTTCCTCCCCGATGTAGCGCACCACCGGCACCAGGACACAGTGCGCCACGACTGCGGGTCGCCCAGCGGTTCTGCCACCTCAGCCGGCTATCACCGACCCCTGGCCGACCCACTCGTTGTTGTCAGCGCCACGCTTCGATGACAGCTAGACACTTCGATACCACCTCCTGAAAGGGTTCGTCTGCGTCAATCACGGCGTCCGCGTGCCTGGGCAGCCCATTGCGCAACTCAGCTTCGACGAGATGACGATCCGCGCGCTGGAAGTCGACATTGTCGCCGCGAGATCCCACCCGTGCTGAGCGACTGGCTTCGCTAGCGCCCAAGAATAAGAGGCGTGGCGTCGAAGGCGGCGCTAGCCGAGCGAGGATCCGAACGATGTCGACATGCCGTACGCCGTCTATCACGAAATTGTCTCCCGGCTTGAACCCGCCGGCAGCGAGGACCGCGCGGCAGAAGTCCTCTGGACCGCTCTCGATTCTCTGCTGGCCCAAGTCCTGCAGCGCCTGCCGCGAGGTTGGATCACCGCCAGCCCGCTTGATTTCGCCGCGCAGATAGTCGCCGAAGCCTGTTCGCGGCCACTGCAGGGACTCGGCTACCGCCGAACTCACCGACGACTTGCCACTTCCAATCTGGCCAGAGAAGCAGACGAGCAGACTCATGCGAAGTCGAAGGTTAGCTGGCGCTTGCGCAACGAAACCCAACCTCGACGGTCGCGCTTGTCGCAGCGGACGGGTGCGATCGGCGCTGGCACATCAAGCTCGATTAGGGTCGCGTAAAGAGCGTCGGCTCGCGACTCCCAGAAGGCGTCATCGGCGCAAATGCCAACCCCGAACCTGTCCTTGATTCGCTCGATCGGCTCGGCGACGAGGTCGTAACACCAAGTCCGTCGCGCTAGCGCGACGCCACAGATTGGGCCCGCGACCTCCTTGACTAGGATGATGTCGCCGTCCTCAATGTCCCCGTAGGGGGCGCATCGGTTCCGGCTGAACCGCGACTCGATAGTCTTCCGACCCGATAGCACCAGCGAGAGGAAGGGCTCAGCGAAAATTGCTACGTGAATGCCAATCGGGCTCATGGGATCGGCGGCGTCGCACAGGTAGGGGAGCCAGAAATTGTGGCCGCCAACGTGCTGCAGAATCTCGTCGAGCTCGACGTCCAACGTAAACTCCGTTCCGGCGCGATGGTCTGCAAGCCCCCTTCCTCGTTGGCTTCAAGCTCGGCGAGAGCCGCCAATTTCCGGCCGACTCGCTTCAGCGCTTCAAGCTCTCGGAGATTGCCCCACAGCCTGGGCTGGACGCCAGGGCCCACTGATTCGCCGTTGTACGAAAGCGCCGCCTCGAGCACAAGGATAGGGTTGTCGGTGCGGAACACCCGATTGCCCGAGGTCCAAACCTGCGCGTGGCGTCGTCGTGCGTCCCGGCGGCTAACCGACGGCAGGACGTCGCCGTCAATCAACGGCGTAAGGCCTTCGTAGCCCGTGACGATTCCCGTACCGGACTTGATGAAAAGGCGCATCCGACCGACGGAGGCCTCGACCCAGCAGCGACGGCGGCCGCTGAGGGGCCGCGGGGTGCGCGCGGTGCTCCGGGACTTGCGCAGCACCATAAGATCGCCCCGTCGCCAACGCGGCAGCGCCTGGATCCCCGCCGCCGCGAGTGCGTTCGTTTCGAAGAAGGGCGTGTCATAGGCAACAGCGAGCGGCTGGTGATCGAGGAGATCCAAGCCGAGCCGAGCCGCGAACCGGAGTGTCGCTGCCTGGTCAGCTTCAGCGCTCGGGCGCGTTCCGCTCGGAGGCAGACTGATGAGCACGAACCCCCCGGCCCGGCACGCGGTAGCGGCAGCCTCCAGCATCGGCCGGATAAAGTCCATGTACCAGGGCGGATCGACGAGCACTGCGTCGGCGCTTGTACGCGGAAGCCCCGCGCTGCAGAAGGCGATCGATAGCGGGGACCCGGTTGCCTGGTTGAGAGCGATGAGGCGCTGGGTCACAACATTATCATCGGCCAGGAATGACAGGTGCCGGTTCGTCGGGAGCGAAAGTGCTTCGACCGCGAGACCTGGAGTCCCGAACAGGAGGACATCGCCGTTGGGCGGTGTCAATTCGGTGGCGAGATTCAGAAGATCACGCGAGGCATCCGGAGAGAAGCGCCATTCGAAATCAAGCGGATGGGGGAGAGGTAGAAGGGAGCGTCCTTCCGGTCGGTTGGCCGCAGTGTGGGTGGCTTCATTGCTGATAGTCTCGGCCAGTGAAGGCGTGATCACACGATCCCTCGCTAGGCGGTCAACCGCCGCGAGGAGTTCGGTCGGGTAGATGGAAGGAAGCGAACTGAGAATAGCAGCGAAGCCCGTCGCGCCTGCGCTCACGGCGGCGAGAACCTGTTCATCGACAAATCGCATGAATACAGCCCGATCTTCGCGCCGTTGTTTCGCGATGCTCATGCGGCCTAGCCTCCCAGCGGCACGTCGCAGATGGGTCGCGTCCGAAGCGCGGGTTCATAGCGCTTCACCATCTCGGCGTTCCAGGCAGCGATCGCCTCTTCCTGTACGAGGAGGCTGCGCTCTCGGTCGGCATTGCGCTCGAGGCGTGGTTCGACCGGCGTGAAGATCTGGATGCGTAGCGGTACCACCCGGAGCGGGAAAAACTGATCGATGGCCTGGAGGCGCTCGACCAGGTCGCGCACGTTTGCCTCGACGTGGTCAGCATGGGGCGAAGTCAGGGTCACGTAGCCGTATACGTCGAGCCCCAGCTCGATCACGCGCCGAAGTATTTGGAACTGCCGTTCATAGTCGCCTGGCGCAGCGCGCGTGTTGAAGGCGAAGGAGCGGGCATCAAAACCCTTGATGCAGCAAACCCGGCCGTAGTTGCGGTAGCCCCTCAGGAGATCGAGGTCCGCTGGCGAGAGGGCATCAAACAGGTAGGTCGTGCTGAGGTTGTCGTCAGTCCAGAGGTAGGTGGTCTCATCGAGACCGGCATCCTTTAAGGCCCGCATCATCCAGGGCGTCCACTCGGGTACGAGGTCGGGCGATCCGCCCGATAGGTCAATGATGCGTGGCTTTTCCGGGATCTGACGGTAAAGCTCGACAAGCTCGGCGGCCGTGAACCAGGTGGCGCGGTTCGGGTCAGCCGTGAGCAACTCCTCGGGTACAAAGCAATACCAGCAGCGCCATGCGCAGGCGGCATTCTGGAAGACAAGTGCGGTCATCAATTCAGGCGCCGGCGCGATGCCAAGCGCCCGGCACGCGGGAACGATCGGCAACGGATTGGCTGGCCAACCCTCGGCCGTAGCCTGTCGAAAGTGCCGGACCCGGCCATAGCCGTTGCAGTTGGCCGGGAGAGTGAGGTCGGCCTCTTGTCCGGAGCCGGCCAAAAGGGAGATTAGCAGGCGGCCGCTTTCGACCTCAATTGCCCGAGCGCGCAGGCGAGCGGCGAAACGTTCGGTGTCGATGGGTTTTGCCGGGGCGGTCACGGGTACCCAGCCTTTTGTTCGGATGGCAGACTGCGCCGCCGCCGCGGCACCTTGATCGGCTCGTCTGCAAGATCGGGCAGCTTTTCATCCAGGAAGAGACCAACAAGCGCGGCGCAATAGTCGAACTGCTGAGGTGTAAGTGGGCGGCCCTTGGGTATGTCGTGCCAATACTCGAGACACGTCCGGCAGCAGGTCGCAGTTGCATGCTGGGCATAGTAGATGGCGTTGCCTTCAAGCGGCGTCTGGCGCCCGTCGCGCGGCGGCTCGGCTGGGGCGAGGTACTTGCGCAGTCGGTGACGCGCGGCTTCTTTGAGCTGAATGCGCCCCTTGCGCTGCGCATGCCCCATCGCGCGCTCGTCCATAGTCCGATGGAAGAAGTGGTGGCGAATCAATTCATGCTGCAAGGCCGAGAAGGTGTGCGCAGCGTCGGCCCTGTCGCGCCGGTGCAGTCGGTTCCAGTCGATGAGGTCCGCGCCGCAGGCACGGCACTTACCGCGCTGGTCCGCCGTCATCTTCTTCAGTTGCTTGAAGCAGTGCAGGTCATTCTCGCAGTCGGTTGAAGTGCACTTGATGTCGAGCGGCGGCGGCTTCTGAAACTCGGTCATAACGTCCTCAGTGCAGGGCCCGATCGAGCAATTGCCGATCGAGTTCGTTATCGATGTCATAGGGAAAGCGTTCGACGAAGACGTCGCGCGCGATGGTCCAGGGATCGCCGTCGCTGGTTTGAAGGTTAGCTGCCGTGCCCCACCAGTTCACTCCCTGCCAGGATAGACGAAACGCGAGGTAGTTTGCGAGTGCGCCCACGCTGACGTGATTCTCATCGGCGATTCTCGGTACTACGCTCTTCAATTTCTCGACTGATTTCCTGGCCGCCTGAACACAGGCCTGCGCTAACACCTCTGCCTTCCCGTTCAGCACGACGTCGCCAGCGAACTGGCTCGCGGCAATCTCCTCATTCGAGTTGCGGCGCTCGGCTGAGGTTTCATCGACCTCGATGACCTCGAGCGTCTCGGCTCCGGGTCGTTGACCGGCATGGAAAAGCTCGTGCAGCAGGTCAAACAGCCAACGCGCCTCGTGACGGGAGGTTTGCTTCAGCACGATGGCGTTCCGGCCGTCGTAGCGCCAGCATGCGCCGTGAAACGTGCCGCGGTCGCGTAAGGGCAACACCACGACGCCTAGATCCCAGGAAGTGTGGAGTGCGCTCCGAAGATCGATCGCCCCCCGTTGCTCCAGGATGCAACGGTGCATTGCGCCGGCCTCGATCGGAATCTCGACCTTGGAAAGACGATGCGCCCCCTTCAGAGCCACGACGGCGAGGTAGTTGGCGTAGGCCGCATAGAGGCTAGTTGCTGTCCTGGCTCGGCCGGCCGGCATCTTAAACCGCGCCTCCGCGGCCGCGAAACGTGGCGCCAGGAGGGCCTGAGCCCCGAACACATTGTCGAAGCTCCAGCCAAAGACCCGCTCAAGTACCGTGCCCGCCTTTGCAGTCAGCATGGTGTCGACGTCTTCGCTCGGAACCTCGCCGCTAGCGCGCGCCGCGTCGGCCGACGGGAGAAGACGGTTTAGCAAGAACTCGCGGTCAAGGCCGACTTGGTTCAGCTTGCTTACCAGGCCACTGAAACTGCCGGGGGCGACAGGCAACAAAATGTCGTTCCTGATGCGTACCCCGAGGGCGCTCGCCACCTCGCGCAAGCGCTGGTAGCTAGCAGAAGCGTACCGCTCAGCTTCGTAGCGCTGGATCTGTTGCTCCTTGAGCCCGAGCCGTTCTGCGAGCGCCTTCTGGCTGAGGCCGCTGGCGATGCGCGCCTTGATGAGGCCTTCGGCCAGTTCGTCGAACGAGTTGATCGAGATCATCGACAGATCGGACGACTTCAGGCGATCATATTCGGCGATCTCGACCTCCAGGTCGGCGAGTTGACTCTCCATCGCTTCGCGCTCCGCCTGGAGTAGACGTGGATGCACATCCGCGCGAGCCGCGGCGCTGACTGACAGATGGCTAATCGCCTTGCGGAAGCGGTCGGCTTCGCTGCGGGTGATCTTGTACTGCCGTTCGTTGGTGATCATGGCAGGCTCCCGAGATCGATTTGCACGACGCCCTTGGGTGTGCCGTTGCGATCCTTCATGAAGAATTCGCGATAAAGCACTCCCGGGGCAGCCGTCGCCGTCGCCGGAAAGAGTTCGCCCAGATACTTGGACTTCATCGCGGCTCTACCATTGGAGAAGTCGAGGAGAACAGGGTCGAGACGGTAAGGATCGACCCCTTTGGTATCCCAGGCTCCGTCATAGTCCTCCGGCAACTCCTTCTGAGAGACAAAGCTTCCGTCGAGCAGAACGGACTGGCACCCGGCGCCAGCGAGATTCTGCAGCGCTGCAAAGAGGCCGCCGAGAAGGCGCGAGCGATGACCGTTCACGCTGAAGCGAGGCGCAACTTCCGTCCATGGCGCAGAGTGCACGCCGGGGGGAAGGTAGCCAGTTGACGAATCAGCGTCGGGAAGCATGACACAACGATATTGTTGTGTTCTTGCCTTGTCAAGTTGATTGGCTGAGCGAGCGAGTGTAAGCACTCCGCCACCCACCCTTGTCATCCCCGCCCGCCCCCGCCATGCTGGCGGCGGACAGAGTCGGCGGAGGGAGCGGGCGATGCGCGGCTTGATCGCCAGGGTTTCGCGCGGGCGCCTGGGACGGGCCGGGGCGCGGGCTGCCGACAGCACTGTGGCGGAGCGGGCGCTGGAGCCGGCGCCGTTCGGGCCGGCGGGGCCGTGGGTGGTGCATTTCCGCGCCAACCTGGCGGCTGCGCGCGCGATTCGGTGGGATGACGGCTACCGGCTGAGCGCGGCCGAGCGGCGCGCGATCCGGCGGTCGGTGGCGAAGTTCCAGCTCGGCGAGAGTTCCGACGGCCGGTTCCTGCAGCAGCATGCCGAGCTGCATGCCGCGCGCTCCGGCGACCTCGCCTATGCCGAGGCGGTGCGGCTGTTCATCCAGGAGGAGCAGCGGCATGCCGCCGAGCTCGGCCGGTTCATGGCCGCCCAGGGGCTGGCGGCGATGCGCCGGCACTGGACCGACAGCAT
>JBHJOG010000299.1:0-5322 GCA_050329975.1 Alphaproteobacteria bacterium | reverse complement strand
TGGCCGTCGGGATCGACACGGGTGTGGTGGGCGCCGATCTTGTACCACTGGCCGTCGACATTGACGTAGTCCACGTCCTCGGCGAAGCCGGTCCGGGTGCCGGGGTCGACCGCGAAGGTGCCCCGGCTGTCGGACCAGGCCTCGAGCGGCCGGTCCCAGCCATTGGTCACCTGGCCGTTGAACGGCCAGGGCCGATCGGCTGAAAGGGCGGGCTGTCCCGCGCCGCCGGCCGCCAGCAGGGCCGCCAGGAGCAATCTCATATGCATGGCCGCAACATTGCAAGCGCGAATCCGCATGCGCGTGCGCGCCCCGGCGGCCGCCGCGATCGGGCCGTCAATCGACGACGACCAGAGCCGCCGGGTCGATCGCCACATGCACCGCGCTGCCCGGCGCCAGGGCCGGGTGCCCGATGCCGGCAGGGGTGCGCACCAGCAGGCGTTCGCCGGCGCGTGTGCGCACCTTGTAGAGGGTTGCGACACCGAGGAAATTGGCCTCCTGCACTTCGGCCGGAATCCCGCTGTCGGCGAAGCGCAGGCTCTCCGGCCGGACCGAAACCGTCAGCACGATGCCGGGCAACCGTGGCAGGTCGGCCGTCATCGCCACGACCTCGCCGGCCTCGGTGCGCAGCACGAGGCCGGCGCCGTGCCGTTCCAGCCTGCCCCGCAACAGGTTGGAATCGCCGATGAAGTCCGACACCAGGTGCGTTCGCGGCCGGTCATAGATCTCCTGCGGCGTGCCGACCTGCTCGATCCGGCCCCGGCTCATGACCGCGATCCGGTCCGACATGGTCAGCGCCTCCTCCTGGTCATGGGTGACGTAGACCAGGGTGACGCCAAGCGCGCGCTGCAGTTCCTTCAGCTCGAACTGCATGCTGGCGCGCAGCTTGCGGTCGAGCGCGCCCAGCGGCTCGTCGCAGAGCAGCACCTTCGGCTCGATAACGATGGCGCGGGCCAGGGCGACCCGCTGCTGCTGGCCGCCGGAAAGCTGCGCCGGATAGCGGTCCTCGTAGCCGGCCAGCTCGACCTGGTCGAGCGCGCGCGCCACCCGCCGCCGGATCGCTTCCCTGTCGACCCGGCGCATGCGCAGGCCGAAGGCGATGTTCTGGAACACCGTCCGGTGCGGGAACAGCGCGTAGCTCTGGAACACGAGCCCGATGTCGCGCACATGCGGCGGGGCATAGGTGACGTCGACCGCATCGAGCCGGATCCGCCCGGTCGTCGGCTCCTCGAAGCCGGCGATCATCCGCAGCGTGGTGGTCTTGCCGCAGCCCGATGGCCCGAGCAGGGAGAAGAACTCCCCGCCGCGGATCTCCAGGTCGATGGCGTCCACCGCCGGCGGATTGCCCCCGAAGGCCTTGGTCAGGCCCTCGAGGGCAATAGAGTGCGCCACCGTTCGAGCCCGCCGCCACGGGGTCAGGCGCCGAGGATCCGCATATAGGCGTTGTTCAAGCGATCGAAGTTCTGGTTGTACCACTGCCAGTCGGGGGTCACGAGCTGGGCCACCTTCTCGTCGCCGATGAACAGGTTCTCGGCGTAGACCGGCGCCAGGTCGGTGGTCGTGTTCACCGGCGACAGCCACAGTTCCTCGGTCAGCAGCTTCTGGACCTCGGGCGAGAGCACATGGTTGACCCAGGCGTAGGCGAGCTCCTTCACCGAACT
The DNA here is from genome assembly GCA_050329975.1 of Alphaproteobacteria bacterium. Taxonomy (GTDB): domain Bacteria; phylum Pseudomonadota; class Alphaproteobacteria; order CALKHQ01; family CALKHQ01; genus CALKHQ01. Next base: position 3,664 of record JBHJOG010000299.1, on the reverse strand, counting down.
GCCGGCGCTGACCGAATAGGTCTGCTCCAGCGCCACCGAGCCTTCGGCCGGCCAGGCGAAGGCGAGCGGCGCTTCCGGGTCGTCGACATATTTCAGGATGTCGGCATCATGGATCACCCCGATCACCACTTCGCCCGACAGCATCATCTGCTCCATGGCGCCGGTGAAATCGACCAGCTTCATCGGCTTTAGCCGCTCGACGGCGGCCAGCATCGCGTCCATGTCGTGGAAGCCGTCGCCGTACATCCTGCCCAGCATCAGGAAGAAGCCGGCGCCCAGCGTGTTCTGCATGACGTAGGAGCCGCGCTTGCCGGCATAGGCGTCGAGGAACAGGTCCTCCCAGGCGGTCGGCGGCGCCACCACCAGGTCCTTGCGGTAGCCGAGGCCGACCGCGGAGTTGAGGAAGGTGACGCCGACCAGTTCCTCGCGCTTGGCGAAGGCATAGATATCCGCCATGTTCGGCACCGCCGAGACCGGCATCTCGGCCTCGGCGTAGCCCGCCTCCAGCGATTTCCAGTGGTCGTGGGGATTGGCCAGCAGCACGTCGTAGACCGGGTCGTTCGGCGACGACGACAGCAGCTTGGGCATGAACGGCCAGCCGGTGTCGATCTCGACCGTGCAGCCGAACTCGGCCTCGAATTGCGGGACGATGCGCGCCTTGAACATCGTGTCCCAGTCGCCGCCCCAGCCGGCGATCTTCAGCACCGGCGCCTGGGCCCGCAGGACTGCCGGCGCAGCCATCAGCCCAGCCGCTGCCGCCGTCCCGGCGAGAAACCGCCGCCGTGTGACCCTCGTTCCCTCGATCATGCCTGCCATGTCCTAGTCCTCCGTCCCCGGGTTGCGAACAGGTGCGGCGGCCGGGGCCTACAGGCGCACAGAGGCCTGCAGGCCGACCAGCCGTTCGATCAGCACGACGGCGATCACCGAGATCGTCAGGCTCACCAGCGAGGCGGCCGCGATCGTCGGGTCGAAGTTGAAGCGCAGGTAGTTGAACAGGTGGATCGGCAGCGTCGTGGACTCGGGCGCCACCAGGAACAGCGAGACCTCGAACTGGTCGAAGCTGACGATGAAGCCGAACATGGCGCCGGCGATAACGCCCGGCCGGATCAGCGGCAGCGTCACCTCGCGGAACACCCGCAGCGGGCTCGCGCCCAGCGAAGCGGCGGCATCCTCCAGCGAGCGGTCGAAGTTCTTCAGCACCGCCGTGACCGTGCGGATCGTGTACGGGATGGTGACCGTCACATGGCCGATCAGCAGCGCCCAGAAGCTGCGGCCGAGGCCGGTGAGGTAGAACAGCTGGAAGATGGCGAGCCCGGTCAGGATCGACGGGGTCATCAGCGGCGACAGGAACAGGGCCGACAGGAACCCCGAGCCGGGCAGGCGGCCGCGCACCAGGGCCAGCGCCGCGGCGGTCCCGATCAAGGTGGAGATGGTGACCGAGATCAGCGCCAGCCGGAGCGACAGCCAGAACGCGGTCATGAAATCGGGCGAGGACAGGAAGTTCTCGATCCAGCGCAGCGAGAGCGCGCGCGGCGGGAACTGGATATATGGCGCCTCGTTGAAGGCGAACAGGACGACGAACACCAGCGGCGCCAGCAGGAAGACCAGGATCAGGACGATCAGCAGGTCGAAGGCGTGGGCGTCCCAGTGCCGGGCCAGGCGGGGAAGCGGCACGCGGGCGCGCGGGGCCATCGCTCAGACCTCCACACCGCGGCCGACCGCGGCCAGCACCCGGCCATAGGCCAGTATCACGATCAGCGACATCGCCAGCAGCAGGAAGCCGAGGGCGGCGGCGAAGCCCGGATTGAAGCTGGAGGCGATCTGCTGGTAGATCAGGATCGGCAGGTTGACGAAGGCGAAGCCGCCCATCAGCACCGGCGTCACGTAGGAGCTGATGGTCAGCGCGAACACCAGCAGCGACCCGGCGAGGATGCCGGGCAGCGACAGCGGCAGCGTCACCTCCCAGAAGGTGCGCAGCTTGCCGGCCCCGAGCGAGCGCGCCGCCTGCTCGAGCCGCGGGTCGATGCGCCCCAGCACGCCGACCAGCGTCAGCACCATGAACGGCACGAAGATGTGCGTCATGGCGACCACGATCCCGAACATGTTGTACATCAGCGGCAGGGAATCGCCGATCACGCCGGCCGTGATCAGGGCCTGATTGATCAGGCCGTTGTCGGCCAGCATGGTCATCCAGGCATAGGTGCGGATGACCAGGCCGGTCATCATCGGGCTCAGCACCGCGATCAGGAAAATCGTACGCCAGGTGCGGCTGGCCATCCGCGCCAGCCGCCATGCCAGCGGATAGGCGATCACCAGGCTCGCCGCCGCCACATAGACGCCGAGTTCGACAGTTGCCCCACCGCCTCCAGGTAGTAGGCGTCCTCCGCCATCCGGGCGTAGTTGTCGAAGGTCAGCGTGACGTCGTCGCGCCACAGCGGGTTGCCGGTCAGCACGCTGAACACCAGCATCACGGCGAGCGGCAGCACGAACAGGAAGGCGAAGAACAGCAGCGCCGGCGCCGCCAGCGCCCATGCCGTCGCGCGTCCCGTCGATCGCCGTCGCGCCGGCGGCGCGAACGCGGCGTCGAGGGTGGCGACCGCCGCCATCCTCAGGCCGCCCGGTCTTTCAGGTAGGCCATGCCCTTTTCCCAGAACAGCTGCATGTGCGGGCCGTTGGCCACCGGCGCGAAGCGCGGCGGGTTGCCGGGGCCGGTGCATGTCGGCAGGCAGGCGACGGTGACGTCGTAGTCGGGGTTCATGAAGAACGGCACCGAGAACCGCTCCCGCCCCGACCGGTTGCGGACCCGGTGCGGGGTCGAGACGAAGCGTCCGTTGGTCCATTTCATCAGCATGTCGCCGATGTTGACGATGTAGGCGCCCTCGATCAGCGGGGCTGCGATCCATTCGCCGGAGCGCGACCGCACCTCCAGCCCGCCGACGCCGTCCTGCGCCAGCATGGTGAACGCGCCCTCGTCGGTGTGCGGAAAGGAACTCATCGTCTCCGCCGCCGCGTCCGCCGGCAGCGGCGGGTACCAGAGCAGCGAGAGCTGGATCAGCGGCCGGGTGAACTTGTCGTCGAACCAGGTCTCGGGCAGGTCGAGCGCCAGGGCGAATGCGTGCAGCACCTGGCCGGAGAAACCGAGCATGGTATCGATGTAGCCGCCCACCCGCTCGCGGAAGCCCGGGAGGTGCTCCGGCCAGCGGTTCGGCAGGTGCAGCGGCTTGCCGGCGACCACGTCCGGGTCGTCTGGCGGCAGGTCGAGCATCAGCCGGTAGACCTCGCTGACCCCGCCGGGCCGGCCGTCCTCGCCGATCGACTTCGGCGGCACCCAGCCGCGGTACCACGCCCAGGTGGCGGCGGTGCGGGCGCGGGCCTCGCGCGGCTGGGCGAAGAAGCGCCGGCTCTCGGCGAACACCGCGTCGAGTTCGGCCTGCGCGACGCCGCTGCCGGTGAGGTAGAAGAAGCCCACCTGCTCGCACGCCCGGCCGATCGCTTTCGCCACTGCCAGGCGCGCGGCCGGGTCGCCGGTGCGAAACGGGGCGAAGTCGATCAGCGGGATCTCGCCCGGCCGCATCGGCCGCGCCGGCCCGACGTCGCTGAGGTCGAGGGTCGCCATCAGCGGCGCAGATAGGCCATGCCATGGTCGTAGAAGTCGACCATGAAC
>JBHJOG010000298.1:0-12819 GCA_050329975.1 Alphaproteobacteria bacterium | reverse complement strand
CTGTGCGCGATCCTGAACCCGACGATGGTGGTGGTCGCCGGCATCTACCTGACCGACACCGTGTTCCTGCTGTTCTGCGCTCTGATGTTCCTCGGCGTCTGGCGCTGGGTGGGGGCGGCGACGTGGCGCGACGCGCTGCTGATCGGGATCGCCCTCGGGCTCGCCACGCTGTCGCGCACCTTCACCTTCGCCTTCATCCCGGTGATGGCGGCGGCGCTGGTCGTCGCCGCCCTGCTCATGCGCCGGGCGTTCGCGCGCAGCCTCGGGCAGGCGTTGCTGGTGGCGGTGGTCGCCGTCGCCTGCATCGCGCCGATCCTCGCCCGCAACTACGCCGCCTACGGTGCGCTGTCGATGACGCCGCAGTCCGGCATCCATATGCTGTCCTGGCAGGTCTCGCTGGTCCGCGAGGCGGCCGACGGCACGCCCTTCGCCCAGTCGGCGGCCGAACTGCAGCAGCGTTTCTCGGAGACCCACCCCGACGTCGACCGCAGCAATCCGTTTGCTGTCTCGGAAGCGATGGCGGCGATGGCGGTCGAGGAACTGGGCCGGCTGGGTCCGCTGGCGATCGCGAGGGCCTGGACGATCGGGGCGGCGATCAACCTCGGGGCGCCTGCCGCAACGGTGTCGCCGGTCGTGGGCGCGCTGCCGCGCACCGGCTTCTACGACACGCCGGGCGAGGACAAGCTCGACAAGGTCTACGCCTTCCTGTTCGAGAACGAAAACACGCTCTACGCCTGGATCCTCGGCCTCGGCGTGCTGGGCGTGATCCTGCTGCGGCTGGTCCAGCTGCGCGGCGTCTGGCGATGGCTGCGGGCCGGCGGGCCGGCCCGGCTCTACCTGTCGTTCGCCGTGCTCTGGATCGCCTTCGTGCTCGCCGTCAGCGGCCCGGTCGCCTCGCCGAAATACCGCCTGCCGATCGAGCCCTTCCTGGTCATCGCGCTCGCCTTCGGGATCTCCCTGCCGAAGAAGGGTAAGCGTCCGGCGCCGGCCGCAGGTTAGGGCTGCCAGTTGTAGGGAAGCAGGTCGGCGAGGCGGCGGGCCGGATGGGCTGCGATGCGGGCGATGACGTCGGCGAGGTAGGACTGCGGGTTGAGACCATTGAGGGCGGCGGTCTCGATCAGGGAATAGATGGCGGCGGCGCGCTCGCCGCCGGTGTCGGAGCCGGCGAAGAGGTAGTTCTTGCGGCCGAGGGCGATACCGCGCAGGGCGCGCTCGGCAGTGTTGTTGTCGATCTCCAGGTGGCCGTCGTCGAGATAGCAGGTGAGGCCTTGCTGTCGCGCGAGTGCGTAGCGGATGGCGGCGGCGAGATCGGATCGGCCCGACAGCTTCGGCAACGTCATCTGCATCCAGGCGACGAGGTCCTCGGCGATCGGCCGGGCGTGCCGACCTCGGGCCTGGCGGGCGCTCGTCGGGCGCCCGGCCACGGGAGTGTCCGGGAGTCTGTGTAAGCGCTGCCGCGAGCATTCATCGCTTTTTGGTCTCAGCGCGCAGAGACCAAAAAGCGGTCGGCGAACAGGATGGCAAACTGCCCCATTGCGGCGGTCCATTCAACTGGCCGCTTCCAGTGGATCCCGGCGTTGCGGATCGCCAGGAACAGCAGCTTCGTCGCCGCCTCGTCGCTCGGAAGCTGCCGAGGGTCTTGATGATCTTGCGTAGCGACCGGTGCAGGCTCTCCAGCGCGTTGGTGGTGTAGATCATCTTGCGGATCGCCGGCGGGAACGCGAACATCGGCACGACATGCTCCCAGGCCCGCCGCCAGGTCGGGCCGATCGCCGGATAGCGCGCCCCCACCGCGCCTCGAAGTCCTCCAGCCTGGCCGCCGCCTCGGCCGTCTCGGCCCGGTAGATCGCCCGGACGTCGGGCATCACGGAGCGGCGATCCTTCCACGACACGAAGCTCAGCGAGTTGCAGATCAGGTGGACGATGCAGGTCTGCACCGTCGTCTGCGGGAAGACGGCGCCGATCGCCTCCGGGAAGCCCGCCAAGCCGTCGACCACCGCGATCAGGATATCGGCGACGCCGCGGGTCTTCAGCTCGTTCATCACCTTCAGCCAGAACTTGGCGCCTTCGGTGTGCTCGATCCACAGCCCGAGCACCTCCTTGTCGCCGTCGGCCATGATCGCCAGCGCGACATAGACTGCCTTGTTCCTGACCAGGCCCTCGTCGCGGATCTTCACCCTGAGCGCGTCGGAGAACACCACCGGATAGAGCGGGTCGAGCGGCCGGCCCTGCCATTCCCGCACCTCCTTGAGCACGGCGTCGGTCACCCGGCTGATCAGGTCCGGCGATACCGCGATGCCGTAGAGCTCCTCGCCCGCCGCGATGTCGCGCACCGTCATGCCGCGGGCATAGAGCGATACGATCCGGTCGTCGAAGCCGTCCAGTCGCCGCTCCCCCTTCGGCACGATCAGCGGTTCGAACGTACCTTTGCGATCGCGCGGCACCGCAAGGTCGATGCCCGCCCATCTTGCCCGGCTGCACGCTGCCGCTCGCTCGATTGCGATGCGACCACTTGACAACCGCCGAAACGCTGACTCCGAACGTAGAAGCGACGACGCGCACCGCCTCGCCCACCAACACCCGCGCCACAACGCGCTCACGCAGATCAATCGAATGAGGTCGTGCCATCCATACTGGCCTCCAGCCAGCAGGTTGAATCAGACCTAAGGGTGATTCAGGAAACCTCTTTCGTTTCCTTCAAACATGAAGCCGCCTTAGGACGCGGCATCCACCCGATCGACAGCCTCGACCGGCAAAGCGTCGACCCGATGGACAACATCTTCTGGGATCTCCTGGAGCAGGCTCCGTCCCTGGGCGAGGCGCCGGCCGAGCGCCTCGATGAAGCCGTCGTAGCGGTCGCGCCCCTTCGCCTGGGCGCTCGCCTGGGCATCGCTCGGCAAGGGCGGCGTGATGGTGAGCCAGAACCGGACAAACAGCGCCAGTGTCTCGGTCGCGATACCGACGTCGCGCTCCAGCCGCTGCAGCTGCCGCGACAGCCTGTCGAGACGGCGGGCGAACGCGGCCTCGCGGCGATCCGCGCCATCGGGCGACAGGAAGGAGGCGACGGCGGCCTCCACGATAGCGGAGCGCGACAAGCCCTTGCGGTCGGCAACCTCAGCGACCTGGCTCAGCAGCTCCGGCGGGAAATACACGTTCATCCGCGTCCGCATCGCCGCGCCTCAGAGCTCGATGCCATCGCCGGGGTCCAGCGACGCCTGCCGCGCAGCAATGCGCATGCGCTGGCGGAGAACTTGCGCCCGCCATGTCGCGTCGTCCGGCGTGTCCTCGACCACAGCGAACTCCCGGCTCGGCTCCGGAAGCTCCTTCACCATCGCCTCGTGCTCGGGCAGCTCCGGTTCGCGACGAATGCCACTGTTGGCAGCGTCCTCCCCAGCCGTCCCCGCGGGATCGAACAACTCTTCTGACGGCGCCTGCGGCGACAGGGTCGTCCAGTCGTCATGCCAGGTTGTGATGCCGCCTAGGCCTCCGTCATCGGGCGGCGGCAGAACGCGCTCCGCGAATCGCCGGTCCTCGAAGTAGCGCGCCTTCCTCGCCCGGATCGGATGGACGCCGGAGACGAGCACGAGCTCGTCGGCCGGCGGCAGCTGCATCACCTCACCGGGGGTCAGCAACTGCCGGGCCGTCTCCTGCCGCGAGACCATCAGATGGCCGAGCCAGGGCGACAGCCGATGGCCGGCATAGTTCTTCATCGCGCGCATTTCGGTTGCGGTGCCGAGGGCGTCCGAGACGCGCTTGGCGGTGCGCTCGTCGTTGGTGGCGAAGGCGACGCGCACATGGCAATTGTCGAGGATCGAGTTGTTGGCGCCGTAGGCCTTCTCGATCTGATTGAGCGATTGCGCGATCAGAAACGCCTTCAGCCCGTAGCCGGCCATGAAGGCGAGCGCCGACTCAAAGAAGTCAAGACGGCCGAGGGCGGGAAACTCGTCCAGCATCAGGAGCAGCCGATGGCGCCGGCTGTTCGCGTTCAGGTCCTCGGTGAGGCGGCGGCCGATCTGATTGAGGACCAGGCGGATCAGCGGCTTGGTGCGGCTGATGTCGGACGGCGGCACCACGAGGTAGAGCGTCGCCGGCCGGTCACCGTTCACCAGGTCCGCGATCCGCCAATCGCAGCGGCACGTCACCCGGGCGACGACGGGATCGCGATAGAGCCCGAGGAACGACATGGCGGTGGACAGCACACCCGAGCGCTCGTTCTCGCTCTTGTTGAGCAGCTCGCGGGCGGCCGAAGCCACCACGGGATGCGGCGCATCGCCCAGATGCGGCGTCGCCATCATGACCTTGAGCGTCGTCTCGATCGGCCGCCGTGGGTCGGAGAGGAAGCTGGCGACGCCGGCGAGCGTCTTGTCCGCCTCGGCATAGAGGACGTGAAGGATGGCGCCGACCAGGAGCGCATGGCTGGTCTTCTCCCAATGGTTCCGCCGCTCGAGCGCACCCTCGGGGTCGACCAGGATGTCGGCGATGTTCTGCACGTCGCGGACTTCCGTGTCGCCGCGGCGGACCTCGAGCAACGGGTTGTAGGCCGCCGAGACCGGATTGGTCGGGTCGAACAGCAGGACCCGGCCGAACCGCGCCCGCCACCCGGCCGTCAGGTGCCAGTTCTCGCCCTTGATGTCGTGGACGATGCAGCTCCCCGGCCAGGTCAGCAACGTCGGCACCACGAGCCCGACGCCCTTGCCGCTCCGGGTCGGCGCAAAGCACAGCACATGCTCCGGCCCGTGGTGACGCAGATAGCCCGGCTCGAGGCGGCCGAGCACGACACCGTCGGGATTCAGCAGACTGGCCGCGCGGATCTCCCGGACCGTGGCCCAACGCGCCGAGCCGTAGGTGTCGACAGTCCTGGCCTCGCGCGCCCGCCAGACCGACAGGGTGACCGCGACCGCGATGGCAGCAAATCCGCCCGATGCGGCAATCACGCCGCCTTCGACGAAAATGTGAGGGGCATAGGCGTCATAGGAGAACCACCACCAGAAGAAGGCCGGCGGCGGATAGACGGGCAGACCGCCGAGCTCGCTCCAGGGCGAGCCCAATTGCGATTGATAGCCGAGACGCCAGGCGGTCCATTGCGTGGCGCCCCAGGTGGTGGTGAGCACGATCGCGAAGACGACGACAATCTGGCCCCAGAGGATCCTGGTCGCGGACACCGGCACTCCCCCAGTGAACGAGCGCTACGCCAGGAGTAGCTACGGATTGCAATTGCGCAACCCGCGTCGATCGCGGGTCGTGTCGCAGCGTGCCCTGGGGTAAAATGACCGGGCTTTCAGCCCTCAGCGCGATCACCGGGATGGGGACTGAAGGAGTTTTCGATTCGACGAGGCAATGATGGTGGTCGTGACGCTCGGATTGATGATCCTGTTCGTGGTGTTGCTCACCAACGCCATCGTCTGGATCGTCCCGGTCATGGCAGGCGCCGGCTCGGGCTGGCTCGCGATCGCGCATGGCTCGGGGTGGCTGCTGGCCATCGGCGCCGGCGTCTTCGGCGCCGCGCTCGCCATCTGCCTGTTCTCACGCGCGATGGCCTGTCGCTCCGCCTCCGTCCGCGTCCTCGCCCTCGCCGTCTACGCCGTGCCGCCGATGCTTGCCGGCGGAGCGACGGCGCGGGCCTTCGCGATCGAGACCGGCGCCGAGGGGCCGGTCTGGCCGATCCTCGCCGCCGTCATCGGCGGTGCGGTCTTCGGCGCGACGGCGGTCCGCAGCCTCGCGGCCATGGCGCCGGTCGTCGCCCCCGCGCCCTCCGTCCGGCCCGCGCCGGACCGGACGGCACGGCGCCAGCCGATGCCGCCGGAGCCGGAACCCAAGGTGATCTATTATCGACCGGTCCGTCCGCCGACGCCTCGGCTGGCGGACGGGCGCGGCCGCGATCCGGTGGTCGATCTGTAAGGCGCCGTCATAACCCAAGGCCGCGCTTGCGCCCAAAACTCCAGTCCACGCCGCCGTCGGCACGCGCGACGCCGGAAACCTGTTGGCCGAGCCGGCGCTCCAGGAATGGCGACCAGGGCACCAGGTTGAAGCCGAGCCCGTCACCGATCATGGCGAAGCGGCCCGAGCTGAGACTGATCCGCTGGCGATAGACGCCTGCGACGTGCTCACCCGTCGCGACCGGCACGTGCGGCGAGCCCGTCTCGGCGGCGAGCCTGGCCCCGGCCGCCTCGAGCTCGCGCCGGCGCAGGGTCTCAAGCAGGTTGCGTGCGAAGATGATCCGCTGCCCCTGGCGCCGGGCAAGTCCCTCCTCGACGAGATGATCGGTGCGGGCGTCCATGCCTGAGCGGACCTCGGCGCCGAAGCCGCCCATCGCGAGCGGCGCGGGCTCGCGCGCCACCAGCCGATGATCGAGCCAGGTCGCGCCGGGTGCCGTCACCTGGGCGGCGAGATCGAGGTCCGACCGCGCCGCCAGCACCAGCGTCGACCCTCGCTCATCAGGCGTGCCGAACCGGCGCAGCTCGACGATGCCGCCGATCGGCGGCGCATGCTCGAAAGCCTCGACTCCGCGAAAGCGGACATGGTGCGCGCGCCCGTCCGTGCCATCGATCACGGCATAGGCCTCGCCGGTGAGCTCGTCATGCAAGCCTTTGTCGACCAGACGGCCGATGATCGGGGAGGCGCCATCCCCTGCGTCGACGACGTAGTCGCCAATGGCGCGCTCCTGGCCGCGGGCGGTGAAGGCACCATGCATCGTCTTGATGATGTCGCCGCGGACGCCGAGGTCGCGCAGCGTACGCTCGGCCTCCAGGCCCACCATCCATTGGGCGGGCGCGGCGGGGGTCGCCAGTCCCATGCGCTCCAGCCGTTGCAGGCGTCCGATCATCAGCCGCCGGATCTGTGGATCGCCAGCGCCGGTGTCGGTCGGCCGCAGGTCGATGAAGCCGGTCTCGTCGGTCGCCATGCGGATCTCGACGTCGAGCCGGGTCCAGCGCTCGGCATCCACCTCCCGCTCCAGGCCCGAGCGCAGATCGTGCTCGGGCTTCGGCCCGAGCTCGATGGTGACCAGGTCCTCGGCGCGGGAGCGCAGGCCATGGCTGATGTAGTCGCGGGCGATGACGAGATCGCTGCCGTCCTCGGCGACGCCGCGCACCAGGAGATGCACATGGGGATTGTCGGTGTTCCAGTGGTCGACCGCGACCCAGTCCAACCGGGTGCCGAGGTCAGCTTCCATCTGCCCGACCAGGTCACGGGTGAAGGCCTTCAGGTCGGTCATCTCGGCGGCGTCTTCCGGCGAGACGATGAACCGGAAGTGATGCCGGTCGTCCCTGCACCGCGCCGCGAAGCCGGCGTCGTCGGCCGCGTCGCTCTGAGCGTCGAACATGCCGGCCCTCTCGCCGTCGCGGGTAACCCCGTCGCGCTTGAGATAGGAGATGTGCGTCGCGAGCGGGGCAGACCGCGCCACACCGCTTCGGCCCCGCACGATCCGAGCCTTGACCAGGACCCGGCGGCCGGGATTGAGCAGCCTGCGCTGGCTGAACGCGATCCGGCCACGGCCGAAGCTCGAATGGCCGCGCCGCGGAGCGCCATGCTGGCCGCCCCGCCCACTGCCGCCGGCCTTGTTCGCGGCCCGCAGGACCTGGGCGACGAAGGTCTTCGGCTTGCCGCCGCCCTGATTGCGGATGCGGCCGGGCCGGACGCGGAAGTCATCGTCCCGGGTCGTCATCGGGACCACAGCGAGGAGGTCAGGCGCCGGGCAGTGCCACGAGAGCCCTTGAAGTCATTGGGATAACCCCGCCGAGCGGCACGCGACCCGACCAACGCACCCGGAGAAAGCCAAGCCATGTCAATGGTTTGGCCGTCGACCGGCGAGCGGCTTTTATCTTGCCGTCGGTCGCTTTTGCTTTCGAGGTCTCGCACGCTCCTGTCCCGCTCCGCGATGTTCTGCCCCATACCGCGATCGCGCCCTCTCGCGAAGTCTCACGGCCTGATCGCGTCGGCACTGCCGGCAAAGAGACCATCCGATTGCGGGGCGAAGGCCGAGAGGTCGTCGGCTTGGGGAGCGTCCGGCACCGGCTCTGGTGACGCCACTGACACCTCCGACTGGTTCGTCGGACCATCGTCCCGGTGGCCGACGAACAGCGCCGCCGCCCGCCAATCCGGTGGATCGCCGTGCGCGCCAACCGCGCCTTCTGCCGGCACGCCATCGATGATTGGCGTGAGCGTCGCCAGGTAGGCCCGCGTCTCCGCCGGCAGCGGTTTCCCGGTCGCCAGATGGTCCAGATAGCGCCCCGGCCCGGCGTTGTAGGCGGCCAGGAAGCCGGGCGCGCCGAAGCGGTCGTAGAGCTCGCGCAGCAGCGCGGTGCCGGCGAGGATGTTGTCGCGCGGATCGAACGCATCGGCCCCGAGGCCGTAGCGTTCGCGCAGGCCGGCATAGGTCTCGGGCATCAGCTGCATCAGTCCCATGGCGCCCTTGGGTGAGGTCGCGTCGACCAGGCCGGCGCTCTCGGTCGCGATCACGGCGCGGATCCACGGCGCCGGAATGGCGAACCGGCGCGCCGCCTCGGCGACGAATGCCGCCCACGGCTCGCTCGTCGAAGCGAGCCCCGGCGGTGGTTCGAGGACCACCGTCTCCGCTCTCGCCGCGTCCCCCCACACCACGGCCGAACACAGCAGCACCGCCATCGCCGTGGTCGCCAATCGGCAGCAGCGGCGCCGCTTGGCGGACCTGGTGCTGGCCGGAAGGGGGAACGGGATCGCGGTGTCGACAACCGGCGCATCCGAGGGCGATCGACAACGCTTCGGCATGGTCATGGCGCGCCGAATGTCCATATGGGAGACGCGCGGCCGACGATGGCGGCCCGCGGCAACGGTCCGAAGTAGCGGCCGTCGAGCGAGTCGGGACGGTCGTTCATCAGGAACACGGCATCAGCCGCGATCACGCGGCAGCCCTGCCACACCGGCAGCGGCCGGCCACGCCGGTCGTGTGTCCGGGCTGTGCCGCGGACGTCACCGTCGACCAGGATCGTCGTGCCGGTTCGGCAGACCCTCTGTCCCGGCAGGGCGGACACGTGCTTCAGCAGCGGTAGGTGCCGCGGCAGGTAGCCGCCTTCGTCAAGCATGTGCGCAAGAGGCTCCGGCGGCATGACCACGACCAGGTCACCGACCTGCAATCGGCTCGCCGGCCGCACCCGATAGAGCCCGATCGGCACGCTCGCACTGGCGTTCCACAAGAGCACCGGCCGCGGACCGACCACCGCCGGCCCGGCGACCAACGCCGCGGCGAGCAGCGTCGCCACGAGAATTGCGGACCGCCGCCTCACAGGCCGACCGCCCGCCGCCGGAGCCACGCCTGGTGGCGGTTCCGGCTGTAGGGCCGCGGCCGGTCACCGACGGCCAGCCGGTTGTGCACATGGCGCCAGTGATCCGGCGCGGCGTCGACCGGGTCGATCCCGGCCTGCTCGACCGCATCGATCGCCTGCAGCACCCGCTCGACCTTCGGCCAGCTGGAGACGCGCAGCAGAAGCTCGCCACCTGGCCGCACATACGGAATGGTGACACAGCTCTCACCAGGCGTGACCGCACGCAGGATATCGATGCGGGAGACGACGGTGCCGTAGTCGTTCGACGCCCAGCGGACGAACGCAAAGACGCTGCCCGGGGCAAAGCCGACGACACGTCGCCGGCGATCCAGGATCTGTTCCTCGACGATGCGGCCGAAGCAGATCCAGTGCTCGATCTGTCCCTCGATCCAGGTAAGCTCGACCTGCGTGAGATCACTCATGTGTCCTCTCCGGCATCGTCCGGATACTCGCGCGCGAGCAGATCGCGCAGCATGTCGGCGACGGTGACGCCGCGCCGGAACGCGGCGATCTTGATCCGGCCGCGCAGGTCCGGCGTGACATCGACAGTCAGTCGGGCGGTGTAGGGATTGGCCTTGCCGCCGGCGTCTCGGGCCCGCACCCAGGCCTCGGGATCGGTCGGCCGCGCGGCAAAGGCGCGCTTGCGCTCTTGGCCTGTCATCGCCCGATCTCCGCCACCTCGTCGGCGAGCGCGGCGACCTCACGCGCGGCCTTACTGCCGCGAGGGACCTCGTTGACGAGCCACCCGCCCCGCGCCGCGGCGGCGAAGGCCACCCGCTGGCCGATGCGCGAACGCAGCACAGGCGGGTCGTGATCGGCCAGTGCCGTGGCCGTGTCACGGGCGATCACGGTGCCGACACCGCAGCGGTTGAGCACGAAGCGGGCGACCAGCGCCGGGTGGAAGACACGGGCCTCGTCGACCAACCTCAGCATCTCGCCCGAGGCCCAGCCGTCGAACGGCGAGGGCTGGACGGTGACCAGCGCCAGGTCGGCGGCGAGCAGCGCCGAGCGCAACAAGCCGGCGATCCGCGGCGGCCCGTCGATCAGCACGTCATCGGCGCCCCGGGCGATTTCCTGCGCCTCACGATGCAACGTGTCGCGCGCCAGTCCGATGACACCGAACAGCCGTGGACGCCCCTGCCGGCCGCGCTGCTCCGACCAGTCGAGGGCCGAGCCCTGCGGGTCGGCGTCGATGACCACCACGCGGCGTCCCTGCCGGGCCCACTGGCCGGCCAGGTGCAGCGCCAGAGTGGTCTTGCCCACCCCGCCCTTCTGGTTGACCAGGGCGACGATCATGACCCGCCCTCGCGGGCTCGCGCTGTCCCAACAACCAAAGCGTTAGAGTCTACGTTAGACTCTAAGTTAAGGGCGCCATTCTCCTCGCCGTGCCAAAGACTTAGCTGTGGTTCGTGCGCCCGATCTGCCGAATCGCGTGCGTCCGATCTGCCGATACCGGTTGCGCCCGATCTGCCGAGCCGATTCACAACCTGTCCACAGACCGCTGTGGATAACATCTGGTCGCGGGAGGTGATCTGCAGCAGGTCCCGACCGGCCTCCCAGGCCAGCGCCAGCGCGTAGCCGGGCAGGCTCTGGCGCCGGACCACCCGGCGCAGGTCGAGGGCGAAGTCGGAGAAGCGCGCCAGGCTGCCGCTCTTGGCGTGCAGATGTCGCAGCTCGAAGGTCCAGCCGCCGGGCTGGCGGCCGGCATGCTTGCGGGCGATGCGGTAGAGCCAGCGCTCGATGCCGCCGATGAGCCGGAAGTAGGCCGGGTCGATGGTCAGCACCAGGGTCCGGTCGATGACGCCGCGGTAGAACCAGTCCGGCAGCACGACCTCGACGCCGTGGCAACGGCCGGAGTGGCCGACCAGCTCCTCCCACTCATTGATCCAGGAGAACTGCTGGCGCCGCCAGCTCTCGCCCTGGCGGATCGTGGTCAGGATGACGGTCGACTGCAACCGCTGCAGCGCGCGCCTGAGCAGCACATACTGCTGCTTGCCGGTCGGGCGGCCGATGCCGCGGAGCAGCTGGTAGGGCGTGAAGCGCACGAAGCGCGAGGTGCGCAAGCCCTGATCGGCGGCCTCGACCAGCTGCGAGGCGGCCCAGATCAGGACGTCGGCATCCCAGATCGTCGCCATACCGTGCTCGGGCACCGCATGGACCTGGACCTGGACGGCGCCGGCCCGGTAGAGAATCGGCCGGGTGCGCCGTCCCTTGGCGAGCGAGAAGAACGGCCGCTCCATCAGGTCGCGCTGGTCGCGCGGCTGAGCGTCGGCGAAGCAGGCCTCGAAGGGATCCAGCCGGGCCCGTTCCGAAGGCGGCGAGCCTTGCATGGACATCGGCCGCCTCTCAGCGCCGGTCATTGCCACCGCCATAGCCGGGGGCGATGGCGGCATGGCGCTTGGCCGGCAGGACCGTACCGGCACCGGGGTCCGAGGTCGAGCTCTTAGCCCCGCGGTCGGCCCAGGCCTGCAGGTCCTCGAGCGCGTAGATCACCCGGCCGCCGATCTTGCGGTACTTGGGACCGGTGCCGTAGGTGCGGTGCTTCTCGAGCGTGCGGCCGGACAGCCCGAGATGGCGCGCAGCCTCGGGCGTGCGCAGGAAGCGGGGCGGGAAGCCGGCGAGCGGATCGGGCATGAGCGAACCTCCGATGGGCATGGGCGCCGCCGGGGACCGGCCGCGCGTCGGAGGTCACGCTGGCGGAGGACGATCGGTCGGGGGGATGGCGAAGATGCGGGGCGCGGCAAACGCCACCCCCGCCGGTCAGGCGCCGCGGCGCGGTCCGAGCAGGCTGCGGTAGCCGCCGCGCATCAGGCCGAGGCCCCTGCGCACCAGGCGGATCGTGGTGTCGCGGACGGTCGCGGTCTTCCAGGGCTCGCGCGCCAGCCGCTCCGGCCCGAACAGCGCCGTGGCGATCTCACGGTAGCTGGCGTCACCAAGTCGGCCATCGAGGGCCCGCAGCACCGCTGTCAGGCGCGAGGCTTGCCGTCCTGAGTCCCC
Organism: Alphaproteobacteria bacterium; assembly: GCA_050329975.1. Lineage (GTDB taxonomy): Bacteria > Pseudomonadota > Alphaproteobacteria > CALKHQ01 > CALKHQ01 > CALKHQ01. The sequence goes on along the minus strand of JBHJOG010000298.1, from coordinate 523 downwards.
CGGTGACGGGCGCGAGGCCGTCACATGCCGCCAGAAGCGAAGTGTCGCCGCCGCGCGAACCGGTGTCGTCGGGTTGAGCGGCAACTGAGCGGCAAGCGGCGCGCCGACAGGGGGCAGGCCAGTCAGCCACACCCGGTGCTCAGTCCGACCGGTTCCGATCAACAGGTACACGCCGTCCTCGCCGACTCGGACGACCGTCTGACCCGGCCAGGCGTCCGGCCGGTAGATGATGGTATCGCCCGCGTGATCGGACGGGCACGGGGTCAGCAGGACGGTGGCGGCGTCGAGCTCAGGGCGCCAGAAGACGGGCTGACGATCGGCGCGGACCGCCGGGTCGGCGAGAAAAGCCGAGCCCCCAGCGGCGCGTGAGGCCGGTGCCCCCCGACGCATCGCCGAGGGCAACCTCACCGTCCGCCTTTGCATAGTCGGCCTGATAGTCGGCATTCCGGCGCAGGAACTCGAAAGCCACGCCGCCATTGCTCAGGTCGGACAGATAGTCATAGGCGGCGGGCGACCGCCAATC
>JBHJOG010000297.1:0-2754 GCA_050329975.1 Alphaproteobacteria bacterium | reverse complement strand
ACGGGCTGGCAGCGATCGTCGGCGACCGGCTGACGACGGCGCAGGCGATCTGCGAGGCCCACGGCCGCGACGAATCCTTCCACCCGGCGGTGGCGCCGGACGCGGTGGTGTTCGCGGAGTCGACCGAGGAGGTGGCGGCGGTCGTACGCCTGTGCGCAGGCCACAAGGTCCCGGTCATTCCCTTCGGCGTCGGCACCTCGCTGGAAGGGCATGTGGCGGCCCTGCACGGCGGGGTCTGCATCGACCTGTCGCGGATGAACGCGGTGCTGGAAGTCAACCAGGACGACCTCGACTGCCGGGTGCAGGCCGGCGTGACCCGCAAGCAGCTGAACGAATATCTGCGCGACACCGGGCTGTTCTTCCCGATCGACCCGGGTGCCGACGCCACCATCGGCGGCATGGCGGCGACGCGGGCCTCCGGCACCAATGCGGTGCGCTACGGCACGATGCGGGAGAACGTGCTCGGCCTGACCGCGGTCACCGCCCAGGGCGAGGTGATCCGCACCGGCGGCCGGGCGCGCAAGTCCTCGGCCGGCTATGACCTGACCCGGCTGCTGGTCGGCTCCGAAGGCACGCTGGCGGTGATCACCGAGGTCCAGCTCAGGCTCTACGGCATCCCCGAGGCGATGTCGGCGGCGGTCTGCGCCTTCCCGTCGCTGGAGGCCGCCGTCGATACGGTGATCATGACCATCCAGGCCGGGATCCCGGTGGCGCGGGTCGAGCTGCTGGACAAGGTGCAGATGGGTGCGGTGATCCGCTTCTCGAAGCTCGACCGCTACCAGGCGGCCGACACCCTGTTCTTCGAGTTCCACGGCAGCCCCGCCGGCGTCGCCGAGCAGGCCGAGGCGGTGGGTGCGATCGCCAGGGAGATGGGCGGCGAGGACTTCGCCTGGGCGACCCGGGCCGAGGACCGCTCGGCGATCTGGCAGGCGCGCCACGACGCCTATTACGCCGCGCTGTCGCTGCGGCCGGGGTGCAAGGGCTGGCCGACCGACGTCTGCGTCCCGATCTCCCGGCTCGCCGACTGCATCCGCGAGACCAAGGCGGATATCGACGCCTCCGGCATCATGGCGCCGATCGTCGGCCATGTCGGGGATGGCAACTTCCACCTGGTGTTCCTGATCGACCCCACCAGCGAGGACGAACTCGCACGCGCCGGGGTCGTCAACGACCGGATGATCGCCCGCGCGCTGGCGATGGGCGGCACCTGCACCGGCGAGCACGGCATCGGCTACGGCAAGATCGGCTGCCTGGAGAAGGAACAGGGGTCGGCAGTGGCGATGATGCGCACGATCAAGCGGGCGCTCGATCCCGACAACCTGATGAACCCCGGCAAGGTGCTTGAGCTCTGAGGCCGCGATGAGCGACGCGGCGCCGGCCCGGTCTTTCGCCGTGGGCGATCTCTTGCCCCGGCTGGTGCTGCTGGACCGGCACGGCGGCAAGATCGATCTCGGCCACCAGAGCCTGGCGGGGCGGCCCGTGGTGTTCGGCCTGGGCAGGCCCGACGAGCTTGCTGCGCTGGCGGCTGTCCTCGACCGGCTCGGCCCCGACGGCGGCGCGCTCTGCTTCTGCATCGCCGCCGGCAGCCAGCCCGGCGAGCCTTCCCTCACCGACGACCGGATGCTTCCCGATCCGGCGGGGCTCATGACCCAGGCCTTTGCGATCGAGCCGCCGGGCTGGGTGGTGGTGGATGCGGGTCTGCGCGTCGCGATGAAACGGCCGCACGACGCAGGCGCAGCCGCCGCGGTCGAAGCCACGGTCCGGCGGCTGGATGAGCGCGCGCACCCCGGGACGGTGCGTCTCCAGGCACCGGTGCTGGTGCTGCCGGACCTGTTCGAGCCGGCGTTCTGCGACCGGCTGCTGGCCCACTGGCAGCAGGGGCGCAAGGTGACCGACCTCGTCTCGGCTTCCGGCGGTGCGTCGGCCGGCAGCCGTGCCGACGCCGTGCTCAAGCGCCGCTCCGATGTGCCGGTCGACGACGAGGCGTTGACCCGAGAGATCCGGCGTCGGCTGGCGCGCCGGGCGCTGCCCCAGATCGCCATGGCCTTCCAGCGCCAGGTTGATCACTTCGAGACCTTCCGCATCGGTTGCTATGAAAGCGGGAATGCGGGCCATTTCGGCCGGCATCGCGACAACACTACGCCGTACACGGCCCACCGTCTGTTCGCGCTCACCGCCAATCTCAACGGCGATTACGCGGGCGGCGAGCTCGTGTTCCCGGAGTTCGGCGCGGCCCGCTACCGGCCCGATCCGGGCGGTGGGGTGATCTTCTCGTGTTCGCTGCTGCACGAGGCGCTGCCGGTGACCGCGGGGCGACGGTTCGGCCTGTTCGGGTTCCTGTTCGACCGGGCGGGCGCGGAGCAAGTAGGCCGCGTGATCGCCCAGGAAAAAGCCGCTGGGCGCGATCCGGAAGACGCATGGCGTTGACTCTGGCAAACTGGCCATTGCGCGGGAACGGGCGGAGCATCAAACCGTTACCAAGAGTTGAGGTGGGACCGGATTCGGCACAGGGTCGTTCCTGGGGGCCGTAACACGACGGAGACTTGAGTTGAGGAAGCTGCTCTACGGCCTGATCGGCCTGGTGATACTGCTTGTCGCCGCCGTGTTCATCGTGCCGGCGGTCATCGACTGGAACGGGTACAAGGCCGATATCGCGCAGGAGGTCAGGGCGGCGACCGGCCGCGACCTGGTCATCGATGGCGACATCTCCGTCCGACTGCTGCCGTCGCCGCACGCGAGCGTTTCCGGGATCCG